>NZ_JBFMKP010000024.1:0-85457 GCF_040786235.1 Aquimarina discodermiae
GATCTGTAAACACCTGCCTGTCAAGTGATTTTAATATCTTCATCTTTTGTGTATTTACATACAATTTACAAAATAACATACTCATTTACAATAATTTGAGACTTATATGGGTAACCCTATTATTTTTTTTATCCTCGATAAAAATTTCAAAACAAGGGTTTTTACGTATTTGACAAAGATAGTGATACATTTAATTTTACTCCCAGTTAGTCTTTCTAACTACTTAATTTGGGGTGATTAAGTTGTCAACGAAGCGGGAAATGGGAATATTCCCGCTTTTTTTTAACTATACTACAAAAGGACAAAATAGTAACCCTCTCTTAATCAACGATAACTAAGTAAATCAGATAAAAATTATGCTTAGACAACCACAATAAAAAACATTCGCAAACACTTTTATAAGAATCTTCTTACCTAAGATACATTTTCTATAAAAAAACACTTACAAAACTTGTTTTTGCCTGATAATAAGATAAAAAACAATTCGTTTCTTTTTAATTTAGTATACAAAATTGTACTTTAACTATATTTTTATCAATGGTATATCGTAAAATCAATAAAAAACTCATCAAAAAATTTGAGATAGACATCGGTGTTGTCTATTTCTACAAAAACTATGTGATTACCGAAATTAATGAAGGGGTTGTTTTAAATTTTGAAAAAGCTGCTAAGCTTCTTCAGCTTGGCATTGAGTATTACGGAACAAAAGTACCTTTTATTTACATATCTAATAGGATTAACTCTTATTCTTTCGAACCAACATCACATTTCAAATCAACTGAAATGTTCCCAAATTTAAAAGGGTTTGGCGTGGTA
This sequence comes from Aquimarina discodermiae, assembly GCF_040786235.1. Classification (NCBI taxonomy): domain Bacteria; kingdom Pseudomonadati; phylum Bacteroidota; class Flavobacteriia; order Flavobacteriales; family Flavobacteriaceae; genus Aquimarina; species Aquimarina discodermiae. The sequence continues at coordinate 817 of NZ_JBFMKP010000024.1, forward strand.
ATCTATGATCAGTTAAATAGTGATGTCGCAAAGATAGAGCAAACATTCATCAACAAACCAACAAATATTTTCTACAGTCTCGAAGAAGCAATTGCATGGGCAGAAGAACTAATTATAATAGATTAGTTACAACAACTCATTGTATAGCATTTCAAACGATTTATTTACAGCCCTACTTACCGTACGTTCTCTATGATTTCCAAATTCATATCTTTTGGAAAAAACCTGTTTTGGGGTTGCTATTGCTATAAAAACCGTTCCCACTTCTACATCACCATCTCCTTTTGTAGGACCTGCATTTCCCGAAGTAGCAATTGCATAATCAGCATTAAATTTCTCTTTTACCTTGATAGCCATCTCTTCTACTACTTGTATACTGGTTACCGTATGATTTTTGATAACCTTAGGATCTACTCCTAAAACATCAATTTTTGATTGAGTCGCATAGGTCACCGCTCCTCCTACAAAATAACTAGAAGCTCCTGCATTGGCTGTAAATGCCTGAGCAATTTTTCCTCCTGTACAACTCTCGGCAACCGCCAATGTATTTCCTTGTATTGTTAATAGGTTTCCAATACTAACTTCTATCGTTTCATCATCTTCATAACCAGAGATAGACGCTCCTATAATCTTTTTTAGCGCCTCTATTTTTATCGCTATCGTATCCTCTAATTCTTTTTTATCTCTCCCTCTTGCAGACAATCTAAGTCTTACCTTACCTAAATTTGGTAAATAGGCTAGTTTAATAAAAGATGGTAAACCATCTTCCCAATCTTCAATTTTTTCTGCCAAAGCACTTTCTCCCACCCCAAAGGTGTGAATCGTCTTATGAATGATATAGGGTCTATCAAATTTTTCTTGTAACCTAGGCAGCACTTCATTCTTCATCAAACCTTTCATCTCAAAAGGAACTCCGGGCATCGAGATAAAAACAGTATTATCTTTTTCTAACCACATTCCTGGGGCTGTACCATAGAGATTCATCAATACTGTCGAAGTACTGGGAACTAGTGCCTGCATTCTATTTACTTCTGAAATTGGTGTTGCTATATACTTTTTAAATAAATTTTCGACATGAGATAACACTTCCTTGTTTTGCACCAAGGTATCATCAAAATATTCACAAATCGTATGTTTGGTTATATCATCTTTGGTAGGTCCTAGACCACCTGTAATCAATACTACATCAACCTTTTTTTTTGCAGCGTCAAGTGCATCAAGAATATGCTGTTTTTCATCTTTAATAGATGTTATTTGATATACATCTATTCCTATTTTATTGAGTTCTTTTCCTATAAAGGCAGAATTAGAATCAACAATTTGTCCAATTAAAATTTCATCACCAATAGTAATAACTTCTGCTAACATCCTAGTTAAAATCTGCTTTCAATTCTTCTAAAGCTCCATTTACGATATCAACTATATGATTTAACACCGGTAAAATCTGTTCTTTGGTTTTACTGGATTTGGACCACGCTTCAATTTTTTTTATTTGTGTCAAAAGATCTATATCAAACAACTGCAGATTTGGTTTCATTTTATGCGCATATTGATAAGCCATTTGTGGGTTGTCAGAATTCACAGCCTGAACCATACTATCTAGATCTGGTGGTATCTCTTCTAGAAAGGTTTGCACAAGTACCGCAATAAACTCGGTATCTCCGCCTGATAATTCATTTACATTTTTTAAACTATATCTTTTACTCATTTATTTTACTTTTATTGAAAAAAATTGTTGATCCTCTATATATCCAGTTAAAATATCATCTGACTTAACCACCCCTACGCCGGCAGGTGTACCTGTAAATATAACATCTCCAATCTTTAAAGTAAAATATTTTGACACATATTCTATTATTTCGTCAATCTTCCATAACATATATCTGGTATTTCCCTTCTGAACGATGTCTCCATTTTTCTCTAAACGAAAGTCAATTTGATTAACATCATCAAGGGTATCCTTAGCGATCCACTTACCTATGACAGCAGAACCATCAAACCCTTTTGCTTTCTCCCATGGCAATCCTTTTTCCTTAAGTTTACTTTGCAAATCACGAGCGGTAAAATCAATCCCCAGACCAATTTCATTATAATATTTATGAGCAAATTTCTTATCGATATATTTACCTACCTTATTAATCTTGATCAATATTTCAACTTCGTGATGGATATCGTTTGAAAAATCTGGAATAAAAAAAGGTTGCTTTTTTAACAATATTGAAGTGTCAGGTTTTATAAAAACCACGGGGTCCAAGGGCCTTTCATTTTGTAATTCTTCAATATGATCGGTATAATTACGCCCTATACAAATAAGCTTCATACAATTTTATAAAGGATTACAGCTTAAGACTATTATTCAATTTACGAAGTCTTACTGCGGTAAGAACTTTTTTAGTGTACAAAGGAAAATCAGCATTTTGTATCCATCCAAAATATCCTGGTTCTTCTTCCAAAACTTTTTCTACCAACTTACCTTTATGTTTTCCAAACGTAAAAACTTCTCTTCTCTTATCATCAAAAGCAATAAAACCGGCAAAATCAGCAAATTGTTTTCTAGAACTAAATTCTGACAAAAATTTAGCATCATTTTCCAACTCTGGATATCTATCTAATTGCGCTTTTAACACTTCATAAGTTGCCATCGTATCGGCTTCTGCAGAATGCGCATCTGTCAAGTCTTTATCACAATAAAATTTATACGCAGCAGATAAGGTTCTCTTTTCCATTTTATGGAATATCGTTTGTACATCGATAGAAACTGTGCTTTTCATATCAAAATCATATCCTGTTCTTAGTAACTCTTCTGCTAATAACGGAATATCAAAACGATTAGAATTAAACCCTCCCAGGTCACAACCTTTTATCATTTCACTTATCTTGGAAGCTAACTCTTTAAAAGTAGGCTCATTAGCCACTTTTGCATCATCAATACCATGCACCAGTGTAGTTTCTGGTGGAATTGGCATTTCTGGATTCACCAACCAGGTTTTACTTTCCTGAGTTCCGTTTGGGAAAATTTTTAATATAGAAATTTCTACAATTCGATCTTTAGAAATATTTATACCGGTAGTTTCAAGATCAAAAAAACATATCGGCTTCTTTAAATTAAGTTCCATAAATAAGATGTGTGATATTCAAAGATAACAGCTATTAATTAAGATTCTTATAGTCTAACCCTATTTTAACATTTACAAAATCTATACATCCTTCTTTACAAACACATTATCAGCAAATTTTCTGCTCACAGTTTCTATTGTATCGTCAAACTGAATACGTATAGACTTATCAAATTCTCTTACTTCTAAAACCTTAATTTCACTACTTAATGCCAACCCTATTGCTGAAACATATTTTAAGAAATTAACAGAACCATCATTAACAGCTACTAATTTACATACATCGCCTTCTTCTAAAGAAGATAAAGTAATTTTTGGAATGATCGTATATTCACCATTAGCATCAGGGATTACCTCTCCATGAGGATCCGTTTTTGGAAAATCCATAAATCTATCCAATTCGTCAATGAGTTTATATGATTTGATATGTTCTAACTGCTCTGCCACTTCATGAACCTCATCCCAAGTAAAATTAAGATAATTGCATAAAAAAGTTTCCCAAAGACGATGTTTTCGAATCAGCCGTACTGCAATTGACCTTCCCTCTTCGGTTAAGTCTAATTTACCGTACTTTTCACTTACCATATAAGACTTAGCCTTTAACTTTTTTACCATGTTGTTTACCGAGGCAGGAGAAACTTTTAAATAATCTGCTAACTGATTATTCCCAACCTTGGTCGAATCTCCCTCTATAAGTAGCTGAAAAAGAGCTTTTAAGTAATCTTCTTCACTTTTTGTTAAATTATACACATTTAATTTGTTAGTCATAACTAACTTTTTTAGTTTTGCCGAATTAATTTTTACAAATATATGACATTAACTAATACTAATAGTAGTAGCTTATTTTATATCTTAGCCTTCTATTTATTCGCTATGAATTCGGCATTTGCTCAAACAGGTTCTTTAAAAGGGATTATTTCTGATCAAAATGGTCCTTTACCATATGCAAACATTTTTATAGAGTCTACCTCTTTAGGAACATCGACGGCAGATGATGGAACGTTTATCATTTCTAATATCCCAGTAGGAGTTTATAGGGTTGTTATATCATTTACAGGTTATAATACAGTTAAGAAAAAAATTACTATTAAAGAAGGAGAAACAAGAATCAAAACATTTCTTACTCAAGGAGCTTCTCTAGACGAAATTGTGATATCAGGAACAATGAAACCAGTGGTTAGATCTGAAAGTCCCGTACCTGTAGAAATATTTAAACCTACATTTTTCAAGAAAAACCCTACTCCTAGTTTGTTTGAGGCTTTGCAAAATATTAACGGTGTTAGACCCCAGCTAAATTGTAGTATTTGTAATACAGGAGATATCCATATTAACGGACTAGAAGGACCATATACCCTGGTTATGATTGATGGAATGCCTATAGTAAGTGGGTTATCCACCGTATATGGTTTATCAGGCATACCAAATTCTTTGGTAGATAGAATTGAAGTTGTAAAAGGCCCTGCTTCTTCCTTATATGGTAGTGAAGCCGTTGGTGGATTAATCAATATAATAACAAAAAACCCCGGCGATGCCCCAAGGTTTAGCACTGATGTTTTTGCCACAGGATGGGGAGAGACCAATGTAGATCTTGGTTTTAAAGCTAAGTTAGGAACCGCAACTACCTTATTAGGGGCAAACTATTTCTTTTATGACAACCCTATAGATAATAATGACGACGGATTTACAGATCTTACATTACAAGATCGTATATCTATATTTAACAAATGGAATTTTAAACGAAAAAGTGGAAAAAACTTTACTTTGGCAGGAAGGTTATACTATGAAGATCGCTGGGGAGGAGAAAATGAATGGAATAGTTCATTTAGAGGAAGTGATGAAATCTATGGCGAAAGTATTTACACCAATCGTTATGAACTTTTAGGAAGTTATGAACTGCCCGTAAAGGAAACGATGAATCTTTCGTTTTCATACACCAACCACGATCAAAACTCTTTTTATGGAGATCTATCATATCAAGCAGAACAGAGAATCGGATTCACTCAATTAACATGGGATAAGACGCTAAAAAACCATGATTTACTTACAGGAGTTGCTTTTCGCTACCAATATTATGACGACAATACTCCTGCAACAGCATTAGAAAACTCGAATGACCCGGAAGTGAAAAATGTACCGGGAATATTTGTACAAGATGAAATTACTTTAGCAGCAAAACATAAACTATTATTGGGATCCCGATTAGATTATGATGATAGTCACGGAACCATTTTTACTCCTAGATTAGCCTATAAATGGAGTATTAATGACACTAATATTTTTAGGCTTAATACTGGAACAGGTTTTAGAGTCGTTAATTTATTTACAGAAGATCACGCAGCTCTTACAGGTTCTCGAGAAGTTATCATTGAAGAAGATCTGGACCCAGAAGAATCTTATAATGTTAATCTAAATTATATCAAAAAAATATTCCTAAATAACGGAAGTTTTATTGGGCTAGACGCTTCTGCTTGGTACACCCATTTTACAAATGCTATTTTACCAGATTATGAGGCCAACCCCTTAGAAATAAGGTATGGTAATTTAGATGGGTATGCAGTTTCTAAGGGAGTAAGTCTAAATACCGAAGTTAACTTTTCTAATGGAGTAAAACTTATGGCTGGCGCAAGCTTGTTAGATGTTTCAAATAAAGAAAACGGAGTTCGATCAAGACAAGTATTAACAGAAAGTTTTACAGGAACATGGGGAATAACCTATAAAATACAACCTCTTAATCTTACTATAGATTATACAGGAAATTTATATGGCCCCATGAAATTACCTGTTTTAGGACCTAATGATCCTAGAAAAAAAGATTCTCCTTGGTGGAGTATTCAAAACATTCAATTTACTTATAAAAACAAGAACAATATCGAAGTCTATGGAGGGATAAAAAATTTACTTGACTGGACACCCAATAAAGGAAATCCTTTTCTGATTTCGAGAGCAGAAGATCCATTTGATAAGAATGTACAATTCGATCAAAATGGAGAGGTATTAATTACTCCAGATAATCCATATGGATTAACTTTTGACTCTACCTATATCTATGGGCCTAATCAAGGAATACGAGGATTTTTAGGAATTCGATATACTATTTTTTAAAACAATGAAAGCAATACACCTCTGTACCATATTACTATTGTTTGCTGTTAACCAAAATGCAGTATCTCAATTACAAATGAGTTCTTTTGAAACTTTAGAAGAAAAAATGAAAACAATCGCTAAACCCATAGTAGTTTTTATTCATACAGATTGGTGCGTATATTGCAAAAATATGAAAAATACGACTTTCAATGATCCAGAGGTTATTGAAAAACTTAACAACGATTTTTATTTTATCTCATTCAATGCAGAATCTCTTGAGAGCATAGATTTTTTAAATCATACTTTTCATTTCGAGTCCAATGGCCATCGTACAGGTATTCATTCATTAGCAAAAGAACTTGCAACCGTTAATAACAAAATAGCATATCCTACCACAACAATATTAAATCAGGATTATGAAGTTATTTTTCAATACCAATCCTTTTTAAGTGCAAAAGACCTCAACATAATTTTAGAAAAAATATCACATAACAATGAAAAACACACTACTAATTTGCATTCTACTTTTTAGTTTTCTCTCTTGTAAAAAAGAAGTAAAAACTAAAAACCAAAAACTTAATGTAGTTACTACCACCTCTATGATTACTGATCTGGTTAAAAATATTGGTAGAGACGCCATCGAAATCCAGGGATTAATGGGTAGTGGTGTTGATCCACATTTATATAAGGCCAGTGAGGGAGATGTTTCTAAATTGGTAAATGCAGATGTCATTTTTTACAATGGTTTACATCTGGAAGGAAAGTTAGTAGAGGTTTTTGAAAAAATGCAGCACAGTAAAACCATAGCAATTGGAGAAAGTCTGGATAAAAATATCTTGATTGGATCTGATTATTTTGCATCCAACTACGATCCTCACATTTGGTTTGATATTAGGAACTGGAAAACTGTTACTCAATTTGTAATTCAAAAATTAAAAGAACTAGATCCAAAAAACAGTACTGTATTTGAAACCAATGGAAAAGCTTACTTAGAACAGCTAACCACTTTAGAATCTAAACTTAATCAAACAGTAGCTGCTTTACCTACAGAAAAGCGAATTTTGGTTACCGCCCATGATGCATTTAGTTACTTTGGTGAAGCTTACGATTTTAATGTAGTTGGACTACAAGGTCTATCTACTGCAACCGAAGCAGGAGTGCAAGACGTACAAAAATTAGCTAATTTTATTATAGAGAAAAAGGTAAAAGCTATTTTTGTAGAAAGTTCTGTCCCTAAAAGAACCATAGAAGCCTTACAAGCTGCAGTAAAATCTAAAGGGCATGAAGTAACTATTGGTGGAACCTTATTTTCTGATGCCTTGGGGAATGCAGGAACCAGTGAAGGAACCTACATAGGCATGTTTGAATACAATGTAAACACCATCATAAATGCTTTGAAATAGTTCTTAGCTAGTAGTAATTAGTTATTATAACTAATATAAACCATTACATATGGAAGAAGTAAAATTTAATTTTGAAAATCTGATAGTATACCAAAAATCTTTGGATTTTATTGACTTAGTTTATCATACTAGTGAGAAATTTCCAAAAATGGAAACTTACATTCTATCATCCCAATATATAAGAGCTGCTAATTCAATTGCTTTAAACATTTCTGAAGGTGCTGGTAATACAAACGCTCAATTTAATAGATACCTTCAAATTGCTTTAGATTCAACCAGAGAATGTGTCGTTTGTTCTACAATAGTACTTAGAAGAAAATATATATCATCAGAACAAAACAAGCTTGCAAGAAGTCAACTAGCTGAACTCTCAAAAATGATTACGAGTTTACAAAAGCATCTTAAAAACAAGCCTTCTAACTACTAAAAGCTACTTTCTAATGACTATAGAAAATAAAATCGCAGTCCAAATAGATGACCTTACTGTAGCATATAACTACAAGCCTGTATTATGGGATATTGATCTGGCAATACCAGAAGGGGTGCTTATGGCAATTGTCGGCCCTAACGGAGCTGGTAAATCTACATTAATCAAATCGATTCTGGATATCATTAATCCAATCGCTGGTAGTGTTCAGATTTATGGCAAACCCTACAAAAAACAACGATCTCTTGTAGCCTATGTACCCCAAAAAGGAAGTGTAGACTGGGATTTTCCTACTACCGCACTAGATGTAGTTATGATGGGCACTTATGGTAGTCTTGGCTGGATCAAGAGACCTGGCCAAAAAGAAAAAAAAGCTTCATTAGAAGCTTTAGAAAAAGTAGGAATGCTCGCTTTCAAGAACAGACAAATTAGTCAACTTTCAGGAGGGCAACAACAACGTATTTTTCTTGCCAGAGCATTGGTACAGAATGCATCTATATATTTTATGGATGAACCTTTTCAAGGAGTTGATGCCACTACAGAGAAGGCAATTATAAATATATTAAAAGAACTTAGAAAAGCGGGAAAAACACTTATTGTAGTACACCACGACTTGCAAACCGTACCAGAATATTTTGACTGGGTAACCTTTCTTAATGTAAAAAAAATTGCTACGGGACCTGTAAAAGATATTTTTAATGATAATAACTTAACCAAAACCTACGGAATCAATTACAAAGTAAGTGTACAGGAATAGATAATAGTATATAGTAAACAATTTATGAACCTAAATGAATACATAGAGCTCGTCTTTACAGACTATACCCTTAGAACGATAACGTTAGGTACCGCTATTCTTGGTGCTATATGTGGTATGTTAGGTAGCTTTGCAGTATTACGAAAACAGAGTTTATTGGGTGATGCTATTTCTCATGCTGCTTTACCCGGGATTGCTATTGCCTTTTTAATCATTGGCACAAAAAACAGCTCAATCTTTTTATTGGGCGCATTAGTTAGTGGCCTTATCGGCACTTTTTGGATTCGAGGAATAACACGTAAAACACATCTAAAATCGGATACCGCTTTAGGGTTGATCTTATCATTATTCTTTGGTTTTGGCATGTTGTTATTAACCTATATTCAGAAAATGCCTAATGCCAATCAAGCGGGATTAGAAAGTTATCTTTTTGGACAAGCAGCTACACTTCTGGAGAGTGATGTATGGTTGATGGTCATCGTTACATCAATTAGTCTTATCATATTATTATTATTCTGGAAAGAACTGAAACTGTTATTGTTTGATGCAGATTATACCAAAACGCTAGGTTTTAATACCAGATCTTTAGACATTCTTATTACCACATTTATTGTGATTGCAATTGTTTTGGGACTACAAACCGTAGGAGTTGTTCTTATGAGTGCTATGCTTTTAGCCCCTGCAGCTGCAGCAAGGCAATGGACAAACAACTTGGCGGTAATGGTTATTCTGGCAGCAATATTTGGTGCTTTTTCTGGAGTAATAGGAACTGCCATTAGTGCAAGTCATAACAATTTATCTACTGGCCCGGTCATCGTATTGGTAGCCGGAGTATTTGTATTGATTTCTTTTATTTTTTCTCCTGGACGCGGATTATTATTTAGAGAAATACGTTTTAGAAAAAACCGAAACGATCTTCAGCTACACAAGACATTATCATTTATGTATAATATCGCTAGTACTCATGATGATATTTCACATCCGCATGCCATTAAAATATTAAATAACTTTCAGGGTTTTACCAGAAAGTCTCTTCAAAAACTAGAAGATAAAGAATATATAAAGGTGCAAGGCAATATGTGGCATATGACACCATCTGGATACAATACCGCTGCCAACCTTTACAACCAACTTATTAAAGAAGAAGAATGAACGGTGCGCAAATAGAAATACAATTAATTGCAAGTATGGTGGCTATCGCTTGTGCGATACCGGGCACTTTTCTTGTATTACGTAAAATGGCCTTGATCACAGATGCAATTAGCCACTCGATTTTACCTGGTATTGTGATTGGTTTTTTTATTACTCATGATATATCTTCTCCTTTACTTATTATTCTTGCTGCCGCTAGTGGTGTATTAACAGTTGTACTCGTAGAATTTATTCAAAAAACAGGACTCGTAAAAGAAGATACTGCCATAGGCCTTGTTTTTCCTGCATTATTTAGTATTGGTATTATTATGATTTCCAGAAATGCCAATGATGTACATTTGGATGTAGACGCAGTTTTATTGGGTGAGCTTGCTTTTGCTCCTTTTGACAGGCTAATTATATCTGGTATGGATTTGGGACCAAAATCATTATGGATTATAGGCACGATTACCATACTTACCTTAAGTTTACTATTTGCGTTTTTTAAAGAGTTAAAGGTGAGCACTTTTGATGCTGGATTGGCATCTGCACTTGGGTTGTCACCAGTTGTTATGCATTATGGATTAATGGCTATTTCCTCTATTACAACAGTAGGAGCTTTTGACGCGGTAGGAGCAATTCTAGTCATAGCCTTAATGATCGCACCTGCTGCAACTGCCTATTTACTAACAAGTGACCTAAAAAAAATGTTGCTACTTTCTGTTTTATTTGGTGTTAGTAGTGCAATTATCGGATATTGGGTAGCTCATGCACTCGATACTTCTATTTCTGGATCAATGACAACTGTTTTAGGAATCATATTTTTACTGGTGTATTTGTTTGCCCCTAGGAAAGGGTTGTTTTCTGTTTTATATAGACAACGACAGCAACGTATCGAAGTTTCTCTACTTACTTTTCTTTTACACTTAGGGAACCATCGTGATCAAAAAGAAGAGCGTCATGTAAAACATCTTAATGAGCATATCAATTGGCAAAAAGTACAATCCAGATCTGTTCTTGATTTGGCACTTAAAAATAATATGATCACTATTGACGATGATATTGTTTCGCTTACCAAAAAAGGAGATAAATTCACCAAAGAAGCAATCGATTATATTATTACTAATAAAAATTCTGAAATTGAAAATATGAAAGATCGATTTTTCTTGTTTAGAGGGTAGCACCAACTTTTTTCATTATTTTCAGAAAAGACGAAAATTAAATGTTTGTGTTTAAACAATTATTTCTATTAATTTGAAAAGAAGAGTTTTTTAGTCTATTAATACTTAAATGAAGAAATAATATCTTTATATAATCTATAATCCAACCTATGTCAGATAAATTATTCGAAAATATTGTTGATAATTACGACGCTTTAAAATATAACTTATTAAAAGCACAAACATTTGACGAATCGCATTATGGTTTTCCCGAAATCTATTATAAAATAATGGAAACAGATAAACAACGAGTGGATGCTTTTCACAAAGCTTTTCAATTGCATAATAATCTTCAGGAAGCTACCGTCTGCGAAATTGGTGTTGGAACACTTCCTTTAACCAAATTATATATGCCTTATGTAAAAAAAGCATATCTAATTGAAAACAATCCAGATCTGATTCCGTACATCAATAAGGAAATTGCAAAATATGATTGGGCTGATAAAGTAGAAATAATTTTTGCAGACGCGTTAACAATAGAGTTACCCGAGAAAGTAGACTATGTAATTGGAGAGTTAATGAGTATTTATTGTGCCAATGAGTTTCAGGTTCAAATTTTCCAGCATATGCGAAATTTTTTAAAACCAGACGGAAAGCTATTTCCAAATCGGATTGTGAATTTTGCCCGCTTATGTGAGGCAGAAATCGACACCAACGTTCATCATTATCCTGTAAACTTTACAAGGCATCAACCTATGTTTCTAACACAGCAATTTTTGGTAAACGAAATAGAATTGCTTAAAGAAAAGAAACAAGGTGTAAAACTAAGTTTTTCAGTTCCGGTTTTATTTTCTGGAACCGTAAATGCGCTATATCTCGAATCTTATGTCGAGGTAACGGAAGGCGCTAATTTTACGGGAACCGATAGTTTAATGCCTCCTACTGTTTTAAAAACCACTAATACTCAAGAGGTAAAAGCTGGGGATTTGGTACATATTGATTTTAACTTTGATTATGGAGCATCACTAGATGAAATTAGTTGTGTATTGTCTTAATTTTATAGTATAACTCCTCCCAATGAAATTCGATAAGATTTTAAATTATTTGTTTGGTTATCAAAAATCGAGTTTTGAGATTACGAATGAAGAGTTTGAGATATTAAATCGATCAAAACCAAATAATAAGCCTCTAAACAGAAAAGATATTCGAAATACTGAACAGTTCATTGAATCCACCACAGTACAAGACTGGTTTGACGAGATTTATGAAGAAGTATTTTCAAAAACAGGTGGTGATATTGTCCAATTATGGTTATTGAAATTTTCTAAATTAGATTCCTATATTGAACTAAAAAAAGAACCGATCCCTATTAAAAGAGCCCTTTTTTATTTGCTTACAAATACTATTTCGGAAACATATGTAAGAACAAATTCTTATTTTCAAGATGATCAAAGTAGGTTTATTATGGAATGTAAAAAAGAGTTAATTTCTCTCCTTATAAAAACTAATTTAGAACTTACCGAGAAAGATTATAAGTATTTTATTAAATTTTGGAAACATCATGCTTTATACTTTTATCCTATAGGTGTTTTTATGACTAGACTTAAAAAGAAAGTAAAAAAAGATGGGATAAGCGAAAACTTACAAAAGTTTTTAAGATCAACTTTAAAATGGAAATGTCTTCAAACTACATATTATTCAGGTTACTACAAAAGAACAAGAGAAATTATTGAAGAAATATTAGCAATGGCATAATTTACAAACGTATTTATGCTAAAATATCAATATCAAACCCAATAATATCACGAATACCAGATTCTGATGTATCTAATGGTTCGATAGGAGTTACATAATGCCACAAATCATTGCCAAACGTATATTCTTCCCCTGTATCTGCCTGAAAAATAAACTCTCCGGGTGCTAACACTTTGTGATAAATCATTTCATTACTCCCTGAGGCTCCTTTTTCATATACCTGACTTTCGGCACCTACTATATTTTGACGATTAATTACCAAAGCAGACATGATATATTGTGCCCCGTCTTCATGAACACCTTCCGGAGAATTTTCTCCTTTTATTTGTTTATAAGAAATCGTTCGCATAAAGTGACTAGTGATTTGTACTTTCCGAATTTCTGGATGAATCTCTCTAACTAAATCTGCAATTTTTTTTAATAGTTTAAAAAAAAGTTCATTCTCAACAACTTTTCTTGTTGCCTGGGTAAAAACTCGTTTCCAAACGCGAAAATCTTCTACATCTTGCTTAAATGATTCTTGTTGTGTTCTTTCAACAAAGAAGGTATCGTCCCAAATTTCAATAATAAAAGATGAGATATTGCGCCGTCTAGTAACCATTGATAAATGATTGAATTCCTGTTTTTGATCAGTATCTAGTTGCTCGATCCATCTGCGCAGAACATCAATGGTTGTAGTACCTTCAAAATACGATTTATGTAATTGTTCAATGGTCTCAGACTCTCCTGGAAAAGCTTTTTTCAAAAAAGTAATTTGATTTCCTCTTACTAAGTACTCATCATCCTGCAATTCTTCAAAACAAGGCTTGAAAAAATTTAGAAAAGTAGCTGTATCTATTCCTAGATCAGTTACACTTCCGATTCGGATTGGAGACTTGATAACTCGCCCTGTGATTTTGGAAATATCTTTCTCTGTAATCATCTTACTTCTTGATTAATCTTCTATTTCTATTTCTTCTAAGCCCAGATCATCAAAAAAAACATCTACATCAAAGTCAAGCTCAAAAGCTAGTTCATAAAACTTCTTAGCTAATTCTTCATTCTTTTCAACCTCATTTCCCATTGTATACATGGCAGCTAGTTGTGCAGCAGCTTTACCATGACCAAGATTAGCTGCTTCTGTATAATACTTTATTGCTTTATCGGTATCTTTAGGTAGGTTCTCATATCCAATAGCATAATATGCTCCTAAGTTATAAATTGCTCTTACATTATTACTTTCTGCTGCCTTAACACACCAACTTAAGGATTGTTCAATATTCTCTTCTACTCCTATTCCTTGGGCATAATAAATACATAATTCAAACATTGCATCTGCATTCCCTTTCATAGCAGCCTTATGATGCGCTTTAAAAGAAGATACTATATCCTCTTCATACCCATACCCTCTATATAGCATATATCCTTTTAGCAAATAGATTTCTCCGCTCGTATCCTCATCTTTTAATGTCTCTATTAAATTTACAATTTTGTTAGTCGATATAGATGTAAGATTGGCAAAATAAGCTACTCTTATATATTTGATCCAAGCATCGATTCCATATCCAGATTCTCCGGCCAATTGAAAATAAGATGCTGCCTTCTCGGCATCTTGTTCGACCCCTGTACCTATATAATAAATCATCCCTAACTCATACCACCCAACAGCATCACCTGCCTTTGCTGATTTGATATACAAGCGTATCATTAAGTCAATATCTTCCTCTTGTAATAACCCTATTAACAAATCTCCTCTTTCGATTTTCTCTTTAATTTCTTGGGCTTTATTAAAATCTGTCATAGTATTTGTTTTTTTGGATAAAAATAGATTACAACCAACAGTAATCGATATGATCACAAAAATGACACATAAGAATATTATAGTTTTCATTTTCTATTTTTAATAACCTTTGTCTTACTAATTTCTTAAAATAATTAGACTATCAAGAAGAATCACTTTTTAATTCTTACTTTTTTGGATATATGGGATAAACAAGCTTCTTTATTAAACAACCAATAGGTATAGGGTATTGTGATAATAGGTATTTTTGTTCTAAATAATGTTTTATATTGAGCTATAGAAAAGGTTTTCTCTAAATCCCCAGGATAACCCACCAAATCAATACATACCGTTCTGTTATTATATGTTATTAGAACGTCCATCACATACCCTGCCAATGGGTAATTGATAATAATATCTTCTTCTGATATACCCAAATTAATTAATTCTTCGTGTACTTCTGTAGCATAGTTATCAATAAGATCTATCTCATTAACTGGTCTATTATACACGGATGTTTCTGACAAATATTCTATAAGTAGATGCCTATTTTTAAAGTTCTTTGGCTCAAATGAATAGTATAAAAACTGTTTTTGTTTTGCTCTTGTAATACTTACGTTAAATACATCTTCTCTATCTAGGTATTGAAAAACAGATGCATTTGTTTGATTATCGATCGTAAATGTAATATACATATGGTCACGTTCTTCTCCCTGAAACTCAAATGGTGTTCCTATTGCTATTTTATGCTTTCTAATCACAGCAAGATCAAATTCTTCTATTTTTTTCTTGAGATAGTTTACCTGATCTCTAAACGGCGATAAGATTCCGATAGTTGTACACACATTTGCAGGAACTTCTTTTTCATTTGCAATCAATGATTGAATATCCTCTAGTACCTTGTTTGTTTCCTTTAGATTAGTACCATCTTTTTGTTTAGTTCCGTCACAATATATCCAATGTACAGCAGATTGCTTTTTATGGATCAACAGATCGGACATTACTTTTAGCTTATCATTATAAAATTTTTGATTACTATACCGTATAATATCAGGTAAACTTCTGTAATGTTCATCCAAAAAATGGATATTTTCCTGAGAAGTTATACGCTCAAGAGTATAGTCCAAAAAACTTGTTTCTCTATAATTAGAAACATCAACATCATGTAATAAGCCTAGATCATTGGCTGTCCTTTCTAGTACTTCTTTGGATAAAAAAGAGACATGTCGCAATTGTTTAGGATCTCCAACAATCACTATTTTTTTTGCCCTTGCCAAAATAGGAATCATAGTCGCAATATCACACTGCGAAGCTTCATCTATAATTGCCACATCAAAAATATCATTTTGTAGAGGTAACACATTACTTACATCTGTTGATTTGGTAATCCAAATCGGTAAACACTCTAGGACTGTATCAAAATTAATTGCTTGAAATAGTTGATCTCTAACATCTGGATCAGATGATTTTGCCAATCGCAACAAATCCTGAAAAGTACTACGATGATCTCTAAGCAATGAAGTCGTTCTATCAGCATACTTCAAAGAAATTATTTCTTTGATTAATCTATTCTTTTGATAAATATAGTGATGCAATAGATCAATTAATTGCCAAAAAGGAATATCGTCGAGAACTTTTTTAGAAACATAGTTTCTTTTTATTCTTTTAAAGAAAGAAGGTTTGGGATCCAGAAAGAGTTCTGCAGTATTAATTTCACGAGATTCCCTGCTTATAATCTCACCTTCTATTTCTTTAATTTTACGATCAGCATTTTCTATTTCCTTTTGTTTTTGAGGTATGTAAAAATCTCCTCCTTTTACACTTCTCGAATTTAAAACAGATTCGATTTTTTTCTTAAGTTTAGACTTGTAATTTCGTCCCGATCCTGCTCGAATAGACAAGCCTTTGACTCCTAGATCATGAACAATTTTTTCTTGTAATACATCAACGGCTTGATCTGATTTAGAACAAATTAGAACACTTTTATTATGATATACTAAATCTATAGCTAATGAGGCAATTGTATAAGATTTTCCTGTTCCTGGAGGACCTACCACAACTGTTATATCGTTATTTTTGGTAGAGTGAATAATATCTAGTTGCGACTCACTTAAGTTCGAAGGCACATAAATGGCTTTGTTTTTTTTAGAAGTTTTCCCATTAATTTTTTTATTACGTGAAAAAAGGGAGTGTAATAGTTCATTAAACAAATGTCCTTCTTTTATTTCTTCTATCTCATGCAATACATCTCTATTGGATTTTGATTTTTCTATAATCCCTAAAGCAACTGCTGGTAATAATGCTAGCTTCTCTGATTTTTTGTGTCCTCTTAATTTTTCTCCAGATACTAGGTTTGGGAGATTTTCTAACGTTTTTCCTTCAATATCTATATATTCCTGTAACTTCTTCTCGATCGCCTTGATATTCTGGTTTTCTGGAGATTGGTCATTGATCAAGGATTTTATCTCTAAAACAAAAGAATCATCTAGGTTATAATTCGTCTTTATCAACTTTAATAAAGCATCATTGGCTCTATTCTCTGTAAAGTTATAATTGAGATGATATAATGCATCATTATTGATATCTATAGATACAGGTGTTACAATTAGAGGAGCACAGATGGTTCTTCGTTTTCCTAAAAAAGTAAGTTTACCAGTAACAAAAAAGCTACAGGCAATAAAAGTTTTTTCTTTTCGGTGAATTTCTAGGTACTTATAGAGCTCTTCTCCAAAATCAATTTTCATAAACGTAGTGTCCTCTTCTCGATAAAGAGAATCTGTACTATTTAGAAAAAAACGTTTATGCACTTTGGTTCCAAAAAAATTAAGAACATCATTATCTCTAAATTCTTGTTTATAACAATCCTGATAGTATGAAAGTACTTTTTCTATGTGCATAATTACAATTTAGGCTTCTTCCTCGTCTTTCTGAAATCTTAAATATTCTTCTACGGTTTTATTTACAGGAGGTATATCATCTTCTACAATATTTTTTAGTAACTCTTCGGTAAGTGGTGTAATTGAAACTATACGATTGGCTTGATATTCTATAATTTTTTCAAACAGATTACGAGCTACTCTGGCATTCCCAAAGCTTTTGTGCCGCTTTTCATATAATTTATCGAAGATGAATTGCAATTTTTCTTTTGCCGCTTCTACTAATACAAAATCATTTTTAAAACAGAACAATTCAAAAATTCCAATAAGTTCTTTAGGTTTATAGTGATCAAAGGTAAAGTATCGGTTAAATCGTGATTGTAATCCAGGATTGGATTCAATAAACTCTTCCATTTCGTCAGGATATCCTGCTACAATAACTACTAGTTGATCCCTGTGATCTTCCATTTTTTTTAGTAACACTTCTACAGCCTCGTTGCCAAAATCTTTTTTATTGTCTTTTGCTAATGAATAAGCTTCATCAATAAATAACACTCCATCCAAAGACGTTTTGATAACCTCTTCAACTTTTATTGCAGTTTGACCTACATATCCTGCTACCATCCCAGTTCTATCTGTTTCTACAAGATGTCCCTTTTCTAAATACCCTAGATGCTTATATATTTTAGACACCAACCGTGCTACTGTAGTTTTACCAGTTCCTGGAGGCCCCATAAATACAGAATGCAATGAATTATTAACATTCTTTAGTCCCTTTTCTTCTCTTACTTTCTGTATTTTTAAGAAATTTGAGAGCTCTTTTATTGAGTTTTTGATGGCATCCAACCCAATTAACTCATTCAGCTCTTCCATCACATCATCCAGCGTTTCATTTTCATCAACTTCGGTTTGAGTTACTCCCTCTAGGTTTTCTTTGGGATGTGACAGCTTATTATTAATCTTTTTTAACAAGGTCGTTTCTTCTTCTGATATAGTTCCGTCTGCCTTGGTAATCAAAGAGGCTATACGATATAAAAAAGCTCCAGAATTTGCAAAATGTGGACTATCTAATCTTTTTAGAAGAGAGGGTAACAAAAATTCATTTTTATAGTCTGCCCCCAAGTCAAAAAGACTAGCTGTTTTAATAACCTCTATATTTTCATTAAACTTTTCTGATTGTACAAATTTATTAATACGCTCTATGGATAAAGAAGCGATAATATCATTTCCTTGCAGCTTTTCGAATAAAAAGGCTAGCAAGAATTTTATCTTAGTATCCGCAATGATATTCTTTGTATCACTTAATGGATATATCATATTAAATACTCTAATGATATCTTGAAGAATAACATGTTCTGCCTGAAATTCTAATGCATCGTCTGTTTTATGAACAATCGTATTTATAGTATTAGAAAACCGTTTATTATTATTAAGATCCTCTGCTAGGTTTTGAATCTTTTCGCCTTCATTTTTTAAAATTTGAAGAAACTCATAATCGATATCAAAATCTTGAGTGATATCTTCTTTTTGATTAACAAAATCTTTGAACTTATTTGTAAAGTCACTCAAACTCTTTTTCTCCTCCTTTTTTTTCAACAATAAATCATCTACTAGATTAGTAAGTAATGTAATATGCTCTTTGGGATATTTATTAAACTTTGCATCCTTAAATACATCTTTTGCCAATGGTATTTTTATAGAAGCTACATGAATATTTTTTGTTGTAATGATCAAATCTAATTGATCCATCGATTCTTTCAAGGAATACAATAGCAACAGGTCTTCGTCTTTAATACGTAAGCTTGAAAAAACTGAAGAAATAGTAAGTATTTTTAAAGGATTGGTCGATTTTCCTTTAAAAAAAAACGATTTATTACCTTGTTCTAATTTTGAAAAGAAAAGATTCGTAGTTTTATGGTATTGTAGGTTGCTCATGTTTTTAGAACTTGTATCAGTTTATTTAACTAAATCGTACATTTTAAAAATTAAGGTCAAAGATTTTAATTTCGATGAAACCATTTTTCAGGTAATAACTTATACAAACCTCTATTATAGGTATCCCAATACAAAAGATCATTATTATACCAAAATACATGAATCTTTTCTCCTATTTTAAAAGGCTTACTCGAGCTATCTGCATACCTAAGCTTTCTAATAGCATACTCATCATTCTCTAAATCAATTTTTACGTAAGGATAATACAACCTAGTATAATCATTTCTCATTGGTCCTTTTTCTTTAACGTATTTGATGACTTCTGCTTCAATTTTTTCTGCTCCTGATCTTATTTTAGCAAAATAAAAAATCATTTTTATGCGATATATTATAAAAAGAAATACAATTAGAATTATAATCCAAACATCCATCAACTCTCAGTATCAATCTGCATCATTGCATCTTCGACTTCATGAACCAGTTCGTCAAAATGGGGCATTCTTTTCGTCTCTCTTGTTCTATTAAAAGGTAGATCAATATCAATATGTTTTACAAAACGAGAAGGTGCATGTTTCATTATGTAAATGTCATCAGCTAGATATACAGCCTCTTGAATATCATGTGTCACGAATAATATTGTAGGACTAAATTTCTCCCAAATACCAATCAATAAATCCTGCATTTGCAGTCTGGTTTTTACATCCAATGCTCCAAAGGGTTCGTCCATAAGTAAGATTTCTGGACTAGACATTAAACTACGTGCAATAGCTACCCTTTGTAACTGACCTCCTGAGAGTGTAGGATACTGTGCATATTTTTTCTGATGCCCATCTAATCCTACCAATTGAATCATTTCCATTGCCTTTTCATCTCGCTCCTTCTTAGAAACTCCTTTAAAACGTAATCCCAATCCAACATTATCCAAAACGGTCATCCAGGGTAATGATGAATATTGCTGAAATACCATACTAACCCTATTTTCTTTACTAACTGGTTTGCCTTTTACCAAAACTGTTCCAGAAGTTGGATTTTGTAATCCGGCAATATATCTTAATAAAGTAGATTTTCCGCACCCTGACATTCCCAATATAACAGAGAACTGTCCTTGCATTGGTTTATCTTCTACCAACAAATCTAAGTTTTCAATGATATTAGATTTCCCACCATCATATGATTGATGAATTCCTCGCAATTCTATAACATTAGGAATCTTAGGATCATCTGTGAACTGTAGTGCCATATTAGTGTTTGTTTCCTTTATTTATATGTTTAAAAGGGAATAGTATTTTATCTATCATTACAAAAAGACGATCTTGTAATATCCCTATAACTACAATAATGATCAATATTGCAAATGCTTTATCAATTCTACTTTGACGTTTTGCTGTCCAGATCAGTTCTCCAATTCCTCCTCCTTTGTTAAGCATTTCGACAATGGTAATATAGGTCCATGAAATTGCTGTTAACACTCTAATATCATCTATGATTTTGGAGAAAACATATGGTATATATACAGTTCTTATGGTTTGCCAAGAAGTTGCACCTAGAGTAAAAACTGTATTGAGATATACATTCTGCACTTCATCAATTCGTTGTATTACTACAGGAATCAGGTATACCACAATACCAAAGGCCAAGAATGATACTTTCATATTACTACCTAACCCTAGCCACATAATAAAAATCCCAGTTACCGCCGTTAGCGGTATAAAGCGATAGGAGTTTATAATTTGACTAAACAATCCTCTAAATAATGGTACAAGTCCTAACAGAAAACCTATAGGAATAGACACTAAAATAGCGAGTATATATCCAAAAAAGTTAAGCTTAATAGAAAAAAAAGTGTTTCCTATTACGTCATCATTTTTATTAAGATCCGGAAATGCTTTAATCACCTTGATTGGTGATGGTAGTAAAGGATATACTTTAGTTTTTTTTAATCCATAAGATGTTAATTTTTCCTTTCCTAATTGTTCTAATTTATCATAATTAGCTATTAACAAGGAATCGCTTTCATAATACAATCTTTCTGATTGTGCCAAAGTAGTTATATCAACAGTATCATCCTGAGTGATCACAGATTTGGATAAAAGTTCTGCAAAAAAGAACCAAAGTCCTATAAGGATGATTGCGCCGATAACAGTCAGCACAATCTTATCCTTTGACGCTAGGGTTCCTCTAAGTTCAAAAAGCTTTTTAATATCTGCCATTAGTCAACTACGAGTTCAAAATCTGTTCTTCTGTTTTTAGATTTACAGTCTGCATTTTGATTTCTCTCGCATCCAGGAACTGGTTTATCAGGACCATTACCCAAGATGATAAATCTATTGGTAGGCATGTTATGTTGTTTGATCAAATAATTTGCAACCGATTGTGCTCTTTTTTTAGACAAAGCGATATTAGGATTTCTAGAACCTACATTATCTGTATTTCCTTCAATTCTGATACGAGCATTTGCAAAAGCCTTTGCTATAGGTGTAAATTGTAGATCTATCAATTGTTTAGAGTTTTCATCTAATTGGAATTCTCCTGTTCTAAAACCAATACTTACTTTCTTAGAAGAAAGAGATTCTTTTTTCTCCAAAGTTTTATCCACAGCTGTAAATTGCTTTTGCTTTTCTGCAATATGTGTTGTTCCTGATAAGTTTGTTTTAGAAACTAAATCTTTTGTCGATAGTAACCTCCAACTTTTTGCACCTGCTGTACTATAGCCCAAATTATTATATTTAACCTTCATTTTGTTATAAAGGTCCTCTCCTGTAACACCACTATAGCTTTGGTTTAACCCAAAGAAATCTTGATTATCACCATGTGTCGCTAGTCGAACATTATTGATAGCGTCATAACAGAAATCCTCTGGTTGTGATAATCCTTCTGCCAGAATCTTAGCTGCTTTTCTTTTATTGCTATCAGAGTTATTTAATTCTGATGCTCCGATCATCCATCCTTCATATAGTTTTTGCAGTTGTTCTTTATGAGTTTCTATAAATTCTTTTTTAGCGACAAAAACATCCGCAATAATGTGTGTTGCATTTTTGGTGCTTTCTAGTACTCTAGAACCAGCTACTTTGCTAACACAATCTGCATCATCCGGGCTCCACACTACTGCAGCATCCACGGTACTACTTTTAAAGGCATCGGCTGCATCAATGGCACTAGGCACTTCTACTATTTGTACATCTTTTGGGGTCATATCACTAGCTTCTAACAACCATATCAAGAAAGAATGAGATGGTGTCATTGGTGCTACAGCTATTTTTTTTCCTCTAAGGTCACTAATTTTACTAATGCCTCTTCTTGCTACAATTGCATCTCCTCCACGGCTCCAGTCGGCCTGAAATACTACTTGTGGTTGATACTGAGACAATCCTTCTACTTCTGTTGGAAAAGCATCGATCGTTGCCCACATTAGATCTATAGAACCGTTCTTAAAAGCATCTCTAGAAGCATCAAAATCATCAATCACTTCAAAATTCACTTTAAAACCATAATCTTTATAAAATCGAGATTTGGTATTTGCTTTAAACCCTTCATTAAAAAACTGTCCTCCGGCATATCCTCCCCATGTAACAACTCCTATATTTATTATATCTTTATAACCATCTTTGGTTTTTGCGTCATTCTTGTTTGAAGAGGTTACTTCTTCAATCTTATCTTTTACCGCAGGATCTCTAAGTTTATTTAATAAAAAGTAGACCCCTCCAATAATAAGGACTACTATTAGAATTTTTGAAAATGGTGTTAATCTTCCTTTTGCCATGATAATTGATTAGTGTTAGTTTTAATCCTCAAAATTAAATAAGTCTGAGTATTGATTATTTTGGGTTTTATTTTTTACAATTGGTGCATCCAAATCTACAGTATGTTGATCATGAACCAATAGATCTTTATCGTTTCCTAATATAAGAGAGACTCCTTCATTTTCCCATTTCTCTAAAAGTTCTAAGCCCTCTTCTTCGAATATTCCATTTTGTAAATCAATAGAATCCATAAAGTTATTCGACATTTCCATAAAGCGTTCCATCTCTCCAATCTTCATACTTACATCATCTGCAATCGCTTCTAATGCTCGATCAAACATTTCTTTTTTATCGTTATTACCAGCAATAATATTCATTGCTGATTTCATTGCAGAGTGTCCAGCACGAACGGCCTTTCTTTCTTGTTCTTTTACCATTACTTGATCTTCGATGTCTTCCAATAATATTTCGGAATTCTCATACATTTTTACAAGCACTCTATACAAAATCTCCATCTTTCTATAGAGTTCATCAAGTTTCATATTTGATTCTTTTAATCGGCCTGCTTTTCTTGACTTAAGGATCATAATTCCTTTTTTATCCTTTTCTTTTGCAGCACTGGCTAATTTCAAGTTGTTATTAATACTCTTCTTGTTATCATACATAATTTGCTGTAGGCGTTTCATTTGGCCTTTTAATACAGCAATTTGCTTATTCATTTTTTTAAGATTATCCTTAAGATCACCTATATAACTTTTTAAAATCCCAATTGGATCAATCTGTATAAAAATACCAGTAATCCATCTCATAAAAGATTTATACATATAGAAAATTAGGTTTCTCATTTTAGGATCTAAAACCATATAAATCAAAGCGCCTAAAACCGCCAATAATATCCCTAAGTACAATGTATTTTCTACAATAGTGATCAAGAACGGAAGCACTTTGTATAAACCATATAGTCCTCCTGCTCCTAAAAGCCCCATAAACAACATCCCCGTTTTACCTTCAGGTCTTTTCCAAAATGATTTTGGTTCAAATGAGTTTTCCATTATTTTAAGTATTTCTGCATTTTAATTTTATCCCCTTCTAACTGAGATTTTAAGTGATCGTATGACATCTTAAAATCATTTTGAGTTTTATTAATTTTATTATTACTTTCTTCTAATTTTGTTTTTAAATCCCCTATTTGATGTTGATGCTTTGATATCTCTTCAGTAAGTTTCTTTATTTGCTCTGATTTTTCTTTTATAATTGTTTCAAATTGAGCAATTTCACGCTCCCTACCAGATACTTTATCATCAAATTGACTTTTAAAAGCTCCTAAAAATTGATCGTTTTCTTTATTTAGGATGCCTATATAAAAATCTGTGGTTTGTAATAATTTATCCAAAGTAACTCCCATTGTTGCTGCGGTAGCAAAAGCCGAACGATATTTTGTTGCCTCATCCATTGGCATTTTCTCTAAGGCTTTGAGTGATTTTTTGTATTCTAAATAATCAAATCCTTCAATATTATTTTTTTCGATTGCCTGTAACAACTTCTCAATTATTTTCGCATCAACTACACCGTTAGTAGTCGCGTTACTTGTAGAATTAGATAGTGGTGGAGGCGTTGGGTTCACAGCTTTTTTATCCGTTATACGCGATTTTAAGGTATCGCTCGATTTTGAAGATTCTTTCTTTTCATCTTCAGAATCATCTATGATAAATAATGACTTTAAATTTTTTAACATGGTTAGTGAATTTAAGCAAATTTAAAAAAATAAGTATAGTGTTAATATTTATATAAAAAAATCCTACACAAGCTTTATAATAATTGGTGTTATTATATGTCAAAATGTTACAGTCCTACTATTTTATTTTACTATTCGACTCCAAGCAATTTTCAATCCAATAAGCAATACAAAAAACAATACTATCAAATATTGAAACTTCCCTACAAAGAAAACTCCAAAAAACATTCTTTGCAATACATACGTAATCACAAAAGTGATAATAACAATTATAAAAAGACCTGACAACCTATCAAAACCAGGAATACGAGACATCGGTATAGTTTTATTAATAATAACTAAAGTAGCAACCATAGCAATTAAAGGAACAAAATAGGTAACCATATCCAACTGAAGTAAATTAGTTTTTAGAAAGAAAAAACTATATAATAACAAAACAAAAGCCAAAAGCCCTGGTATTGTAACAGCATAAATTAACGTTGCGTAAAAATAAGTGATAGGAGATTTAAAATTATTTTGGTTTACAAAAAGTAATCCAACTATAGAAATAGCTATAATTACTATAAAATAACTTAAAACCAAATTCGGGTTATTCCCAAACCAATTGATAAAGTCTTGAATTGTCATTACGAACAAAAATACAAATAAAGTTTAATAAACAAACTATGCAATTATTATCCCAGAATCAATTATAATAAAACCATTAATTTACAATAATTACAAAACTTAACACAGATCAAGGTTCCTTCAAAAAATCAAAAAAATGTTCAATACCTACTACCCTCAAGCATTAAAAGAAATAAAGTATAAATACAACTCTTAATATTCCGACGAATATTGAATTTACCCCCTAAAAACTAATTAATTTAAACAGAAATCAGGCACAAAAAACCCATGCTACTTACCTCAATTATAGTGGACTACCACTTATTCTGAAATTGAAAATATGAAAGATCGATTTTTCTTGTTTAGAGGGTAATTGTAATTTTCTATTTGATATTCTAAATCACCTTAAGCAACAAGAAAGTTTTCTTTTACATCCTAATAACAATCTATTTTAATTTGTTTTCGATTTTCAAAATAATCCAATGACTTACCTAACGTATCTTTTGAAATCTTTTCTAATACTGCCAGTACAGATCGCTGCATCGCCAAAGAGCCACAAATCATTATTATACCACCCAAGTCAAGTTCTCTAGCTATTAAGTCTGCTTTTTTGAAAACAGCATCTTGTACATATTCTTTTCTTTCTTCTCTAGAATACGTAATTGTAAAACTTGATAATTGTTTTCCTGAAAACAAATCTTCTACAATATCTTTATACAACTCAAACGAGGATCTTTTACGTCCACCCCAAAATAAATGAGTAGGAATATGTTTTTTATTTTGATTCAACATTCCTAAAAAAGGGGCGATACCCGTACCATTAGCAATAAGAATAACTGATTTTTTGGTGGATCGGCTATAAAAAGTTGAATCATTAGGAAAGTAAAATTTGGGATTTTTTTTGATAGTAGCTTTAATAGTATCTCCTTCACTCAATTGATTCAAATACGAAGAGCACACACCTAATTCATGTTTTTTAACACTCAATAAAACATCATTTTTAATTCTTGCTATAGAATACAAACGTTGTGCCTCATCCTCTTCGGGTTGTATAGATAGTAAATCTCCTGATTGGAATTCTACCTTTCTTTTTGGTTTAAATCGAATTAAAAAAGTTTCATCTGCATTTAATCTCGAACGCTCCTTTACTTTAAATGATACTATTTTCGAAACCTCTTCTCTTTTTGATATAGGTTTTAAAATAAGTGAGATTCCAACTTGATCACTCCACCGCAATACCCATTCCTGAAACACTTCGAAAGATTGATTATCAATTTTACACAAGGGTAATACAGGTCTAAAAAAAGGATGACTATGAAGTAATGCATCTACTTTTATTGCAAAATGACAGTATTTGGGGTATTGAGATGAACCAAAACCAACTACAGAAAACAGCAATTTTCTATTTGGGTTTATTAACATGCTTAATTGTTCAAATTTTCTTGCATTGGTAGTAGGTTCACCATCTCCATAAGTCGCCGTAAATACTACAATATGTTTTGCGTTTTTAAAATTTTCATACGCATTCAAGTCGGTTATAAATACTCTTTGTTTTGCAGTAATAAGTGCATTATAAAACAATCTAGCAAAATCAAATGTACTACCCGTTTCAGAACCTACCAAAATAATGTATTCACATTCATCTTTGGTATAACCTACAGAAGAAACCTTTACCCTATTACCAAGTCGCTTA
This sequence comes from Aquimarina discodermiae, assembly GCF_040786235.1. NCBI lineage: Bacteria > Pseudomonadati > Bacteroidota > Flavobacteriia > Flavobacteriales > Flavobacteriaceae > Aquimarina > Aquimarina discodermiae. The sequence goes on from NZ_JBFMKP010000024.1 coordinate 27,994, forward strand.
AAGGTCATAACAAACCCAGAGTATATAAAAAACAAAATAGAACCACTAGCAATCAATAAAATAACCGACCACAGTATACTACCCTGTCCAGTATGCAACATAAAGCTTAATCTGTTGGTTAAGAGAACAAATGGGTAACTTACCTCACTAATAACAGCTCCAGTAAACTGATTTACAAGCAATTCTTTTTCTTTTAATTCTATTTGATAATAATCTTCCTCATCATCAGAAAAAGGAAAAGAGATTTTGTTGACATCAGCGAGTGAAATAGTTTCAAAAACAGAAGGTTCATTTTGTATTGACAAAACCTTATCTTTTTTTTCTGAAGTTACCTTATGTTTGATCCTTGTCGATGGTAATAACGAAAACTTCTCTGCAGAAAGATACACTCCTGTAGCCGCAACTATTAAAATTGGTAGAAGTAACCATCTTCCTAAAATAACATGATATCGTTGTGCAAAATACTCCTTATGAACTTTTGAAAAAAAACGCTGTATACCCCCTTGTCTTTTTACAATCAAAAAAACACCAGTTACTACAATAAAACATAGTAAAAAAGAGATCAATCCAACCAAAAAACGCCCGGTACTTTTCAAAAAAAGTGAACGATGTAGGTTTCTTGCAAACTCAAATATTACAGGTTTATTTTTGGGCATCCCTAACTTTACTCCGGTTATAGGATCAACATAAATACGCTCACTATTTCCACCTTTGGTTAACACTGATGTCAATACAAAGTTATTAGCATCAATTTCTAAGCTTATTACTTCTTCATATTCATTTCGTAATGCCACTATAGATTGTGATACAGAAGTATCTTCAAGACCTTTTATGTTATAAGGTTGAATCGCTTGTGAAATTGGCTCTACTGCAAGGATAACTCCGGTAATCGATGCTATTATTAAAAAAACAGAAGAAGATATAGCCAATAATAAATGGCTATATCTCCATATTGAAATACTCATTGCGTGTTTGGTGTTATTGAGGCATCATTCGTACATATCGAATAAAACCTTTTCCCTCTTTCTTGCTATTAACAGTTTCTGAAGTAAGTTCGAACTGAACATCATCTTTATAATACTCCTGATCTTCTACAGCGGTTTCAAAACGAATACTGTAACCTGTATTTATTTTATCCTTAGGAATCTTTAGAATGCGAATGGTGCGTTCTCCTCCTTTAACGGTTTCTCCTGAAATTGCATCGATGTTGGGCCTAGTTTTTCCGTAAAAATTCCACCATTCTGGGATATCATGATACCACTCTTCATCTTGCCCTTGAACATATAATGTTGACTCGTACGCCCCTTCTGCATTTATCAAAGAAACAATAACATAAGCACCTTCTCCTGTATAATTGGTTAATTGTATCATACACTTATACGTGTTCACTTCTGCTGGTTTTATAAAACCAGCGGTTACAAATACCAAAAAAGTGAATGCTACAACTATTTTTATGGTTGTTTTCATAATCATTTCAGAAAATTAAGGGTGATATTAGGCTTTTGTAATTGTTCATTTTCAATTGCTAAATCATAAACCGATTCTTTAAAGTCTGTTTTTATTGCTGTATCGGCCCCTAATGTTATTAAGTATTTCAAAATATGGTCATTTTCGGCTTTCATTGCGGCAATATGCAATGCTGTATTACCCTCTTTATTCTTCGCATTGATTGGAATAGCTTTATTTCTAATCTTTTTTAACAATGCCAAATCGTTTTTTTTGACCGCAAGATGATACAATGTATTACCATCATCTTGTTTTTTTAAAGGATCAAAACCATTTTTGGTAAGTATTTCTAGTTTTTGATCAAAAACTTCTGTTTTTTTTGGATTAAAAGCTTTTATAAGATAGTAAGCCAGGTTATTTCCGTTTTTGTCCTTAACAAAAAGATCTGCATCATTTTCAACTAAAAATTCGACTATTTCTACCGAGTTTCTTGCAATGGCATTTGTTATAGCTGACTTTCCATTAGTGTCCTGTTGATTTATATCAACTCCTTTAGAGATAAAATACTCCAAAACAGTAATATCTTTTGTTTTAGAAGCCAATTCATGCAATGGTGTTACCCCGTTTTGATTCGTGACATTTGGATTGATTCCTAACTTTTCTAAATATTGATAGGTTGCTAATGGGTTTGAATATCCTCTAGTACCTTGACTTGCAAACAGCATTGCATTACCACCTTCCTTATTCAAGCCTTTATAATCGACTCCTTTTTTTATCAGCATATCTAATAAATCAACATTTCCTCTCTTGGCTGCGTAATTAAAAATACCATTTCCGTGAGTATCTTTACTAGTAAGATCAATTCCTTTAGAAATAAAGTAATCTATGAGTTGATATTCCTTTACAAAAGGAGCTACCAATAACAAAGCATTGGCTCCATTCTGATTTTTTTCTTTGGTTACATCAGCTCCATTTGTGATGCAGAAATCATACAAAGCGACATCAAGTTGTCCTGTTACTGCTGCAAAGTTTAGCAACGAATAACCATGACTATCCACAATATCTGTCTTTGCACCTTTATCTGCCAAAAATTGCATCATTTCTATATTGCCTCGATAAGCAGCCCAAAAAATATAAGTTCTACCATCATGAGTCAATTTATTAACATCATTCCCTTTTTTGGTAAGTAAATGCTTGATGGTTTTATTATCTACCTTTTCTATAAATGCCCAAGAAACCGCATCAAATAAAAACTCATTTAACGCTGATATATCATGCCCTTCCTTAATTTTTTGCTCTACATCTTCTATGGAAGGATTCGTTTTCCAATATGTTCTTTCTAAAAAAGCATTTGACTTTTGAGAAAACAGAAAACTTGCAAACAAAAATATACTGAAGCAAAATATGTTTTGTAAATGTTTCATTTTTTATTTTTTTACAAAAGACTCTATTACTTTAGATATATCATTTTCCTGAGAATAATCTTCCGAAAATAGATGTTTATACAATGGTTTGTTATCTACTTTAGATTCTAATGACAATGTTGTATTTCTACCGTATATCTCTTCCCATTTATCACGAACCAAGGCCCATTTATCACCATGTTGTTTCCACCAATCGCTTGCTACTTTACATCTTTCATCAGCCACCTTTACATAGGTATTATACCCTTTTTCTTTCGCCAAAAGAACATCTTCTTTTCCTTCTTTTCTAATCACCTTACTATTATCTTGATCGTGTATCCACCCTTCTTTTGTAATTTCATGTCTATTACCTCGAATAGTTACATTATAGTCATTTCTTTTAGTATACTCTCGTCTTGGTAAGGGTGCATCTGTTGTATTTTCCCAAAAACTCTTGCCGTCTACATGAACCCAGGTTGCAGATCCTTCGTAACGAGGGCTATCATCTACCTGAAATACTTTTTGAGTCCACTGACCTTTTACATCGTCTTGAGATTTTTGTGTAAAGTTCCAGACATTATCCCCATTAAACATATAAAAATCTGTATTTTCATAAATCCAGTCTTGTCTCCAGTGCTTTACAATATTTGGTTCTGCTGGATTCCCAACTTGTAATAAATGTTGAATAGAAATTTTATCGTCTTTATCAACTACCAATTGAGCCCATTCTAATCCAGAGGCAATTTTGGTCTTTGAAGGTTTGTAAAGAGAATCTTTACTGTACTGAAATGTTTCTACGAAATTAAAAGTTACTTCGTAACAGCCGCACATTTCTTTTATTGCATCACTGTCTTGTTTTTGTTTGTTTTTGATTTGCGCATCTGCCGTTAACACTACAAAAAATGCTATTAGCGTATAAAAAGTTGTTTTCATTAGATCACTTATTGATTAAAATTTTGATGCAAAAATAATTATTTTTATTTATTCTAAATAAGAATTATGTATATATTTGCGCACTATTAAGAATCATTTTAAATAAAATAATGAATTACAAGTTTCTGAATATTACTATTTTATTTTTTTTAACTACGGTATTCACGCATTCTCAAGATGTCGAAAACATTGAAAAGCCCCTAGTTACAGAGATAGAAGAAATAGTTATATCTGCCACTAGAACTAAAAGACAACTTTCTTCTTTACCCTTACCCGTTACTTTAGTATCCCAAAAAAAAATTGCGCAATCTGGGTCGGTAAGGTTAAATGAAATTCTTAGTGAACAAACAGGGATTATAACCGTTGCAGATAGAAGTGGTTTTGAAGGGATACAGATCCAAGGAATGGAATCGGATTATGTTCTCATCTTAATAGATGGTGTTCCTTTAATTGGTAGAAGTTCTGGTAACTTTAATTTGGAAAGACTCACCGTAGGAAATATTAAGCAAATAGAAGTTGTAAAAGGTCCTTCTAGTAGTTTATATGGTTCTGAAGCCATGGGAGGTGTAGTTAACATTATTACTGAAAAACCAGAAACCAAAAAACTTTCTGGAAATGCTTCGTATCGAATTGGTAGTTTTACAGAACAAGACCTCAACCTTGGGATAGAGCAAAGCTTCAAAAAACTACGTTACGCTTTCTTTGCCAACAGATTTTCTAGTGAAGGGTATGATCTGAATTCTGATACCCAAGGAAATACAATAGACCCATTTGAAAATTATACCGTTAACGGTAGAATCTATTATGATTTTAATGACAAAATATCACTGTTCTCTTCTACAAGGTTTTATCATCAATTACAAAATAGCGAACTCATTACAGAAGAATCAATATATAGAGGTGATAATGAAGAAAATGATTTAAACACTCAGCTTAAATTAGATCACTTATGGAATGAAAAATTTAATGCTACTTATGAGTTTTATTACACCAATTACAAAGCTTCAGAAAAATTGACATCGGTAAACGCTCCTACCGACATTCTAAATGATTCCTTTTTTGACCAAAAGCTATTGCGCCCAGAAATTAGAGCTACTTATACTTTTAACAACAATAGTAAACTAACTTCTGGAGTAGGGTTTCAATATGATTTATTGGATCGTACCTATTTTGATGACAAAGTAGATTTTAGTTCTCAATATGTCTATTCACAATATGATTTTAACGTACTTGACCGAATCAATATAATTGCTGGAGCTCGTTTTGATAATCACTCAGAATACAGCAATCAATTTAGCCCCAAACTAGCATTTAGATTTAAAATCACCAATGAGTTTGCATTCAAAACATCTATTGGATATGGGTATAAAGCTCCAGATTTTAGACAACTGTATTTTGATTTCACAAATTCTACTGTCGGTTATACTGTGTTGGGCTATAATGTTGCAGTAGATAAATTAAAAGAGCTAGAAACTCAAGGGCAAATCCAAAATATAACTGTTGAAGAAAGTGAGTTACAAGATCCTTTACAAGCAGAAAGCTCTATTGGTTATAATGCAGGGTTCACTTTCAAAAGAGGAAAATGGAATACCGAAATTAACCTCTTTAGAAATGATCGAAAAAACTTTATTGACACTCGGGTAATTGCAAGAAAAGCAAACGGTCAAAATGTTTTTAGCTATGTTAATGTTGATGAGAGTTACACCACTGGAATAGAGTTCAACTCTTCTTTTAGGGTTTTAAAAAATATTAATATTAGTGGTGGGTACCAGCTTTTATATGCCTATGACAAAACAAGAGAAGAAGAAGTCGAAAACGGAGAAGTATTTATTCGTAATCCAGAAACTTTAGAAACCGTAGCGCTAGAATCATCAGATTATTTTGGTTTACCAAATCGTTCAAGGCATAATGCAAATTTTAAAGTATTCTACGATATCCCTTCAATAAAAGGAAATATTAATCTTCGACTGTTATATCGCAGTAAATATGGTCAATTTGACACCAATGGAAACAACATTATAGATAACTATGACACCAGTTTTGTTGATGGTTTTGTAACTACCAATATCGCCGCCAGTAAAACTTTTTATGATGATTTTACACTTCAGGCCGGAGCCAACAATCTTTTTGATCATACCGATGCCAATATTCCTGCACTACCAGGAATACAAGCTTTTATAAAACTTAATTATCAATTTTAAATACTAATACTAAATAAAGTCAAAATGAAAAAAGTAAAATTTATATTCTTAATGCTAAGCATACTTCTAGCTTCTTGTAGTAGTGATGATGATGCAGTTATGACAGAAACAGCAGAGTTTGCCGTTCAGGAACTATCTGCAGAACAAGGTGTTTTAGGATCTGAAATCACTATAAACGGAACAGGGTTTCCTAGTTCGACCGCTGAACTAAGTGTTACTTTTAATGGCACTACAGCAACCATTAAAAGTGTTACTAGCACGGCTATCGTAGTAACCATCCCAGAAGATGCAACATCGGGAGACATTATTGTAAAATACGGTACTAAAACTCTTAATGCAGGTACTTTTGCAGTTCTAAAACCATTAGTAGAAAACAAAGTAGAAAACCTAAGTGCTCCTCAAACAGGAGGACAAGGACAACCTGTAGGGGGAGATTTTACAAAATTTGATTTTGAAACTGGTGAAATAACCACTAGTGATACCGATTGGGATATTGCTTTTAGAGGAACTACTATTGCTGTTAATGGAGGTGCTACTACAGGAACAGCTGATGAACCCGCACGTAACGGAGAAGTAAGTGTGGCCATTGCAGAAGGTATTTTTAGCAATATCACAACGGCAGACGGGCTTAGCTTTTCTCAAGATACCGATCAGGGATTTGCTATCCCAACAGGGAGTGACAATGGGTGGTACAACTATTCGGGAGCACCTAATCATTTGATCACACCGATCCCAGGAAAAATTCTTGTTTTTAAAACCAGCAACGGAAATTATGCAAAAGTAGAGATTTTAAGCTACTATAAAGATGCTCCTGCTAATCCAAATGTAATGACAAACGAAGGTCGTTACTACACCTTCAAGTATGTTTATAACCCAAATGTAGGAGTAACATCTTTTGAATAACCCTAAATGTATCGATTAAATAATCTAGTGAGTATTCCTTCTTTTTGTCATATAATTAGCCACTAACTAAACTTTGAATACTCTCACAGTTATTTAAACGATCGTATTGAAACTATTATCATTATAAACTGAGTGTGTGTTACTTTATAATTTTTAAAGTTTCAATATTACCCCCTGAAAAAAAATGTTTCAGGGGGTTCTCTTTTACATCACCAATGATCGCATATATTTAAAAATAGATTTTAGTTCTGTTTTGGCATTTTTAAAAGAAACCGTATCTTTTAAAAAAAAGAAATATGATCTGTTTTCTGAAACGAATTTTATGGGTTTTATTCCTTATTCCTATAAGTATTTACTCTCAGGTTAAGAACGTTTATTTAGTAGAGGAAAAGCAAAAAAAACGAACAATTATCTATGTTCAAAATGACAGTTCTACAGATAAAAGCGTTTTTTTAAAGATCAATCCAACCGGATACCGAAGAAGTGCCCATAGGCCTATTATAAAAAATATTCCTGCTAATAGCAAAGTACAAATGTCAATTCTCATCCCTTTAGCAGACACAGAATCCTCCTACACATATAATCTGATTGTCAACAATGAACTAGAAACAATTGATGTAGAGAGAGATAAAACTCCCCAAAAAGAAGCCCCTTTATCCTCTATTATGGGGTCAGAGATCATCATATTTACCCGAGAAACTTGCAATAAATGTGAAACCTTAATATCCCAGCTTAATAAAAATCACATCAAATATAGAGAGGTAAACATAGACACTAGAACGCGGTATCGCGAATTTTTATGGGAGCTATTACATAAAGAAGGGTATGATAAAAAAAATGTTGCAGTGCCACTAGGTATTGTAAAAGGCATCATAAATCTTCCTATTGATGATATTGATCTATTTGTTCAAAAACTACAACTCTGATCCTTTTTGTGTTCGATAAAAAAAACATCACCAATCCGAACTCTTTATTCAAAATAAATACAGCCTATATTTCCAGGCAACTTTTAAAGTATAAGAAACATCTATATAAAAGCAAAACACTTATGTCTTAAAAAAAGATCGGTAACCTCGTAGGGTTTTTGTTTTTAGCTGCTTTAACCCTATATGTCATTAGCCATATAATACTTATAGATCAATTACTTTATGCAGACAATTATCTTCTTGTTAGAGCTTTTTGTATGTGACGATGGGGCGCTACCTTTATAAAAATCTTCTATTTTTCTTGAAAAGAAAAGGTTAGTGATCAATTTCTTTCTCTAAAGATATTCTATAATTTCTGTAGCATATTTTTTAACTATAAAACTTTCTCTACTACTATATTTTCAATAGTTTCTTTTTCGAAATGAGAAAATACGGTTAAGCGAGTACCTCCTTCGCTAAGTCCATAAGGATAATAATCCCTCCATTTCAAACTATTATCCGATACAACATCATTTAAATCCATCTTTGTTATAAAGGATTGTATATGATAAGTCGTTTTTCTATATCTACCCTGCTCTTCGGTTCTTTCTATAACACGAAGAAAACGTTTTTCTGACCTAACATAATAAGCATACGCTAGTATTAAACACAATATAACAAATCCAAATACATATACAGCTATAACCGGTTTTACCAACAATAGCACAAAAAAAGTTGCCAGTATAGGTAATAGAAAAACACTAATAAATAAAGTCTCCTCTTTTTTTGATATGTTATTTTTCTCTCTAAACTTACCATAAACCTTATTAGGTTTATGTACAGATTTCATCACATCAGACAACACTTGCTCTCCTACTTCTTTTTTAATCGTTTTCTGATCAAAAAATTGTGCTGCTTCTTCTTTACCTGAATTGGAATAAAATGTTTCACTATCTTTCCATTTTACACCTTCTTCAACGAATGGCTTTCCATTTTTTTTTGCCAGTATACTGGATTGAACAACATAAAATATATTTTCTTTATCTCCTCTTTTTTCTATTCTTTTTATAAACCGAAAATAACGATCAAAATTGTTGTTATACCATTTAAATATAATAACAACTAATACTACAAATAACCCCAATGCATATAAAAACCAAGGACTATAAAGTAATCCTAGTACAATAGCAACGGTAACAGGAAGATTCGTCGATACTAATAATTCTATATTATTAATATGATCTCCATTAGTTCTATCATACCAATAAGGCTTATGTAATGATTTTCTTATCTGAGCTGTTTTTTTCATATATCTAAAAGGACTATTATTTTCAAATGGTAATTACTTAAAACTTAGAACCGATACCAAATGAATTTAAAAATGAATCTAAAGAATTTAGATTATATCGTGATCAGATAAACAAGAAAATCCAAGCATAGCATTAGCTACGATTTTATTTTATTATGAAATATGAGTGCGATAAAAGCAAATTACAAGGCTTGTTTTTATGTTTACTTGATATATTTATCCAAAGAACATTCTTTTTGTTCTTGCATAAAGATAAGTAATGTCTGGAATTTTATTATTTACAATAACACCAAAATAAATAAACCATGACAAAACTGCCATGGTTTATTATTATAAATATTTTTTGTTATGCTTTTTAAAATTCTCTATTTACATCCCAAGCTTCTAGGTAATCTTTTACTCGTTGTACAAATTGCCCTCCTAAAGCACCATTAACAACACGATGATCATAAGAATGTGATAAGAACATTCTATATCGAATACCAATAAAATCACCTTCTGGTGTTTCTATTACCGCAGGAACCTTTCTTATAGCCCCCAAAGCTAATATCCCTACCTGAGGTTGATTAATAATAGGAGTCCCCATAATACTTCCAAAAGTACCCACATTCGTTACGGTATAAGTGCCATCTTGTATATCATCTGGTTTTAATGCATTGTTACGAGCTCTATTTGCAAGATCATTCACGGCTTTGGTCATACCTACCAAATTTAACTGGTCTGCATTTTTGATCACAGGTACTATTAAATTACCATCGGATAAAGCAGCTGCCATACCAAGATTAATATGTTTCTTTTTAATAATAGTATCTCCCGAAACCGAAATATTCATCATAGGAAAATCCTTAAGAGCTTTTGCCACAGCCTCCATAAATATAGGAGTAAATGTCAGTTTTTCTCCTTCCCTCTCCATAAAACCTACTTTGGCCTTCTTTCTCCAGTTCCAGATATTTGTAACATCTGCCTCTATAAAAGATTGAACATGAGCAGAAGTTTGAACCGAGTTTACCATATGGTTTGCTACCAGTTTACCCATTCTAGTCATCTCTATAATCTCATCTTCTCCTGAAGCAATAACTGGAGCCGCCTTAGAGCTACTCTTTTCCTTTTCTGAAGCTATTGTTTTTTCTTGTAATTGATTTGTAGCAACCGGCTCTTTTACTTTACCACTTTTACGATCTTCTACAAATTGAAGCATATCTTTTTTAGTAACACGACTATCTTTCCCTGTCCCTTCGATAGATTCTAGTTCACTAAGAGAAACTCCCTCTGTCGCTGCAATATTCTTTACTAGTGGAGAATAAAATTTTGTACTGCCATCAAAATCAGCACTTGTATTGGCAGTAACCACTTCTGTAACCTCTGCTATTTGAGTTTCTATGACATTCGCTTCTTCTGGAACTTCCTGGTTATTCGTTGATTCTACAAAAGAATCAGACGCTACCTCTACAGCTCCATTAGACTCTGTTTCAATTACAGCAATCACCTGCCCCACCTGTATAACATCATCAACTTCGAACAGCTTTTCTATCAAAACTCCCTCTACTTCGCTAGGCACTTCACTATCGACTTTATCTGTTGCAATCTCTACAATCGCATCATCTAACTCTATAGTATCCCCAACTTCTTTTAACCAAGTTGTTATTGTTGCCTCTGCAACACTCTCACCCATCTTTGGAAGTTTTAGCTCAAATTTTGCCATATCCTTAATCAAAAGTGTTTATTTGTTTACGTTTTTGCGAATTTAATAAAAACAAGGCTAAAAAATTAATTTTTCCTTATATATTTTTCTACAACCAAATTACTTCTCCTTTTCCATCATTAAAATCGCTACCTACGACATAATCGCTACCTTGTGGTCGTATTTTATATGTTATTCTATTACTTTTATTCTTTTGCATACAATCAATAATATCATCAAAAGCTATAAAATTGTTATCAAAGATAATCTCGATATTTTGATCTCCCAAATTTGTTAACCTTTCTCTTGAAATCTTTTTGATTTTTTGAGATAGAATCGCCTTTAATTTCTGTTTTAAACGTGCATCTTCTGAAATCAAATAATATTGATTTATACTATTGCTTTTTTTAATACGTTTCTGTAATCCCAAAATCGAAGCTACCATTTGTATGGCAATAGAAATCAGCACATCAAACAACCAATTGCTTTGAAAATGCTTTTTATAAAAGATTCTCATTGCATTATAAAATTGCTTTACATAAACCTCATTACGCCCAATACTTTCTGCTCTATAATGAATTGCTACAGTATCTCCTATATAATAATTCTGAAATCCTTTTTTTTTCATTCTATAGCACAAATCTATATCCTCGCAACATAAAAAGAAATCTTCATCAAAACCATTTATCGAATCGAACGCTTTTTTCTTTATTAATAAAAAAGAACCCGACAGCACATCGACATAACCATTTTTTTCTGAAGGTATATGCTTGGCATAATAATTCTTTACACTACCAAAATTAACCCCTAAAAGTCTTTGTAATGAGGTTAACGGTGACGGAATATTGCGTTTACTATCATTAAGAAACCTACCCTTACCATCTATGAGTCTTGGACCCACAATCCCTAAATTCGGTAATAGCTTAGCTCTATCTAATAAATTAGAAAATGTTCTTGATCCCACTACTATATCTGGATTAAGAAAACAAACATATTCTCCTTTTGCCTGATTAGCTCCTTGATTATTAGCTCTCGACAAGCCTATATTTTGTTCATTTTCAATAAGCCGCACCCAAGCAAATCGATCTTTTATCATTTTACAACTCTGATCTTTAGAACCATTATCAACTACAATAACCTCTGCCTTACTATCTCGCAATGCATCTTTAACACTTATCAAGCATAGCTCAAGAAAATGACGAACATTGTAATTTACAATAACAACAGATAGTTTCAGGGTGTAAAAATTTAAGTTTTGCTTCTTTAACTTTTCAAAGCATTTTCAAAAGGTATCCTATTACGTATACTTCTTCCTAACGTAAGCTCATCTGCATATTCTAATTCATCATTTACTCCTATTCCTCTAGCAATGGTAGATGTTTTTATAGATAACCCTTCTAATTGCTTATAAATATAAAAATTTGTAGTATCTCCTTCCATGGTAGCACTCAAAGCAAAAATTAATTCTTTTACTTCTCCTTTTTTTACTTTTTCTACCAAAGGAGCAATAGTTAATTCATGAGGGCCGATGCCTTCTAATGGATTTATTTTTCCGCCTAAGACATGATATAGCCCTCTATATTGACCCGTATTTTCAATTGCCATAACATCTCGTATATCCTCTACTATACAAATCAGTTCTCTATTTCTATTTGGGTTATTGCAAATTTCGCATATAGCGACATCACTTATGTTATGACATGATTTACAAAATTTCACATCTGACCTTAAGGCCCCCAAAGCCTTCACCAAATGCTCTGTTTGTGTTTCTGGCTGTCTTAGTAAATGTAATACCAATCTTAATGCTGTACGCTTACCTACCCCAGGTAACTGGGACATCTCATAGACAGCATTCTCTAATAATTTTGAAGAAAATTCCATAGCACTACAAATGTACAGTTTTTTTAATGTTTGTAGTCGTTGGTTTGACATCATAATAACGCTGTTCACTAAAACTGCAATACATCAAAGATCAAACAAGCCGTGTATATTTTGTTTTACTACACTTCAGAACACAAAAAAAATAGTATTGATCGTGTAGCTACTCTGTATTTTATTACTTTTACTTAAAAACATCAAGATAGTAGCTATGCTTTCAGAACAAACACAGCTTATTTTAACAGTATTAGCAATTGCTGTTTTATTTGTGATCGTTTCCTGGAACACAAAACGAAACAAAAACAAGCTATATAACCGTGATAAACGTAATTTCAGAAAGAATTACGAAAAAAAGAAAAAATAACTCTCTATGAAAATATACACAAAAACAGGTGACAAAGGGACCACAGCATTGTTTGGAGGAACCAGAGTCCCTAAACATCATATTCGTATCGACAGTTACGGCACTGTAGATGAGTTAAACTCTTATATAGGACTTATTAGAGATCAAGAAATTGATAACTCTTCCAAAAAAACACTTATCGACATACAAGATAAACTTTTTACAGTTGGAGCAGTGTTAGCGACCGATCCCGAAAAAGCGATTTTAAAGAGTGGTCAAAAAAGACTTAACATTCCAACTATTTCTTCTGAAGATATTGAGTTTTTAGAAAAAGAAATTGATGCTATGAATGAATCACTAGCGCCTATGACACATTTTGTATTACCAGGAGGTCACCAAACTGTGTCATTCTGTCATGTAGCCCGCTGTGTATGTCGCAGAGCAGAACGTTTGGCTAGTGCTCTCTATGAAATCGAGCCTTTTGAAGAGAAAAACTTACAGTATTTAAACCGACTATCTGACTACCTTTTTGTACTGGCACGAAAGTTGTCATTCGATCTAAGAGCAGAAGAAATTAAATGGATTCCTGAAAAAAATCCTAACAACAAAACCACTGCAAAATAATTAATGGGAAAGCCCAGAAAATCACGTTCTTATAATTATTGTTTAAATAATTAATTTTTTACTTGACTTTTTAAACTAAAAAATTATTTTTGCAAAAAAAATTAAACCAGTAAACATATGTATTGGACTTTAGAATTAGCATCCTATTTAAGTGATGCGCCTTGGCCAGCTACAAAAGACGAATTAATCGATTATGCAATTCGTACTGGAGCACCTCTAGAGGTTGTAGAAAACCTACAAGCAATTGAAGATGAAGGAGACTCATATGACTCTATAGAAGAGATATGGCCTGATTATCCGACTGACGAAGATTATCTTTGGAATGAGGATGAATATTAAATGAATTAAAATAGTATTAAAAGTCTCGAAAGAGGCTTTTTTTTTGCGTAAATTACGCCGCTTTTAACCTTAATTCTATTATTAGAATCGGTTACATGTGCTAAAAAATTGTGAAATATATAAACATCATATTTCACAACAACCTTAACATGTATTCGTTTTTATAAAATAGAATTTGGATTAAAATGTTATTTACGACATAAAAGTATTGTATAACAGGCCATCATTTGGTCTTGAGATAGGATAAATCTCGATATTTAAGAGATCAAGCCTTATTGCTACCTCTTTGCAAGAGGTAAATCAGTTAGTTTCAAAATTGAAATTAAAATCTCATTAAACACATAATCATATATTATGGGAATTTTAGATTCTGTATTAAAAGTATTTGTAGGAGATAAATCCAAAAAAGATATAAAAGAGGTTCAACCAAAAGTTGAGCTCATTAAAAAAGCCGGAAAAGCATTAGAAAACATTTCTCATGACGAATTACGTGCCAAAACTGTTGAGTTTAAAAAACGAATAGATGATGCCAGAGCAGCCATTAATTCTAAAATCGACTTACTTAAAGAAGAAGCCAATACTACAGAAGACATAGACAAAAAAGAAGATATCTATGGCGAGATTGATAAACTAAAAGAAGAAGCTTATCAAACTACCGAAAAAGCCTTAAACGATATTCTACCAGAAGCTTTTGCTGTAATAAAAGAAACTGCAAAACGATTTGCAAACAACGATACTGTTACGGTAACCGCCTCTGCATATGACAGAGAGTTATCGGGAACCAGAACCCATATCTCCCTTGACAATGACCAAGCCATTTGGTCAACAAGTTGGGATGCTGCAGGAAAAGAAGTTAAATGGGACATGATCCATTATGATGTGCAGTTAATTGGTGGAATTACACTACACCAAGGGAAAGTAGCCGAAATGCAAACAGGAGAAGGAAAGACATTAGTGGCCACACTTCCTGTTTATCTTAATGCTTTATCTGGTAATGGTGTTCACCTTGTAACCGTAAACGATTATCTTGCTCGTCGTGATAGTGAATGGATGGCGCCTATTTTTCAATTCCATGGTCTTACTGTAGACTGTATCGACAACCATAAGCCTAACTCTGCAGAACGTAGAGCAGCATATAATGCAGATATCACATACGGAACCAATAACGAATTTGGTTTTGACTACCTAAGAGATAATATGTCTCACGCTCCAGAAGATTTGGTACAACGACCTCATAATTACGCGATCATAGATGAGGTAGATTCAGTATTGATCGATGATGCACGTACACCATTAATCATTTCTGGTCCTATTCCAAAAGGAGATGTTCACGAATTTGATGAACTAAAACCAAAAATATCAGACATTGTCTCTGTACAGCAAAAATACCTTACAACCGTCCTAGCAGAAGCCAAAAAGCTAATTAAAGAAGGGGATACTAAAGAAGGTGGTTTTAAACTACTTCAGGTATATAGGGGAATTCCTAAAAATAAAGCATTAATCAAGTTTTTAAGTGAAGAAGGTGTAAAACAATTACTTCAAAAAACTGAAAACTTCTATATGCAGGACAACAATCGTGAAATGCATAAAATCGATGCAGATTTGTACTATGTTATAGAAGAAAAAAATAATCAGATTGACCTTACCGATAAAGGAGTAGATTACCTTTCTGGCAAAGAAGATCCCGATTTTTTTGTCTTACCTCAAATCGGTATGGAGATTGCAAAAATCGAGAAGCTAGAACTATCTAAAGAAGATGAAGCCGAAAAGAAAGAAGAACTTTTTAGAGATTATAGTGTAAAAAGTGAAAGAATACACACATTAAGACAACTTCTAAAAGCATATTCATTATTCGAAAAAGACGTAGAATATGTAGTAATGGACAATAAAGTAAAAATTGTCGATGAACAAACCGGTCGTATTATGGACGGTAGAAGATATAGTGATGGATTACACCAAGCAATAGAAGCCAAAGAAAATGTAAAGATTGAAGATGCAACGCAAACTTTTGCTACTGTAACATTACAGAATTATTTTAGAATGTACGGTAAACTATCAGGTATGACAGGTACCGCCGTTACAGAAGCAGGTGAACTTTGGGAAATTTACAAATTAGATGTAGTAGAAATACCAACCAATCGTCCTATTGCGAGACATGATAGAGAAGATTTGGTATACAAAACTAAGCGCGAAAAATACAACGCAGTAATAGATCAAGTTACCGAACTATCAAAAGCAGGGAGGCCTGTACTTATTGGTACAACCTCTGTAGAAATATCTGAGTTGTTAGGAAGGATGCTTACGATTCGTAAAGTACCTCATAATGTATTAAATGCCAAATTGCATAAAAAAGAGGCCGATATTGTTGCCGAAGCAGGTAATACAGGTATGGTAACTATTGCAACCAATATGGCAGGTCGTGGTACAGATATTAAACTATCTGACGAAGTAAAAGCTGCGGGAGGTCTTGCAATTGTAGGTACAGAGCGTCATGATTCTCGACGTGTAGACAGACAGTTAAGAGGTCGTGCTGGTCGACAAGGAGATCCAGGAAGCTCTCAATTCTATGTATCGTTAGAAGATAATCTTATGCGATTATTTGGTTCTGAAAGAATTGCAAAGATGATGGACCGAATGGGCTTAAAAGAAGGAGAGGTTATTCAGCATTCTATGATTTCTAAATCCATAGAAAGAGCGCAGAAAAAAGTCGAAGAAAATAACTTTGGTGTCCGTAAACGACTATTAGAATATGATGATGTAATGAATGCACAGCGTGAAGTAGTTTACAAACGTCGTTATCATGCATTATTTGGAGAGCGTTTAAGAGTCGATATTGCAAATATGATCTATGACACAGTAGAAGTTATCACCGGCGGAAATAAAGACGCTCAGGACTTTAAAAATTTCGAATTTGAGCTAATTCGCTATTTCTCTATGAGCAGTCCGGTATCTGAAGCTGAATTTGAAAAGATGGATACTCAAAAAATTGCAGGAGAAGTTTACAAAACTGCATATGAGCATTATCAAGATAAGATGAAACGTAATGCAGAAACTGCATACCCAGTAATCAAGCAAGTATTCGAAGACCCTTCTAGCAACTACGAAAGAATCTTAGTGCCGTTTACAGATGGTATAAAAAGTATCAATGTTGCTACAGATTTACAAAAAGCATACGAATCTGAAGGAAAACAATTAATCACCGATTTCGAAAAAAATATCACATTAGCTATTATCGATGATGCATGGAAAACGCATCTTCGAAAAATGGATGAATTAAAACAAAGTGTTCAGCTAGCAGTACACGAACAAAAAGATCCTTTACTAATCTATAAGTTCGAAGCTTTTGAATTGTTTAAAGCTATGATCGAGGAAGTAAATAAAGATGTAATTTCTTTCTTGTTTAAAGGAGAATTGCCGACAGGTAATACTCAGGACATTTCTGAAGCACGTCAAGTTAGAAAGAAAGAGAAGTTAGAAACCTCTAAAGAGGAAATCCCTAATATGGATGAACGAGCGGCTCAAAACCGAGCTGCCGGACAAACACAAGGGCAACCTCAGGTTACAGAAACTATTGTTAGAGAGCAACCAAAAATTGGTCGTAACGACAGGGTAACCATCAAACACGTTATGAGTGGTGAAAATAAAACTGTAAAATACAAACAAGCTATCCCTTTAATAGAAAAAGGTGAATGGGTGATTATTGACAATTAACCTTTCAACATAACACAAATAAAAAAGCCAAAACAGAAAAATGTTTTGGCTTTTTGTTTATTATAAAATGGATTAATCAATATGAAACTCCATTGTTTTTACGACTTCATTTTCCCCCTTTTCATGCCCCCAGGTTTTAGCTTCGACTACCCAATCAGAGTTACTTGAAAATCCATTTTCTGTAGACAATGTTACATCATCATGTAACTCATGTTTTCCGTTCTCTTTATGCACATGAGCTTCCTTAGGTTTTTCATAAACAACAGCCGTATTGTCTGCCTTGTTATATATTTTCACCTTAACATGATGAACTGTTTGTTTGGTTTTACTTTCCCATACAGCATGAATATGAATTTCTTCATCCATTTTTTTATTCTCTGTATCAGGAGACATGATCGTCGCAGAATAATCTACGCTCGCATTAGGATCATGATCATGTGTTTCTTCATCATCACTTTTACAAGCTGTAAACAGCGATGACACAACGAGTAAGCATAATAAATAATTTTTCATTTGTGTGTTGAGTTTTGTATTTATATAGGTATTTATAAAAACGTAACGTTCTCTTAATTTTAATATTATACAAAAAACAAAATATTAAACTGATACCACACTCATTTCACAAAAATTTACGACAAATTCTCTAAGAGAAGTCTTTATCAATTTTTCTTTTTAGCATAGTTACCTGAACAAAAAAGAGAAAACACAAAAGTAAAATTCCATAAATGGTAGATTTATGAAGTGTATATCCCGAAAAAGGGGCTTCAAAATTTCTCTTGGATATATTCAAAAAATTGAGCTTATCAAAAAAAGAGTTTTCGTCACTTTCAAACGACAACAACAAAAATATCACTAGACTTATCACAAAAATAATCCCACCCCATCCTTTACGAGAAATAAGAGGTTTATAAGATACTGGGGCTTGCACCGAAGAAACTTCTACCTTATTCATTACATTACTCAAAAAATCTGACGAAGGACACTCTAAGCCTGCTTCCTTTACCAAATCACGAATATCTTTATATTGCTCTTCCATTTTTATTACATATTTCTGGGGAAACGTGATGCTTTAATATCGAATATAGTTTTTTTCTACTTCGGTACAACTTAATTTTCACATTATCCACTGTTAAACCCGTAATCTGTACAATTTCTTTTACAGATTTTTCTTCAAAATAATACAATGTTATAATAGCAGCCTCATCTTCAGAAAGACTCGCGATACTGGCGGACACCACCTTCCTTCTATCTTTATCCTCCAAATACCCCAAAGCATCCCCTATTGTACC
Source organism: Aquimarina discodermiae (assembly GCF_040786235.1). Classification (NCBI taxonomy): domain Bacteria; kingdom Pseudomonadati; phylum Bacteroidota; class Flavobacteriia; order Flavobacteriales; family Flavobacteriaceae; genus Aquimarina; species Aquimarina discodermiae. The sequence continues at coordinate 46,959 of NZ_JBFMKP010000024.1, forward strand.
AATATCACCCTCACTAACTTCTTCAATAAGTGCTGTAGTTACCTTTTTTTTATTCCTTTTTATTGCGTCTAAGCTTTTTCTGTAAACAATGGTGTATAACCAAGTCGAAAACTTAGCATCACCTCTATACATACTCAATGAATTAAAAGCTTTTACAAAACTATCCTGAGCTACTTCTTCTGCCAACTCTTTATTCTTCACCATTCGAAATGCAACGGTGTATACCAGGTTTTGATATCGCTCTACCAAAGTCGAAAATGCATTTACATGCCCTTCGAGTACTTTGGATATATAATATTGATCTGATTGATGGTTCATTTCTTCATAAGACGACAGAACATTCATATCGGTTACAACTCGAAATATAAAATACAAAATATTTTTACCGTTTTTGTAACCGGCTAAAAAAAACAGGCGTCTTAATAGAAAACGAACAGTATATCAATCAATAAAATTTTAGGAATTATGACATTTTTAGAAGCTTTAATCCCACTATCCGTATTTGGGTGTATTTTTGGAATTTTTTATTTATTTGTTTCTGCAAGAAACAGAGAACGAATGGCCCTTATAGAAAAAGGTGCAGACGCCTCTATTTTTTATAGTAGTAAAGAAAAAAGAGTAACCCCTGTATGGAAAGTCCTTGTTTTAAACTTTTCATTGTTATTAATGGGAATTGGAATTGGGATTTTTATTGCAGGAATTTTACATTTTTCTTTACATGTTGATGAGGATATTGCTTATCCTGGTACTATATTCCTAATGGCAGGTTTAGGTTTATTTGTCGGGTTTAACATGACAAAAAATTTAGACAAACAATAACTTTAGTCGTTTTTGTTAATAATGAGTATAGACAATCTTATAAACAAGATTGTCTTTTTTTTATGAAACAAACCATTTAGAAAAAAAAGTTATGCGATTTATAGATGAGAATTGCCTAAAACAATTGCAATAATTTTTTGCTAGACTAATGAATCAACTTAAAGAATAACCATAGTTATTGTTTTATTTTATGAAGAACATGCAGGGGAAAAATAACGTGATCAGATGCTAAATTTTTATTCATAAATCGCATTATTTCCCATATACTGCCCAAAGTTATACCAGTTCTGATTTGAATTTGCTCATAAGAAAACAATATATTTTTGCATTGGACAAAAAAGAAAAGTTCAGCATAGCCATAGCTACGGTTAATTTTTATTTTGAAGGATCATGTAAAAGGATGCCGTTTTATTGGGTAAATTCAAATCAGAAATGGTATTACTCTTGCATTAGAACCAATCGTTTGAGTAAATAATGAAATCAACAAAGACATTTTACAACTACCTTCTTCAAAACACTATTACATAATACACCGATCTAATAAGTAAATAGATCTAAAACATAGAAGAATATAGAGCATAAATTCATAAAAAAACCCTGATGAAAAATCATCAGGGTTTATCTATTGTTGTAAGTAATTATTTTACTATTCCATATCTGCAACTTGATCATTATCTAAGAACTTTTCTAACACCACAGATTCTCCTTTGTTATTTTCAAGAAAATAAATCCCTGCTGGTAATTGACTAAGGTCAACTATATTAATTGTTTTAGATAATATATGTACCGTATTTTTTACTTCAAATAACTTTATAACATCTCCTTCTTCAAAATCTACCACAGTTATAACATCTCCTTCTCTTTCTATAGCCAAAAGATCTCTTTGTGTATTTTCGTAATAATTGATAAACTCTTCCTCTTCATTAACTTTAGAAGGCATATCAGCTCTTACTGAATCTCTTTCCAAAACAAAATCATTATTTGCTGTTTCTAAAACTCCTTCTATTTGTATTTCTTCTTCAAAACGTTCTATCATTACAGACTTACCATGCGTATTCTCTAACAAGTACATACCTATAGGTAATTGACTAAGATCAATATCTCCATGTGTTTTAGACAAAATGTGGTCACCACTTTCTACATCAAAAAGTTTGATTTTATCTCCTTCTTCAAAATTCACCACAGACACAACAAGACCTTCTTTTTCAACCTCAAGAGACTGATCTGTGTCATTTGCACAAATATTACCAACAAAAAAGATACTAATTAAAAAAAATACTATTGATTTCATTCTGTATACTTTACAGTAAAGCTTCAATACTTTACTACGGTTTTACCATACAATAATATCATTAAATTGCCGTTACGCAAACTAAAAACCTTACTTTTAGATCAAGTGGTTTTGTTTTTCGACAAATTACACAAAAAGTGTTAAAATCACCTTCCTAAAACAATAAATAACTGACTATCAATTATTTAAAAATTAAAAAACATAAAAAAACAGACAAAGAACCATTTTAACCAGATGAAAAGACACATCTTTTTACGAATTGATGTTTTATTTTTGTTAAATTTATGTTATAAAAAAAATGCCTCACTATATAATTAGCAAGGCATTTTTATAATTAACACTACAACTATAATATTCTATATATCAGAAGTTTTATTCATCATTTAGCACAATTTTGCTATACTTTGCATTAATTGTAATCATCTTATTTGTACTTCTTGTTTTTTGGAAACCGTTAACAAAAACATTCCCAAAATTTTTCCTTGTATTTATCTCTAAGGTTTTTGGTAAAGAGATAATACTTTGTGCTCCACTATAGGACAAGTTAAAAGCCGTTCGAGGTAAGTTTAACTTGAAATCGCATTTCTCTACTGCCAAGTCTAATGTAGAGAAAGATTCCCCTAGACTCATTATGTTTATTGCTCCAAAGCTTCCAGAAATAGCCCCATTTTCTTCTAAGTTTTGAATAAAAATGTTACTAGAATCTGCATTAACCAATAGGTTCTTTGCTTTTTGTATTCTACAGTTTTTAACATAATTCACAACCAATCTTCCACTATTCCACTCTCGAATGGAAACGGGTGAGTATGAAGATTTAATAAAAGTTTGATTTCCATCTATAACATTAGCAGATAATTTGGTATGAGATAAAGACGCCCGCACATCAATTGCTCTTTCTGCCAATTTCACATCTCCGTGACGAGCATTAATCCTTAATCGAACTCCTTTAGGCACATTTACTTTTATAGTTTTATTTACCACATTAGAAGGAGCTGAACTATTATAATTATATTGATATACCGTGATATTTGCTCCTCCTCTATTTTGGCTTTCTATATCTCTTGTTAATTGCGTCGCCCACGCATTCATTTGTTTTCCGTATTGCTCTCCCCATGTTTCCAAGCGAATTTCCATTTGAATAGGTTTTCCATTAATAGCATTTTCATCAAGTCGTTTTACCCATTCTAATTTTCCATTATCCACATCATCTTTAAATTTCTCACGAATCTGACTCTCCCATTGCTGAATGTATTTTTCATCATTACCATTATTAGATCTGTTTGTGTCATAACTCACGTTGGCCTGATTTTGCGAAAGAGTGCTTGGCATAGGGTTTCTGGCTATGTTTTCCATCAAAGGTCCTAGCATATCAGAAATCATAGGACTTAGCTTTCTTAACTCCTGAATATTTTTATCCAGTTCTGCACTAGAAACCGCTCTATTATTTCTACTCCAAAAATTACCTGCAGTAGAACTTATCATTACCTCATTTTCATTTCCAATAACATTTACTTGCCAGCTCTCTAATATTCTCTTTGCATCTTCATCAGAAAGATCCCCTTCTATATAAGCTTCTACTCCTACCGAATTTCTATTCCAGGTCTCAAAAACGACACTTGTATGGCTTGAATTAAGGGTAACAACAACATCGCTATTAGTTGTTATCTTTTCGCTTAATTTATTTTGTTTGCTTTGCGAGAAACCTTCAGCACAAACACACAAAGCACTAATAACAAAAAAACTAAGCTTGTATTTCATTGTAATTTTCATTTTCAATTCGCTCTAATTCTTTTAATTTATCTTTTAGTCTTGTTAATAGTGATAGTCTAATAGTCAAGTTCTCCATCATTGCCTCAACACTCTGAACGTTTGGTCCTACCTCTAGTAATTCTTTATTTAATCTTTGATATTCTTTATCGAGATCATTTAACTTAGATTTAAAACTTTCAACCAATTCTCTATTTTTATCATCAATTTCTATATTTGATAGTTGAAATCGTATACTCGTAAGGATATTATTCTCTACTTCTTCATACTCTGGGGATATTTTTGCCAAAGGAGATGTTTGTTTTGCCAACACTACTGAAGAGTTTTTGATCACTGCATTATCAATATCTACTACTTGACCATCTCCCTGATTTTTACTCCCAAACTGATTATAAGTAAGGACCGACACAGAAATGATAACCACAATACTTGCAGCAATATTAAGCCAGCTATAAGCTCGGGATTTTGCCTTTTTAACCGGAAGCTCTGCTTCTAACCTAGCCATAAATCTTACATCATGGCCATCTCTTAGTCTTTCAGAAGGAATTTGTTTGTCCTGCCTAAGCAGCTCTCTAATATCCTGTGCCATCTTTTAAATGTTTTAATTGTTCTTGCAATTGTTTTTTTCCTCTATGCACCAAAGTTCTCGAAGAAACAGGAGTAATATCCAATATCTCACTAATTTCATTATGATCATAGCCTTCTATCAAAAACAACATCACTGCATATTTATATTTTTCTGGTAATTTTTCAATAGCTCTCTTAACCTCATCTACAGTAACAGAATCTGATACAGACCAATCATTTTGTTCTTCTACCGTACCCATTACTTGTTCATTTATCGCCACCATATTTAACTTCTTTGCCTTAAGCATATCAATGCTTTTATTTATAACAATTCTTTTCAACCAAGCACCAAACGTCACGTCCCCCGTAAACTGATGAAGTCTAGCAAATGCCTTAATAAAAGATTCTTGCATTGCTTCTTCTGCTTCAAACGGATCTTTAAGAAAACGTAATGCTACATAATACATACCATCACAGTATTTATTATAGAGTTTCATTTGCGCTCTACGATCATTGGCCCTACATTGCTCTATTAATTCGCTCTGTAACAAACTTCTTTTACTTTTGGTTAGTGACTACTTATCTAAAACTGCTTTAAATAGCTCTCTTTATAAAAGACGAAAACACATCTCTCTTGTTGCAAAATTATATATAAAAAAACCATAATTACAACAAAACCCTAGCTTTCAAACAAATAAAGACTTATTCTAGATACTATTATTTAAAAAATGTGTTGTTTTTTTACAATTACTTTTATCAACAATAAACCAAAATTGTAATGGCAAAGAGTTATATTTAGGATCAAAATTACATCAGGATGCCAAAGCTTTTAAAACAAACATTATTTATAATCCTAGGGTTAGTTATTATTAGTTTTTTAGCTATGTATTTAATGAAAAAAAATACAAAAAAACATAGCCCCGAAGAAACGATAACACACACAGCAAAAGATGTAACCTTTACTGTGTTTTATAACAGACCGTTTAAAAAAGGACGTAAAATTTTTGGAAATCTTGTACCATTTGATCAAGTCTGGAGAACAGGTGCCAATGAAGCAACAACCTTTACTACTTCTAAGGATATTATGGTAGATGGTTCTATACTAAAAAGAGGCACATATACGCTTTGGACTGTTCCTAACGCAAAATCTTGGAAAGTAATTTTTAATAAAAAAGAATATAGCTGGGGAGTAGACATGAATGGCACTCCTAAACGAAATGAAACCTATGATGCTCTTACCGTAGAAGTACCTGTGCACCCATTATTAAATGTTGTAGAGCAATTTTCTATTTACTTTGAAAACGCTAAAGATTTTACCATACTTTATTTGGCTTGGGACAGAACTGCCATTGCTGTTCCTATCACCCTATAAAAGATCGTGCTTATTATATAATTCTACTAGGAATTTATACTTTTGTTATAAATCCATACAGTGTCAAAAGATTCTCATAAACATATTCAAAAATCTGAAACATCTTCTGTTAACACCAACAGCAAGGCTATTGATAGATTTAAAAAATTACAACAAAAAGAGGTTGTCGTAGACGCTATATTTAATGACATAGTAAAAGGAAAATCTGCTGCATTAAGCAAAGGAATTACTTTGATCGAAAGCACCAAAAAGAAAGATATAGTAAAAGCCCAACAGCTTTTGGAAATGTGTCTCCCACATGCTAACAACTCTGTTCGAATAGGTATAACGGGAGTTCCTGGTGTTGGAAAAAGTACTTTCATAGAAGCTCTAGGAAAACTAGGACTAAAAAAAGGAAAAAAGATTGCGATACTTGCTATAGACCCAAGCAGTAGCTTATCTAACGGAAGTATTTTGGGTGACAAAACCAGAATGGAATCTCTAGTTCAATCATCAAAAGTATTTATTCGCCCTTCTCCTTCTGGTAAGTCTCTTGGAGGTGTAGCTCAAAAAACAAGAGAATCAATTATTCTTTGTGAAGCAGCAGGATATGATACGATCCTAATAGAAACAGTTGGTGTAGGACAAAGCGAAACAGCGGTCCATAGTATGGTAGATTTTTTTCTATTGCTTAAACTAGCAGGAGCTGGTGATGAACTTCAAGGAATTAAACGTGGAATTATTGAAATGGCAGATGCCATCGTTATAAATAAAGCAGATAAAGACAATGTCCTAAATGCTCGAAAAGCAAAAAATCAATTCGCAAAAGCATTACACCTTTACCCTATTGCTCAAAACGAATGGTCTCCAAAAGTACTTACCTGCAGCGCTATTGAAGAAATCGGTATTGAAGCGATATGGGATATGATTACAAGTTATGTGAAGCTAACAACCGAAAATGGTTTTTTTGAAAAAAACAGAATAGAACAGAATTCATCCTGGTTATTACAAACAATTGATGAACAATTAAAAAAATCGTTCTATACTAATGCAAAAATAAAGAAAGAATTACCTATCAAACTCGAAGCAGTTCGACAACACAAAACAACTCCTTTTGCAGCAGCAAACTATCTTTTAAAAATCCTAAAAAAAGATACTACTGATTTATAAATCAATTAAAACATCTACCGTATAAACAACAAACAACTCCTGAACGAAGTTGTTTGTTGATAATCATATTTTTTGGCGCTTCATAAGCAACTCACATATAACGCATTATTGTAAGTTTTCTAAACTAAGCCTAAGTGTTGCTATTTTGGCTTCGGCATCAGCCTGTTTCTTTTTTTCATTGGCAATCACCTGTTCTGGAGCATTACTTACAAAACGCTCGTTTTGCAGTTTTTTCTGAACAGATTTCAGAAAACCTTCTGTATAGGAAAGTTCTTCGGTCAACTTTTTAATCTCCTCTTCTACATTAATATTTCCTGAAATTGGAATAAAATACTCGGTAGACTTCACTCTAAAAGAAAGCGCACCATCTATTTTGGCAGCTACATAATTTAAGGAAGATACATTTCCTAGTTTAGATATTACCGCATCAAAAAAAGTATTGTCTTCTTCTTTAGAAAGAACTGAAAGCTCTATTGTTTCTTTAAAAGAAATATTTTTCTCTTTCCGCACGGTACGAATTCCTGAAACTACTTCTGCAGCAATCTCAAATCCCTCGATCACCTCATTATTTACGTTTTGAGCCTCTGGCCAACTTGCAACAATCAAAGCTTCTTCTGTAGACCTTTCTGTAATTTGTTGCCAAATTTCTTCAGAAATAAAAGGTACAAAAGGATGTAAAACCTTTAGATTATTTTCTAGTATAGCAATTACCTGTTCATAGGTCTTTGCATCTATCGGGCTTCCATAGGCCGGTTTTATCATCTCTAATAACCAGCTACAGAAATCATCCCAAACCAGTTTATAGGTTGTCATTAAGGCGTCACTTATCCTATATTTAGAATAATGATCTTCTAGCTCTATGAGTGACTTTTGAAATTTAGAAGCATACCATTCTATTGCTATTGCTGATGCTTCTGGCTGTTCAATAGTATTATCTATTTCCCAACCTTTGATCAACCTAAAGGCATTCCATATTTTATTTACAAACGAACTTCCCTGCTTACATAAGTCTTCATCAAACATTAGGTCATTTCCAGCAGGTGAACTTAATAACATTCCCACACGAATCCCATCTGCTCCATATTTACCAATTAACTCTAAAGGATCAGGAGAATTACCCAATGATTTGGACATTTTACGGCGTTGTTTATCTCGTACGATTCCCGTTAAGTAAACATTGGTAAAGGGCTTCTCTTTTTTATATTCATATCCCGCAATAATCATTCTAGCGACCCAGAAAAATAAAATTTCTGGAGCTGTCACCAAATCGTTAGTTGGGTAATAGTAATTTATCTCTTTATTATCGGGTTCTAAGATACCATTAAACACACTCATAGGCCATAACCATGATGAGAACCAAGTATCAAGTGCATCTGGGTCCTGAGTTAAATCTGCAATAGTCAAATCAGTATTGCCTGTTTTATCTTTGGCAAGTTGCAAGGCTTCTTCTTTGCTTTCTGCAACTACAAAATCTTCTTTTCCGTCTGCATAAAAATACGCAGGTATCTGATGCCCCCACCATAATTGTCGTGAAATATTCCAATCTCGAACGTTTTCCATCCAATAACGGTAGGTATTGATAAACTTTTCGGGAACCAAATTCACTTCCTTATCTAACACCGCATCTAAAGCCGGTTGGGCCAGGTCTTTCATTTTTAAAAACCACTGGTCACTTAACCTTGGCTCAATTACTGCCTTAGTACGCTCACTTGTCCCCACTTTATTAAGATGAGTTTCTACTTTCTCAAGAACTCCAATTTCCTTAAGCTCTTTAACAATCTCCTTACGAACTACAAAACGATCTTTACCTTCATATTGTAATCCATAAGAATTTAGAGTAGCGTCTTCATTAAAAATATCAATTATTTCTAAATTGTGTTTATCACCCAATACCTTATCGTTAGGGTCATGTGCTGGAGTAACTTTTAAACATCCAGTACCAAACTCTATATCGACATACTCATCTTCTATAATAGGGATTACTCTATTGGCAATCGGCACAATTGCCTTTTTACCTTTTAAATGAGTAAAGCGCTCATCATTAGGGTTAATACAGATTGCTGTATCTCCCATAATTGTCTCTGGACGCGTAGTTGCAATGGTAAGAGTATCTTCGGTTCCTTCTATCTTATACTTTAGATAATACAGGTTTCCTTGTTTCTCTTCATAAATCACCTCTTCATCTGACAAAGTCGTTTTTGCTTCAGGATCCCAATTAACCATCCTATAACCTCTATAAATAAGGCCTTTATTATACAGGTCTACAAAAACCTTTATTACCGATGCTGATAGATTAGGATCCATTGTAAATGAGGTACGTTCCCAATCACATGAGGCTCCTAATTTTTTTAATTGCTCTAAAATAATCCCACCATGTTTGTGAGTCCAATCCCATGCATGTTCTAAAAACTCTTCTCTTGTAAGGTCTTTTTTATCTACTCCTTCTTCTTTTAACTTTGCAACCACTTTGGCCTCTGTTGCAATAGATGCATGATCTGTTCCTGGTACCCAACAAGCGTTATACCCTTTTAAACGAGCTCTTCTTATTAACACATCTTGAATTGTGTTATTAAGCATATGCCCCATATGTAAAACCCCTGTTACGTTTGGAGGTGGAATAACAATTGTATACGCTTCTCTTTCGTCGACTTCTGAATGAAAATAATTATTTTCTATCCAATAGGAATACCATTTTTCTTCTATCGATTTTGCATCATATTTTCCTGCTAAAGCCATACTTTGGTCTGGTTTTTGATTTTTGAAATGCAAAAATACTTATTAAAGTATGAAGAATAAAACCAGAAATATGAATTTTTTTAAAAATTAAACAAGAAAACAGTATAAAACATTACTAAGAACATTAAATAGTTACACTTGATTTGTTATAAATTTATTCTAATTAATAGTGTAACATTTAAAGGTATGATTTTGCAATTGAATAAAAAGTAATTACTTTTACATTCAACAAAAACCTACGTTATGAAAAAAATATTAATCGTTTTATGTATTGGTTTTCTAGCCACAACCCTTCAAGCGCAGGATGGCCAAGCACGTATACAATTTAAAAATGAAGTTGTAGATTATGGTGAAATAGCCAAAGGAAGTGATGGTGTGAGAAAATTTGAATTTACAAATACAGGAAACGCCCCTTTAATTATTTCAAAAGTATACTCTAGTTGTGGATGTACAATTCCTAAAAAACCAGAAAAGCCAATTCCTCCTGGAGAAACTGGCGTTATCGAGGTTAAATATGACACAAAAAGAGTCGGACCTATTCGTAAAACAATAACAGTATATTCTAACGCCGAAGAGGCCACCAAGGCTATAAAAATTAAAGGAACGGTATTAGACAAAAGTGTTTTAGAAAACTAATAAGCAATTATACAACATGCAAAAAAAGGATATCAATAAGATATCCTTTTTTTATACTTTATTTTTAATACTTCTCTAAATTAAATCACTTTCTTAAGAAAAAACTGGAACTTTATTTTTACTCCTAATCTTTCTATTTGCATCTTAATACTTTTTCCTTCTTCAGAATAGAATAAATCATTCAAATCAGAGAGTTTATAGCGATATGCTAACCTTCCATTTACCGATAATACAACATCTCCTTTTCTTAATCCTTCTAAATAAGCAGGAGAATCGGGTCTTACATCAGAGATTTCATACTTTGGCTGAAGCACAAAATTTGTAGAAAACTGCAACGTTTTTTGATTAACGAGCTTATTAATTCCTAAATAAACCCTATCATTCTCGACATAATTTTTTGCAATCGAGAAACCAGTATGTTGCAATGTAATACCGCTCATATTATAATAAAAAGGTTTATTAAAAAGGCTATTTTTCTTAAATGAAATTTTCTTGTGCGGGTAGTCCACAATAAGATTAAACCTTTTTAAAATATCTCCACCCAACGAACCTTGTCTCCTATTTAATGATATCCCTTGTATATATAGAGAGTCTGGAAAAGAAGCTTTAACATCTCTTAACTTAAAATCCCCAATTCTAAGTTCTTTAATTTTGGTTTTTTGCCCATATATCTCTCCACTAAAACCTTTTCCCAAGAAATCTCTAAAAGAATTAGAGTTGATTTTAATTCCTTTTTCTTTATTCTCAAACAGCCACAAAGACGATCCAGAACCCGAATCCAATAAAAGGTTAACATCTATCAAGCCATTTTCAGATTTATACTTTGCTGTTATAAGGGGTTTTTTATTCTTATCTCTAAAAACAAGACCCGTTTGATAGCACTTTTTGCATTTCTTATAATCAAAAGCATTTGGGGAATAAACCTTTATATATTCTTTTGCATAATTAATATCTAAAATAAAATCCTTAAAAAAATCATACCCTATAATCCCGTGAATAGGAAATCCCATTCTTGGCGAAAAGTTAATCGATTCATCCAAAACCAAAAAAACAGTCTGATCTACACTAAATGATTTACCTATCCTGAGTTCATTATTAGAAGACTTTATGGCTTCTACAGGTTCCTCATTCCCTAATCCTCTTAAATAAATCTTTGATGCATTTTTAAGTTCTAGTGTACTCGTATTATCTACACTAAAGATTATGGTAGAAGTAACACCAGAATCTAAGATAAAAGACATTTGAACATCATTAATAACAACGGGTAAAACAATAAGGTTGTTTGCCAATTCAAACTTTATCTTATCATGTTTTACCCCTTTTGGTAACTTAAAATTATTTTGAGAGAAGAGTCCCATTGTTACCAATAGGAAAAATACTAAAACCCTATTTTTAAACAAATAATAAAAACTTCGTGATGTAATTTCCATTAAATAAATATAAAAAAAATAGCCTCTATCATACAGTTATTTCTTAAAATATTTAAGAAATTTGTTCCTATTTATTTATTTTAAAGAATACCGAATGCCTATAGTATCACATAAGGGTAATGCCATGCCAGAATCTCCTATTCGAAAATTGGCTCCTTTTGCAGAAAAAGCTGTAAGAGAAGGTAAACATATTTATCATTTAAATATTGGACAGCCTGATATTAAAACTCCTATTGAGGCCATGAATGCAATTCGCAATCATAAATTAGACATTCTGGCCTATAGTCATTCTGCGGGATTCGAAAGTTTTAGAAATAAACTGGCAGCCTATTATGCCAAGCATGATATCACCATTTCTTCTGACGATATTCTAGTTACTACAGGTGGTAGTGAAGCTTTGATTTTTACCATGGGGAGCATTACAGATCCCGGTGATGAAATTATTGTTCCAGAACCTTTTTATGCTAACTATTACAGTTTTTCTACTCAATCTACGGTAAAAGTCGTTCCTGTAATCTCTACTATAGAAACAGGGTTTGCTTTACCAAAAATTTCAGAGTTCGAAAAACTTATCACCTCCAAAACCAAGGCTATACTTATATGCAACCCAGGAAATCCAACAGGTTACCTATATAGTAAAGACGAAATAAAACAGTTATCAGAACTCGCTATTAAACATGATTTGTTTTTGATCTCTGACGAAGTATACCGTGAATTTATCTATGATGACTCAGAACATTACTCTATCCTTCAAGAACGAGGAATTGATGAACACGCAATAATAGTAGATTCTGTTTCTAAAAGATACAGCATGTGCGGAGCCAGAATTGGGTGTATTGTTAGTAAAAATAAAAGTGTAATGCAGACAGCTATGAAATTTGCTCAAGCAAGATTAAGCCCTCCTACCTTTGCACAAATAGCCAGCGAAGCTGCATTAGAAGCTCCAGAATCATATTATACAGAAACAATCGCAAAATATAAACAGCGAAGAGACACCTTGGTAAGCGGACTTAAAGAAATTCCTGGTGTAAAAGTTGCGGTTCCGAAAGGGGCTTTTTACTGTATTGCAGAATTACCTATCGAAGATGCCGATCATTTTACAAAATGGCTTCTAGATGAATTTGATCTAAATAAGCAAACTGTTATGCTTGCTCCGGCATCAGGATTTTATTCTAGTCCTGAAAAAGGTAAAAACCAAGTAAGAATTGCTTATGTACTAAATCGAAGAGATTTAAAAAAAGCGATTGAAATCCTAAAAGTAGCCTTAGAACAATATCATGAAAATTGAACAAAATAAATCTTTAAAACCCTACAACACGTTCGGAATTAATGTTTTTGCCAAAGAATTTATTACCATAACTTCTGAAGATGAGCTTAAGAACGTCCTTACTACTTATCCTGACAAAGAATTATTTGTACTAAGTGGAGGCAGCAATATGCTCTTGACTAAAAATGTAGAGTCTTTGGTTTTACATATTGCATTAAAAGGTATCGATACTATCGAGGAATCTAACGAAACTGTATTAATAACTGCCAAAGCTGGCGAAAACTGGCATGATTTTGTTCAATATTGTATTAAGCATAATTACGGAGGATTAGAAAACCTATCGCTGATACCAGGTTATGTTGGTAGTGCTCCCATCCAAAACATTGGAGCTTACGGAGTAGAATTAAAAGATACTATGGTTAGCTGTGAAGCAATTCATATTGACACAAAGAAAAAACGTACTTTCACAAATCATGAATGTAAGTTTGATTATCGAAATTCTATTTTTAAAGAAAGTGTCAAAGGACAATACATTATTACACAGGTTACTTTTAGATTAACCAAAAAAAATCATATACTTACAACCGGGTATGGAGCGATCGAAAGTGCTTTAACAAACCAAAGCATTACGAATCCCACCATACAAGATGTTGCAGAAGCAGTAATCCAAATTAGAAGAAGTAAGCTTCCTGATCCCAAACAAATAGGAAACAGTGGGAGTTTCTTTAAAAATCCTATCATTTCTAAAGAACACTTTATCGAATTACAAAAAACACATCCCGAAATTCCTTCATATCAAATAGACCAGCAACATATAAAAGTTCCTGCTGGATGGCTAATCGAATATTCTGGGTATAAAGGAAAAAGGTGGGGTGATGCTGGTGTTCACAAAAAACAGGCACTTGTTTTGGTTAACTATAACAATGCTACAGGAAAAGAAATATTAGACGTTTCAAAAAAAATACAAGCCACAATTAAAGAGAAATTCAATATTGTACTGGAAACAGAAGTTAATATTATATAACAAGGATTTCTCTATACATTTTGCACCAAGAAAGATGTGCAAACATGTATTATATTTCATTAACATAGAAAAAATGCACATTCTTTGTATCTTTGCTAAAAATTTTGATTTTATATTGTTATGATGTTATTTCTTCTTACAATTGGTTTAATGCTATTAGCATTTGGTGGTATTGCAATTAAATTATGGGCAAAGAAAGATGGTAAATTTGCTGGAACATGCGCAAGTCAAAGTCCATTTCTTAATAAAAGTGGAGAATCATGTTCGCTTTGTGGCAAGACACCTGATCAATATGCTAGTTGTAATGAAGAACAACACAATAAATAGTTTTTATTTCACTATTTATAGTTTTCAAAAATAATTCCTTGAAAAAAGAAAAACCAACTCTTTTAGAAGAACATATTAAAAAGGCAAAAGAAGGAAAACAAACTTCTTTTAATTATTTATTAGACACCTTTTGGAATGATATTTATAGTTTTCAGCTAAAAAGGACTCGAGATGAGTATGAAGCAGAAGACATTACAATTCAAAGTTTTTCAAGAGCGTTTGACAAAATTCACACTTTTAATGAAACCTACAATTTTAGAAGTTGGTTAACACAAATTTCTAAAAATATTCATATTGATTTATTACGGAAAAAAAATGCTTCTATACAATCAAAAACAACTACAGAGGTAGATGACAGAGTTTATAAAATAGCAGATGACAATCCTACGCCAGAAGATAAATTAATTAGAGAGCAAAATTTAGCTCAATTATTAAGGTATATCAAACAACTAAAACCTAACTATCAAGAAGTAATCAATCTACGGTATTTTCAGGAGTTAAGCTATAAAGAAATTGCAGCGTCTCTGGACGAGCCTATCAACAATGTAAAAGTAAAATTACTTCGCGCAAAGAAATTACTTTCAGAAATTATTGCTGGCACTAAAAAATAATACTAACCATACAATTTTTGATATATTAATATATTTCTTCAACCATAAACCTACATCATATCAAATTACAACCAAGATAGGCAACAAACCTATCTTAATGTAAATGTTGTAAATTGTTTGATCACACTATATAAAGGATCAATCCATTTATCATTGATTTTCTTATTGTATTTTATATATTTTTGAACTAAACCTTTTGGAGCAGAAATTTCCTTTTCTATAGCAGTAATATTGATATACTTTTGATTGTTACGCAGCCATTTTTCTACGCGCTTACGATTGTTTTTCGTTTTTTTGTCGTTTAATACTAATTCTTCGGACATCTTGAGGTAATTTTTTGTCTTTATTCTTATACAATAACACCCCGAATTCTTGCAAATTAAATAATAAACACAATTTGGGTTCTGTTTTAAACAAAATCCAAATAAAAAAAGGGGGTTACATTATATAACTCATAAATTCAAAAAAAATTTTATATTAACTAAAATTTAACCTGATGTTAAAACTTTGTGCAATTAAGGTTTTACTGTAAAAACATATTGTTTTTATCTGACACGCATTATTTTAAACTTACCTCATAACTTTTATAAGAACATTGTATTAATCTAAGCTTTCTTTGTATTTTTGCCAAAAATATTGCTTATCATGAATAATGATGTTACTAGTATAGCCCCTCCCAAAGGCAAACCAAAATGGTTACGGGTAAAATTACCTACCGGAAAAAAATACACCGAACTTCGAGGATTGGTAGATAAATATGATTTACACACCATTTGTACCTCTGGAAGCTGCCCAAACATGGGAGAATGTTGGAGTGAAGGTACTGCTACTTTTATGATATTAGGTAATATCTGTACTCGTTCCTGCGGTTTTTGTGGTGTTAAAACGGGAAGACCAGAAACCGTAGATTGGGCAGAACCCGAAAAAGTAGCACGTTCTATAAAGCTTATGAACATAAAACATGCTGTCGTAACTTCTGTAGACAGAGATGATCTTTTGGATGGTGGCTCCATTATATGGGCAGAAACTATACAAGCCATTCGTAGAATGAATCCGGAAACTACGCTAGAAACACTTATTCCTGATTTTCAAGGAAAAACCAAAAATATTGATCGGATTATTGCGGTAAAACCAGAAGTTGTTTCCCATAACATGGAAACTGTTAAAAGATTAACCCGAGAAGTTAGAATTCAGGCAAAATACGAGCAGAGTCTTTCTGTACTAAAATACCTTAAGGATAATGGTATTAATAGAACTAAAAGTGGAATCATGCTTGGCCTTGGAGAAAAAGAAGACGAAGTTATCCAAACATTAAAAGATCTTAGAGCTGTAAATTTAGACATTGTAACTATAGGACAATATCTACAACCTAGCAAAAAGCATCTTCCGGTAAAACAATTCATAACTCCTGATCAATTCAAAAAATATGAAGAAATAGGGTTAGAAATGGGATTTAGACATGTTGAAAGTGGTGCATTGGTTAGATCTTCTTATAAAGCACAAAAGCATTTAACATAGTCAAAAAAGCATTTAGGGCGTTATGAATACACCAATTAAAATTGCTATAAATGGTTTTGGAAGAATTGGCCGAAATTTGTTTAGGTTATTGATCAACCACCCTACTATCAAAGTAGTTGCTATAAACGATCTTGCCGATGCGAGAACGCTAAGCCATTTGTTAAAATATGATAGCATTCATGGGGTATTACACGATCAGATAACGTATGATGAAAACCATATCATAGTCAACACATTATCAATACCGCTTTTAAATCAAAAAAAACCAGAAAACTGTAACTGGAAATTACATGATGTTGATATTGTTATAGAATCTACAGGTAAGTTTAAAACCAGAGAAGATGCAGAAGCACATCTTAAAGCGGGTGCTAGTAAAGTAATTCTATCTGCCCCTCCTATCGAAGACAGCATCAAAACTATTGTGCTAGGAGTTAATGATCATATCATTGAGCAATCAGACAGTATCCTCTCTAATGCCTCCTGTACTACCAATAACGCCGCACCAATGATTAAGGTTATTAATGATTTATGTGGTATTGAACAAGCATACATTACCACGGTGCACAGCTACACAACAGATCAAAGTTTACATGATCAGCCTCATCGTGATTTAAGAAGAGCCAGAGCAGCTAATCAATCTATTGTTCCTACTACTACAGGAGCTGCAAAAGCATTAACCAAAGTATTTCCAGAACTCAATAGTGTCATTGGTGGTTGCGGTATAAGAGTACCCGTGCCTAACGGATCTTTGACAGATATTACATTTAATGTTAAAAAACAAGTTTCTATTTTAGAAATAAATAACGCTTTTAAAAAAGCATCAGAAACATATCTTAAGGGAATTTTGGCATATACAGAAGACCCCATTGTGTCTATAGATATTATGGGAAATCCACATTCTTGCGTGTTTGATTCTTTAATGACTTCTTCTATCGGAAAAATGGTAAAAATCATCGGTTGGTATGATAATGAAATCGGATATAGCAACAGAATTATCGATTTAATTATCAACATTTGTAAGAAATAACTATCTTAGTTGAGATATTTTAAAGAACAAATGCCGACCCAAATCAAATTTTTAACCGTAAAACTTTTACTTCTTTGTTGCTTTCTTAGTGCTTCTCAGACAAATGAACACTTAGAAATTAGCCAGACTAACAATCCTATAGACAAACACTTAGATAACGCTTCTGTTGCTATCACCCAAGCCAAGCTAGAATCTGCATTGGTAAGTATTATAAAAGCCAAAGAACTTGCCATACAAGAGAAGGATAAAACCTACATTGCCAAAACAAATATGGTACTTGCTAGGCTCTATAGAGAACTAAGAGATCTCAAAAAAGCTGAGAAGCAAATTCATCAAGCCATAAACATATTAAGAAACAAAGATGATTATGCCTCATTAACTTGTTCTTATGCAATATATGGATCTATAGCCATACAGCTTAAAGAACATGAAATAGCAACCAAAGCATTAAACGAAGCGCTTTTGATTGCAAAAAAACATGATATCAAAGACAAGATCGGTATTATAAAATTAAATCTAGGGTTTTTGGCTCTCTCTAAAAATCAGCCAGAACTAGCTATTCAATATTTTAACAGTGGTTTACCGGTCATAAACTCGTTTAACCAAAACTACTCTAAAGCCAAACTCTACATCAATAAAGCCAGGGCTCAATTAGCATTAGATCATCCCGATAAAGCAAAAGAAACAAATGATCTGGCAATGCAAATTGTAAACGAGAAAGGATATACCGAAATTCGATCAGAGTGTTATGAGCTATATAGTCAGATATATGAAAAAAAAGGAGAGTATCTGGTCTCCTTATCCAACCTTAAAGCCCACGAGAAAATAAAAGACTCGCTCTTTAACACGAAAAAAGAAATCATAGCTCAGGAAGCCAGTGCTAAGTTAAACCTAAACGAGAATAATGTTTTAATAGAAGAGCTAACCGAAGAAAATATTCAGCAGCAAAAATCTTTAAAATTAGGACGTTTAACAACCATCTTAAGCATTGCATTAATCACTATTTTATCTCTTCTAACTCTTTCGCTGTACAAGAACAATAATTTAAGAGCAAGAGCTAATGAGCTGCTACAAAATAAAAACACAGAACTCGTTTTAGCCAAAGAGAATGCAGAAAGAGCTAGTGAAGCCAAAGCACAGTTCTTATCCACAATTACTCATGAATTAAGAACCCCTCTTTATGCAGTTACAGGATTAACTCATCTTTTATTAGAAGAAAGCCCCACTCCAAACCAAAAAGAACATCTAAATTCTCTTAAATTTTCTGGAGAATACCTTTTATCACTTATAAACAACATATTAGATCTTAACCGATTAGAAGCAAACAAAGTAGAACTCGAAAACACTTCTTTTAATCTAAAAAAACGAATTAACGATGTATTGATTGCTTTAGGAAAATCTGCAAAGGACAGAAATAATAAATTGCATTACGAATTTAATGAGAAGATTCCTCCCAAATTAAAAGGCGATCCATTAAAAATTTCTCAAATCCTAATAAATCTTATTGGTAACTCTATAAAATTTACTCAAAACGGTAACATTTGGATTCGCGTTAACTTATTGAGCAAAACAAAAAATAAGGTACACCTTACTTTTGAAATTGAAGATAATGGTGTTGGTATTTCTGAAAAAAAGCAATTAAGTATTTTTGAAAACTTCACACAAGGCTCTGTGCAGATAAACAGAAAGTTTGGAGGTACTGGATTAGGTCTATCTATTGTCAAGAACTTATTATCATTAATGAATAGTGAAATTAGACTTGAAAGTGAACTAGGAAAAGGTTCAAAGTTTTTATTTGATCTAGAGTTCGAAGTATATGAAGATCTAAAAACGGATTATACAGAAGAAGCCAAAAAAATTGACTATGACGTAATGGCTAACAAGCACATATTAGTTGTAGAAGACAATAAAATCAATCAACTCATCACACGAAAAATACTTGAAAAAAATAATATTACATGTGATGTTGCTGACAATGGAGACATAGCAATCAACAAGGTCAAAGAAAATTCATTCGATTTGATTTTAATGGATATCCACATGCCGGGAATTAGTGGAATCGAAGCCACCAAACAAATTAGAACCTTCAATCTTAACATCCCTATAATAGCATTAACAGCCGTTACATTAGATGATAATCTAGATGAATTTTACAATAATGGTTTTAATGATATTATCCCCAAACCATATAAGACAGAAGAATTTTTCTCTAAGCTTCACAAAGCACTCATCAAAAAACAAGTAATAGAATAATATTAGCATAATACTTGGTTATAAACAGATAACAAAACTTTTTTAAAGAGTTTTTATTCGAGTTAACCAAAAGCAATAAAAAAAATGAGATTGATATCAATCTCATTTTTTTATATAATCAATTATAAGGTTCTTAAAAAGATCTGATTCACTTACAAATTTAACTTCGATAGGCTGATACCATAAGTTAATGTCAGGCGCGTCTGTGATTAATCTCATATAGTCTTTTTCTGTAGTGACAATAAAAGGAAGTTTTCTTAGCTTCTCCAACTCTGTATTTGTAAAATTATGATGATCAGGAAAACCTATATGATCAAATTGTAACCCTAATGACTTATAATAATTTAACAAAGGTGTTGGATTTGCAATACCAGTAACCAAAGTAAAAAAAACACCTCTTAAAGCATCGATTGATTTTTCTCCAGATTTACTTATAATTTGTTTTTTATAATCAATAGAAGTAAAAAATAAATATTGTCTCTGCTGCAAATTTAAACTCTCTTTAATTCGCTTTCTTTCCTCTTCAGAAATCTCTATTGGAGATTTGGTTACTATAACAATATCTGCTCTTTTTGCTCCATTTCTAGGCTCTCTTAATCCTCCGGTAGGCAATACAATATCGTTGACATAAAGATCACTATAAGTAGTGAGTAATATATAGATTCCCGCATTTACTTTACGGTGCTGAAATGCATCATCCATTAATACAAGCTCTGGTTGTGGGACCAATTCTCTTAATTTGGCAATACCATTACGTCGATCTGCATCCACAGCAACAGTTACATCAGAAAACTTTTTTTTGAATTGCAATGGCTCATCCCCTACTTCTATTGCTTTAGAAAGCATCGTAACTTCATGAAAACCTTTAGTACTTCTTTTATATCCTCTACTCAATGTTGCAAGGTTCACACGATCCTTCAATACTTCTATCAAATATTCGATCATTGGTGATTTTCCAGTTCCGCCCACGCTTAAGTTTCCAACAGCAATTATTGGAAAATCATATGCTACAGATTTCTTAAGTCCCAAATCATATAGTTTGTTTCGCACCCATACAATTATGTAATAGAAAGGCACAAAGGGCAAAAGAAGTTTTCGTAGTATATTTATCATTGATATTAATTTTTAGGCTTTCGATAGATACAGCAAAAGTATAAAAACGAAACTTTGATTATTGATAAAAGTTTTTTTACATTCAATTTGTACTATTTCCAAAATAATTGCCATTATTTTGTCGAAGTAGTTTATATCTTAATTCAATCATAGAAACCATATATACAATGCAAATAAAAGAAGTTATTAATTATCTTGAGGAAATGGCCCCAAAAGCATACGCAGAAGATTTTGATAATGTTGGGCTTTTGGTAGGAAATACTGAAACCACCGTAACGGGAGTTTTGGTAACATTAGACACCTTAGAAAACATTGTAGAAGAAGCTATTGAGAATAATTGTAACCTAATTGTAAGCTTTCACCCAATTATCTTTAAAGGGATTAAAAAATTTAACGGAAGCACTTATGTCGAAAGAGTCATTATGAAAGCAATTAAAAATGACATTGCGATTTTTGCTATTCATACAGCACTAGACAATGCTTACAATGGCGTTAACGATATGATTTGTGAACAATTAGCACTAAAAAATCGTAAAATACTTATTCCCCAAAAAGGAACTATTAAAAAGCTGGAGACTTTTGCCCCTACAAATACTGCCAACCAGGTACTTAATGCTTTATTCGAAGCTGGAGCTGGTACTATAGGTAATTATAGTAATTGTAGTTTTTCATCTGACGGAACAGGTACTTTTAAAGCTTCAGAGGATGCCGATCCCGTAATAGGTAACATTGGAGAGATACATCAAGAAAAAGAAACTCAACTACAGGTAACTTTTCCCAAGCATTTAGAAAAGAATATTCTTGATGCACTTCTCAAGCAACATCCTTATGAAGAAGTTGCCTACGAAATCACAACATTAGAAAACAAAAACCAACATATAGGAATGGGTATGATTGGTGAATTAGAAACACCAATGAATGAACTAGATTTTTTAAAACACTTAAAAAAAGTTTTTAATGTTGGCTGTATAAGACACTCTGCTTTACTAGAAAAACCCATTAAAAAAGTTGCCGTTTTAGGAGGAAGCGGAAGCTTTGCTATAAAAAATGCTATCCAAGCTAAAGCTGATATTTTCATTACTGCTGATTTAAAATATCATCAATTTTTTGAAGCCGAAAAAAAATTGATTCTTGCCGATATTGGACATTATGAAAGTGAACAATACACAAAAAACCTAATTGTTAGGTATCTTAGAAAAAAAATCAGTAATTTTGCAATCATTTTATCGGATAAAACCACCAATCCAATTCAATACATATAAAATATGGCAAAGAAAGAAGTTACTGTTGAGCAAAAATTAAGAGCATTGTATGATTTGCAATTAATTGACTCTAGAGTTGATGAGATTAGAAACGTAAGAGGAGAATTACCTTTAGAGGTGGAAGATCTTGAAGATGAAGTAGCCGGATTAAATAAAAGATTAGAAAAGCTTACCACGGATCTTGACACCATAGCAGATGGTATAAAGTCTAAGAAAAATCTTATTGAAGAAGCTAAAAATCTAATCAAAAAATACGGAGAACAACAGAAAAACGTTCGTAACAATCGCGAGTATAACTCTTTAAGTAAGGAAATTGAATTTCAGGAATTAGAGATTCAATTAGCAGAAAAGCACATCAAAGAGCATAAGGCACAGATTACTCAAAAGAATGAAATCATAGAGCAAACTAAACAAAAGCTTTCTGAGCGCAATCAGCACTTATCTCATAAAAAAGGAGAGCTGGATGCTATTCTTGCTGAAACGGAAAAAGAAGAACAGTCATTGATAGCAAAATCAGAAGACTTTCAACAAGAAATTGAAGAGCGTCTCATCGCTGCATACAAAAGGATAAGACAGAATGTAAAAAATGGATTAGCCGTTGTACCTATAGAGCGTGGTGCGTCAGGAGGATCTTTCTTTACCATTCCACCTCAAGTACAAATGGAGATAGCTTCTCGCAAAAAAATCATTACAGACGAACATAGCGGACGTATACTAGTTGACCAGGAACTAGCAAGAGAAGAAAAAGAAAAAATGCAAGCTCTTTTTTCTAAGTTATAATTAGAGCATATACACATACAAAGCCTCAGTTTTACTGAGGCTTTTTTGATTAGACCAACTAACCATGAACCACATTCTTATTATAGGTTTCGTTTGGCCAGAGCCCAATTCTACAGCCGCAGGGCAAAGAATGTTACATCTCATACAATTATTTTTATCCCAGAACTGGAAAATTAGTTTTACAAGTGCCGCATCCTATAGTGACAAATCAATCGATTTAAACACATTTGGTGTTACCACATTTTCAACAGAAATTAACAACAATGTTTTTGACAATCAAATCAAAGAACTCAATCCAGATATTGTTGTATTTGATCGCTACATTACAGAAGAACAATTTGGATGGAAAGTATCTAAGCATTGCCCTAACGCCTTAAAAATACTTAATACAGAAGATTTACATTGCCTTAGAAAAGTACGACAAGAAGCATTTAAAAACAACTCTATTTTCGATGTCAAAAGACTATTTCAAAGCGATATTGCAAAAAGGGAAATTGCAAGTATTTATCGATGCGACCTTTCTTTGATGATTTCTGATTATGAATTATCTCTACTTCAAGAACATTTTAAAATAGACGATAGCTTACTTTTTTATTTACCGTTCCTATTCGACCCTATAAAAAAAGAAAACAAACAAAATTGGCCAAATTATGAAAATAGGCAGCATTTTGTAACAATCGGAAATTTTAAACACGAACCTAACTGGAATAGCGTACAATATCTAAAAGAAACCATATGGCCTTTGATAAAAAGAGAACTTCCAAAAGCAGAACTTCATATATATGGAGCATACCCACCTACCAAAGCTAACATGTTACATGCCCCTAAAGAAGGGTTTCTTGTAAAAGGCTGGGCAAAAAGTGCCTCCACTATAATGTCTCAAGCACGGGTTTGTCTTGCTCCACTACGCTTTGGCGCAGGAATCAAAGGAAAATTGACCGAAGCCATGCTTAATGGTACTCCAAGTGTAACAACTAACATAGGTGCCGAAGGAATGTTAGGATCAGAATCAGACTGGAATGGTTTCATCACAGATGATCCAGATTCATTTGCAAAAGCCTCTATACACCTCTACAACAACAAAGAGATCTGGAAGCAGTCTCAACAAAATGGCATCGAAATCATTAACACACGTTTTCAAAAAGAACAATTCTGTACAAACTTTATAAACACCATTTTAACTCTTCAAAATAATCAAACCAAACACCGTGATAACAATTTTATCGGCAGCATGTTGCAATATCATTTTTTAAGAAGTACCGAGTTTATGTCACGATGGATCGAAGAAAAGAACAACAAGACGCAAATCTAAGCCTTCTATTTTTTATTAAACAAAAGGATTTCTTGTAGTTTCGAATCTTTAACACTCGATCTTTGATACACTAGTTAAGAAATTTCACCCTTAAACAAAATAAAGAACAAGGTGTTCCCTACTTAATCAAAGCTATTCTTACACCAAATCACATATGTGTACGAAAAATCATACATCAAAAATTTTGCGATTAAAACTGCTTTTTTACGAAGCTCATAAATAGTTTTCGACAACATACATACTTTTATTTGGTCAGTTTTTAAATAAAAACGCTAAAAACACTTCTCTTGTAACCAAATCTCTGTCGAAGCATTAATTATCAATGTTTTAACTTTCAAAAATAGCCAAACTCATCCTCACGCTAGTATTACAAGCGACTCACAGCAATATTACCTAAACTATCATTTCTCAAAAAAAATTATATCAAATTAATTGCTAAAATTTTTAACATTTATTTTGCATTTCACAGATAAAAATCATACTTTCATCTGACAATTTTCACACTTAAACGATTATTTAATATCTCAACCCTATGTAAACCCATCAAAACCTACCCCTAAACATGAAAAAAGTACTACTAACCCTACCCCTAATCATCTTATCCATATGTATCCATGCTCAAGAACAAATGAAGCACACAAAAAAGAGCTATATCAATGAAAAAGGCGAATACCATGTACAAGTAGATCTACCAATTTACCTATTTATTTCTACCAATCCAGATCTTAAAGACGGGCATAAACTAACAAGTGCAAAAACCCCCCAATTTGCAAATCCAATGTACCTTGACGGACATGGAACGCATTTTGTTAAACACACCGATAACGTAAAACCCATACCCGAACACGATGTCACTTTCGAAGTACACGCAGATGGTATTGCCCCAGTTTCAAAGTTAAATTTTCTAAACACGAATAGGTATCAGACCGGTTCACAAACATTCTATGGCCCTGGTTTAAATGTTGAAATGACTTTTTCAGATGAAATGTCAGGTATTCAGGA
This sequence comes from Aquimarina discodermiae, assembly GCF_040786235.1. NCBI lineage: Bacteria > Pseudomonadati > Bacteroidota > Flavobacteriia > Flavobacteriales > Flavobacteriaceae > Aquimarina > Aquimarina discodermiae. The sequence goes on from NZ_JBFMKP010000024.1 coordinate 72,222, forward strand.
AAAGTACATCTCTATAGATAAAAACAATTTCAAACAATATACACAACCCGAAAACATAACTACCGAAGGAAAACACAACATTCAAGCTTATGCCGTAGACAATGTTGGAAATGTTGAAGAAACAAAGGCTATAGATTTCACTTTAGACATCAGCGCACCTAAGACCACGATTACCTATAAAGGATCTAAAGTAATGGTTAACGGAGAACAAATAATAAGCCCAAAAGGAAAGTTCTCCTTAAAATCAAAGGATAATCTTTCAGGAATCAGCAAAACTTATTACTCCTATGACGGAATTGAAAAGAAAATTCGATACAACGGAGATCCTTTATACATAAAATCATTTAATGAAGGAAGTCACTCTATTGAGTACCACTCTGTCGACAATGTAAAAAATGAAGAAGGTAAAAAAACAGAAAAATTCTTTCTTGATAAAACCGCACCTGAAGTTAACTTTACTATAAAATCAGATAAACACGTTACAAAACAAACAACTTTCGTTTCAGACAGAACTAGATTGGTATTAACCGCACAAGACAATAAAGCTGGTTTAGAGGAGATATATTATGCATCAGAAGGAAATGAATACATCAAATATACTTCAGAAATTAAGATTACAAAAAACACCAGTGTATATGCATATGCTCTAGATAAAGTAGGAAACAAAGGAAAAGCGCTAAGTAGCCAAACTTTCTACCATTTAGACAATACTGCTCCTAACATTTCTCATAGATACGATGGACCAAAATTCTTCACAAGAGACACTATGTTTATTAGAAAAATCACTAAAGTAAAACTATCAGGAACTGATCAGGAATCTAGATTAAAACAAATTGACTACACTATTGACAACACAAGCAGTAAAGCATATTCTTCTCCGTTCACTGTTGATAAAAATGGATTTCACAAAATTAATTATTCAGGAACCGATAATGTAAACAATAAAACATTAGATGACTTCTTTTTTGTAGTAGACAATGAAGGTCCTAAGGTTCATATTCATTTTGGAAGCGAACCTCTAGGGTTTAAAAAAATAAGAGATAAAGAAATTAAAATCTATTCGAGACACAGCAAGCTATATCTTGCAGGAACAGATAACGCCGTAGGTACCGACAAAATATACTATAGCATTAATGGTGGACCAGAATTTGTTTATACAAACCCACTAAAAAACTTTACTACAGGCAAAAATTACACCATAGAAGTAAGAGCTATAGATTTCTTAGGAAACGACGACACTTCTATTATAGAGTTTTCTGTAGAAGAATAAGAAGTACCACTTCATCTTTCTCACATTTAAAAAGAAGAAAGATTAAAGTTCTAAAAAACTATTTAAACAAAACTTTTAGCACATAAGAAAAGCCTTCCTAAATATTAGGAAGGCTTATATATTTTCAATACCACGTACTTTCTTATAAAGAAGCTACGTGTTTTGCTAATTGCGATTTTAAGTTAGCGGCTTTATTACTGTGAATAATATTATTTTTTGCCAACTTATCTAACATAGAAACAACCGTAGGAAACAAAGCTTCTGCTTCTTTCTTATCTGACTCGCGCAACTTTTTAATCGCATTACGAGTAGTTTTATGTTGGTATCTGTTTCTAAGACGTTTTGTCTCGTTACTTCTAATTCTCTTTAATGCTGACTTATGATTTGCCATCTTTCTTTCTATTAATTTCTTAACTATAAAATTGTAGCCCGTAGGGGAATCGAACCCCTCTTACCAGGATGAAAACCTGGCGTCCTAGCCGATAGACGAACGGGCCATGCTTCTTTTTTTAAGATTGCAAATGTATAACTTTCACTTTACATTTACAATAAAAAAAATTTAATCTTCGTAGCCCGTAGGGGAATCGAACCCCTCTTACCAGGATGAAAACCTGGCGTCCTAGCCGATAGACGAACGGGCCTTGTTTGCCTAATTGCGGATGCAAAAATACAACTATTTTTCAATCACGCAAGTGTTATTTTATTTTTTTTTTAAGCTTAATACGCCTTTGCAAATAACACCCTGATATTAGATGGTTTACCACTATACACACAAACACCTTTTTCTTCTTTTTGATCAAAAGGAATACAACGAATTGTAGCTTTTGTCAATTCTTTGATTTTCTCTTCTGTTTCTATAGTACCATCCCAATGCGCAGCTATAAAGCCTCTTTTATTTTCTAAAACTTCCTTAAATTCATCAAAAGTATCTACTCTGGTAATATGCTCATCTCTATAAGCTGTTGCTTTGTTATGCAAATTAGTTTGCATTTCTTCTAATAAAGAATCTACAGTAGTTACCACATCGTCTTTAGACACAAATTGCTTTGATAATGTATCGCGTCTCGCTAGCTCTACTGTTCCTTTTTCCAAATCTTTTGGACCTATCGCAATTCTAAGAGGAACTCCTTGTAACTCATACTGTGCAAATTTTGCTCCAGGCCTATAGGTATCACGATTATCATATTTCACAGAAATCCCTTTAGCTCTTAAATCGCCCACCAAACTATTAGCAACTTCAGAAATTTGCTGCAATTGCTCTTCTCCTTTATAAATAGGTACTATCACCACTTGAATTGGAGCTAATTTTGGAGGTAGAACCAAACCGTTATCATCACTATGCGTCATTATCAATGCTCCCATTAGACGTGTAGAGACCCCCCATGAGGTAGCCCATACATAATCTTGCTTTCCTTCTTTAGAAGTAAATTTAACATCAAAAGCTTTTGCAAAATTCTGTCCTAAAAAGTGAGAAGTTCCAGCTTGCAAAGCTTTTCCATCTTGCATCAAGGCTTCGATACAATAGGTGTCTTCTGCACCTGCAAAACGCTCACTTTCTGTTTTTCTTCCTTTTACAACAGGAATTGCCATAAACTGCTCAACAAAATCAGCATATATGGTATTCATTTGTTCGGTTTCTGCAATAGCTTCTGCTCTTGTCTCGTGAGCCGTATGCCCTTCTTGCCACAAAAACTCTGCTGTTCGAAGAAATAAACGGGTACGCATTTCCCATCTCACTACATTTGCCCATTGATTTACCAAAATTGGTAAATCCCTATATGATTGTATCCATCCTTTATAAGTATTCCAGATAATTGCTTCAGAAGTAGGGCGAACAATTAATTCTTCTTCTAGCTTTGCATTAGGATCCACAATTAATTTAGATGAATCATCGGGGTCTGTTTTTAATCTATAATGTGTTACAACTGCACATTCTTTTGCAAAACCCTCTGCATTTTTTTCCTCTGCCTCAAACAAGCTTTTGGGCACAAATAATGGAAAATAAGCATTTTGGTGCCCCGTTTCTTTAAACTTTTTATCTAATTCGGCTTGCATTTTCTCCCAAATAGCATAACCGTATGGTTTAATTACCATACATCCTCTTACCGCCGAATTTTCGGCCAAATCAGCCTTAACGACCAATTCATTATACCATTTTGAATAATCTTCACTACGTTTTGTTAAGTTCTTGCTCATAATCTGCTATTTGGCACAAATATTGCTGCTTTGTTAAATATAATTTAATTAGCGCAAAACTAACTAAATTTGTAATGTCCAACAATAAAATAAAAAGATATGCAACTTAAAAATTATTTTCAGAGAAGTAGAGTGCTAGGAATCTTCCTGGTAACCTCTATGTTTATGTTGATGTCTTGTGGTTCGTATGAATATGTACCCTACAACGACGGTATCTATTCTAATGAAGTAAATCAAAGCATACCAGAAAAACAAGCAAATACTACAGAAGAAAAATCAGGTTATTACTCTAGTTATTTTTCTGAAAAATCAGCTCAAATAGATAACGCTCTTCAGGACGATGAAGTTTTTACAGATATAGATTCTTATACTGGCGGTGATTATGATGCCGAAAACACTCCTGTTGAAGGACTAAATTATGAAGTTGGACAGCCTTCCTGGGGTAGTAACCCGACCCAGGTAAGCGTAAATTATTATAATACAGGATGGAATAACTGGTATGGCCCAAGGTGGGGCTGGAACAACTGGTATGGACCAAGATGGGGTTGGAACAACTGGTACGGCCCAAGATGGGGTTGGAATGTTGGTTGGGGCGGATTTTATGGTCCCAACTGGGGCTTTAACTGGGGAAACCCTTATTGGAATAATGGCTTTTATTGCCCTCCATTTTATAGTAATAGGTTCTATGGAAGAGGTGGATATTTAGCCTACAACAGAGGATCTCGTTACGGATATTCTACAAGAAGCAGAAATTACTATTCGAGATCAAGAGGCACTTACAGCAGAAGCAGACAGGGTTACTCAAGAAACTCACGAACGAGAGCTACTAGAAGTAGATCATCTAGCCCTTATTATAATCGCTCATCTAACACAAGAACAAGATCCAGAAGCAATTCTTCTTCGACCAGAAGTAGAACATATACTCCTTCAAGATCCAGAAGCAATAACTCATCATCTAGAAGCAGAACGTACACTCCTTCAAGATCTAGAAGTAATAATAACTCTGGATACTCTAGAAGTAGAAGCGGTTCATCTAGAAGCAGTGGTTCTTATAGATCTGGAAGTAGTAGAGGTAGTTCTAGAAGCAGCGGTACAAGAAGTAGAGGCCGTGGAGGAAGAAACTAATTACTTTTTTACCAAATTAACAAGTCTAACTCCTAATACTCAAAATACTATTTTGGGGGATCAGTAATTCAAAACATCTAACGAATGAAAAAACTATTTACACTTATAATAGCAGCATTTGCTATGCCCTTTTTAAACGCTCAGGACATTACTGATGCATTGCGATACTCCCAGCAAGATATATTAGGTACAGCACGATATAGAGGAATGAGCGGTGCCTTTGGAGCGCTAGGAGGAGATTTGTCTGCCTTACAGATCAATCCGGCAGGATCTGCAGTATTCCTAAACTCATATGGCTCTGTTACCTTATCGACAAATCGTATTGATAACGATGCACTATATTTTAGTAACTTTAGGAATCGTACTTCCAGAAACTTGAATTTTGGTCAATTAGGTGCGGTTTTTATTTTTAACAATACTGATCCCGAAGCTCCAGGAGTCAATAAGGTATCTTTAGGTATTGCTTATGATCAAACTACCGATAATGCAGATAAGCTATTTACAGCAGGGCGTAGTTCTAATTCTATTGATAGTTTTTTTATCAATGAAGCTCAGGGTCTTCCATTAGGGTTAATTTCAAGAGCATCAGGAGAATCAATTGATGGACATTATAGCTTTTTAGGAGAAACAGAAGGTTACCGTGCTCAGCAAGCATTTTTGGGGTATGAATCTTTTATTGTAGAACCTACAGATGATTCAGATCTTAATGGCACCACCTATACATCTAATATAGGTGCAGGTGTTTATGATCAAGAATACTCTTATGAAAGCACCGGAATAAACGGAAAATTAACCATCAATGCAGGAGCACAGATAAATAAAGATTTTTATGTAGGAGCTAATCTTAGTTCGCATTTTATCAATTATGATAAAGTATCAGAATTTTTTGAAGGCAACAACAACGCAACCAGTAACATAAACGAAGTACTCTTTACCAACCGACTATCTACCATAGGAGGAGGGTTTTCTGCTCAAATAGGAGGTATTGCCAAAGTTTCTAAAATGGTACGAGTAGGTGCTTCTTTTGAGTCACCCACATGGTATTATATCAGAGAAGAAACTTCTCAACGATTAGAAACTTTTAGTGATGCCGATGGAAGAACAATTGTTAATCCAGATGTTATTAATATATTTCCAGAATATCGATTACGAACTCCGGGAAAAGCAACTGGTAGCATCGCTTTTCTGTTCGAGAAACAAGGACTTATTAGTATTGATTATTCTTATAAGGACTACACGACTACTAAATTAAGTTCTGACGAAGGTGCCGATTTTTCTGCACTAAACACAGAAATAGACACTAATTTACAAGGTGCTTCTACCATTCGCATAGGAACTGAATGGAGAAATGGAAACTGGAGTTTTAGAGGAGGATATAGTTTTGAAGAAAGTCCCTATAAAAATACTGCAATTCTTGATGACAAAACAGGGTATTCTATTGGGGGAGGTTATAATTTTGGCAAATACAAATTCGATGTCACATATAACCAAACATCACAACAAAGATCAGAAACATTTTACCCAAACTCTGGTTTTGGCAATACGGCATTAATAGATACAGAAACACATAGCCTAACATTTACATTAGGAATGAATTTTTAGACAATCCTAAATTGTTATCGTATTAAGGAAAAACTACCTGCAAAGACCCTTCTTCTCATGTTAGGGTCTCTGGGTTCGTTAAATTCTACCCTAAACCAGTATTCTGAAGAAGGCATATTCACTCCGTTATAGGTACCATCCCAGCCTTCACCTCCCGGTATTAACTGTTTTAATAGCTTACCGTGTCGATCAAAAATATAGATCAAAGCTGTCGGCTGATCCTGTATGTTAATAAGACTCCAACTATCATGAAAACCATCTCCGTTAGGTGTAAAATATTTTGGGTACCCTAGAATAGAGATAACCATTGTTCTTACCTCACTAGCAGGACAATCTCTATATCTCGCTATGATAAAATAATCCCCTGGCGGAACATCTGAAAACACAGGTGACGACTGAAACGGTCTATATTCTATAAAGCCATTTCCAAAATTTCTATCCAATCGATATTCAAAATCATCAAATCCTGCGGCTGTTATCTCTGGTGTGGCTGTTACTTCTGCTGTAAGCGTATAACCACCCGCAAAAGATTCTTCTGCAATACTATAATCTACAGAAACTATGGCATCAGATACATCTAAAACAACCAAAGAATCTGGAGAGTCTGGCACTTCTCCGCTTCCATCAAAACCACTAAGTTGATATACTCCCTCTGTAGTTACCTCTAAAAAAGGTACAGTTGCCCCTGCAATAGGCACAAAATTGGTTGTTCCCACATCTGCCCTATCCCACTGATATGTTAAAGCTCCAGGAAATCTTCCTTCTATGGTGACAGGAAATTCGCCGCAAGTAGCCACGTCTGCCCCTACACCAGGTTCCAGAATACTACAATCTGTAGTACCCGCATTGGCATCGTTAAGATTGGTTTGTTCTAATTGAATTACCCCTTCTTCATTTGCAAAATTGGTAATTAGTATCATATAGTACTCCCCAGATAATGCATTATTAATGGTAAAAGTTTCTGTAAATATGCCGTCATCTGGTGTTCTGGCATAACTACAATCTACAATATTTGTATTATCTTCATTATTTATATAAAATAATGGATCATCTACATTATTTACACATTCTGCAGGGCGAATATTTTCACCGTCCCCATTAAGATCACACCCTGTAGATAAATCATCTTCACAATTAATATAAGAAGTTGGTAAAGGTCCCCAGGCAATAAAATCTACATCTAGTTCTCTTTCTCCATTATCCAAATTACTATTAGCATTACTATCTACCCATTGATGAATATCAAATACCAAATCCCCAGGTTCATCAATACGAATAAAATACCATGCGGGATTAGGAGTTGTATTTAAACACCCTATCTCACCAAGGCCATCCAGATCTTCTATAGTATTAGGAAAAGTTAGTTCCATCGAGGCATCAGAACAAAAAGGTTGAGCTGTTCTACAAGCCACATCAAAATCCTGAGCAAATAATGAAAAATGACATAAGCAGGCAAAAAGCAAGTACGCGGAAATCTTAGGGGGTAATTTCTCCATCTTCATAAGTGTTATAACTATGTTTTTTGTTATACACTGAGTCAACAAACTTCTTACTATCAATTTATTCATGTTTTATTTTCAACAAAACATCTTAAAGCTCTATGAACCAGTGGTTATTATTCAATTTGGGAATTAAATATACGTAATCCCTTTTAAAACGTAAAATCAACATAATTCAAAAACCTCGTAAAGCCAATTTAAACTTAAACTCTCATAGGTCAAATGGCAAAAATGAATGTAAAAAAATAGGGTAGGATCTTAATTAATCGTCCTTTAAAATAGAATGATTCGTAACTATCAAAAAAAATGAAAAATAAATTTTTAACCAATTATTATTACATAGCTATACTAATATTTGCATCCTTCTATTTTCAATCATGCACAAATGATGATGGCGATGATAACCTTACAGATAGCAATGGATATACAAAAACGGTAATACCATCAAACATCAAAGATCTTTACCAAGCAATTGGCCCTGAAACTAGTGAAACTATAATAGTATACTCACACGGTGGCCCTTCCGAGAAACTTGAAACAGAAGATATTGAAGAAACTCAATTCAATAACTATTACAGAGTTTATGTAAAACAAGCACAACACATAAACCCAACCATAAATGCTAATGAAATCACTTTTGATCAAGCAATTGAGGAAGGTACTATTTCTTCAGAGATTTTTTATAAAGTGCTTCGGCATTTTAAAACTGAAGGAAAAACGGTCATTGCAATGTCACACTCTTTAGGATCTTTTATTATTCCGAATGTATTAGCTACAAAACCAAATATAGCAGATAAAGTAGTCCTAATGGCTGGTAGATTAGACATTCCAGACATCGTGTGGAAAGGGTTTAGAGATGGTAATCTATATAGTTTTTCTAATGGTATTACACCAATAAAAAATGACATGCCTTCCCTAACTGGAAGTGAGTTATCCTTTACAAGGTTACAAGCAGGTCTTGGAAAAAATAGATATACCCAATTATTAGACAAAAAAGACTTAAAAAATGTGATTTATATCTATGGAGAAAAAGATGAAGCTGTAGGAGCATTAACAAATCAAGAAATCGAATTTCTTAAAAATAAAGGCGCAACCTCCATCCTAATAGAAGAAGGTGATCATGGCTCAATGTTTCAACCAAACAATCTAGACAATATTCTTACAGAAATACATAAGTAACCTCGATTTTATAACACCTAAACTATTCATACGCCTTAAGAACCCCATAAAATGTGTCTTTTATTTACAACTATAAAACACGGGGTTCTCAGGGTATTTTTCAATCCGACTTTCGGTTATCAGATAATTGTAACACCTTTTAATATAAACTCAGCAATTATAGAAATAAAACAAATTTTATAGTTTTTTTAAAACCATAAAGAAGGCATCAGGATGATAGCGTTGGTCGCAATATCTCTTTCTTTTAGTAACTGATTACAAGAATAAAAAAAGGTGAAATTATAGAGTAAGTTATTCACGAGTTACAACAATAAATCAATTCTAATACGCTTTATGATTAAAAAATCTATTACATCTTCAAACTACGACAAACACTGATGTCGTACTTAGTTTTTAATGAACCATAGCGATACTATGCTAAAATCAGGAAAGCTTAAGTATTTATGGTACATCAAAACTTCATAACAAAGTTCCAATTCTTACGACAGGTTTAACATATATTTTAATCTACAGGAATTGTTTAACATAGCTTTGACCAACTAAAACAACAAAATTGTATCTTTGCAGCTTATTATGTTGATCGATAAAAAAAACATTGATCAATAACATTAAAAAAGTATGAAGTTATATTGTATCCGATAGCTGTGGTTACATTATACTTCTTTTCTTTTTACAAAAAACTGTAATGAATATTTAAATTTTGAAGTGTGAAAATTGACAAGGATCTTGAAGCAATCGAAGCATTAGGAGATAATCATGTAGCAACAAGTGCTACTACCCCTCTTAGAGAAGATGCTTTCAAACTTAGTGATAGTGAAAAAATTGCTTTGATTAGAGAAGATGTAAAGCATATTCTGGAGACTTTGGGACTTGATTTAACAGATGATAGTCTAAAAGGAACACCACAACGTGTTGCAAAAATGTTTGTAAACGAAATCTTTTCAGGATTACATCCCGAAAGAAAACCAGACGCCTCAACATTTAACAATAACTACAACTATGGTGAAATGCTTGTAGAGAAAAACATCACTGTATACTCTACCTGCGAGCACCATTTACTCCCTATCGTAGGGCGCGCTCATGTAGCTTATATTTCTAATGGAACCGTAGTTGGATTATCCAAAATGAATCGTATCGTAGATTATTATGCAAAAAGACCTCAGGTACAAGAACGTATGACGATGCAAATTGTTCAGGATCTTCAAGTTGTTCTGGGGACAAAAGATGTAGCTTGCGTTATCGACGCAAAGCACTTATGTGTTAACTCTCGAGGAATTCGCGATATCGAAAGTAGTACTATTACCAGTGAGTTTGGTGGTAAATTTAAAGAAGACTCTGTACGTCGAGAATTTTTGGATTACATCAAATTAGACACCTCTTTTTAATTTCGTTTTTAATTATCAATCACTAGCATTATCATAGATTATGGCAGCAAATTCGTTGTACAAAACACAAGAATTAAAAATTTACAATTCTATATCAGGGCAGAAAGAAGTATTTATTCCCATTACAGAGGGTAATATAGGTATGTATGTATGCGGCCCAACGGTATATAGCAATGTACATTTAGGAAACTGCCGCACATTTATTTCTTTTGACCTTATATACAGATACTTAAAATATCTTGACTATAAAGTTCGTTATGTACGAAATATTACTGATGCTGGTCATCTTGAAAACGATGCTGAAGAAGGTGAAGATAAGATTGCAAAAAAAGCGCGACTTGAACAACTAGAGCCAATGGAAATCGTACAAAGATACACCTTAGATTTTCATCAGGTAATGGATAAATTCAACACATTTCCGCCTAGTATAGAACCAACAGCAACCGGACATATTATTGAACAAATAGAGATTGTAAAAACAATTATAGACAATGGTTTTGCCTATGAATCTAATGGCTCTGTATATTTTGATGTGGTAAAATTTAACGAAAGTAATGATTACGGAAAGTTAAGCGGTCGTAATGTTGAAGATATGATTGCCAATACACGTGAACTAACCGCACAAGATGACAAGAAAAATCCACAGGATTTTGCGCTATGGAAAAAAGCAGAACCGCAACATATCATGAGATGGCCTTCTCCCTGGAGTGATGGCTTTCCTGGTTGGCATCTGGAATGTACCGCAATGAGCACCAAGTACCTTGGAGAGCGATTTGATATTCATGGAGGAGGAATGGACTTAAAATTTCCTCACCACGAATGTGAAATAGCACAAGGCGAAGCTGCATGTGGGCAAACCCCAGTAAATTACTGGATGCATGCTAATATGCTTACGCTTAATGGCAAAAAAATGTCTAAATCTACAGGAAACACAATCTCTCCTGACGAATTATTTTCTGGAAACAACGATATTCTTAACAAAGCTTTTGATCCAACTATTGTAAGGTTCTTTATGCTACAAGCGCATTACCGAAGTATTTTAGATTTTTCGAATGATGCATTAGAAGCTTCTGAAAAAGGATACTACAAGTTAATGGATGCGATACAAACATGTAATTCTCTTCCTACTGGTAACAACACAGAAGGTTTTGATGTGCAAGTCTGGAGACAAGAGTGCTACAACGCGATGAACGATGACTTTAATAGCCCTATATTAATCGCTAAGCTATTTGATGCAGTCAAATTTATCAATACCGTTAAAGAACAAAAAGCAACGATATCTATAATCGATCTTGAAGTATTAAGAAAAACTATTTCAGATTTTTCTTTTGATATTTTAGGTTTGACAGATTCTAACTCTACATCATCTGATATTGGGGATAAACTTTCTGGTACCGTAGAATTACTGATTAACCTTAGAGCAGAAGCAAGAATCAATAAAGACTTTGCCACTAGTGACAAAATTAGAGATAAGCTTCTTGAAATTGGAATTCAGCTTAAAGATGGTCGAGAAGGCACCACTTTTTCTTTAAATTAAAGTTATTTGGCCACCAAAGTTACCATAAAGCAAATTATTACTCTTCCATTTATTGGATTGGTACGAATATACCAACGCGTAATTTCCCCTTTAACGCCAGCAACATGCAGATATCAACCTACATGCTCTCACTATACCGTAGAGGCATTACAAAAGCATGGTTTGCGTAAGGGAGGTATGCTCTCGATAAAACGAATATTTAGCTGCCACCCTTGGGGAGGAAGCGGTTATGACCCTGTTCCTGAAAAAAAAGAAAAAGCTCCCTGATTTTTTATTGCAATAAGATATTTTTTTAAAAGAACATTTTTATTTTAGTTAATATTTCTTAACTCAACGATTATAGTTTAAATACCTATATTTACTTCCACAAAAAAACAATCGCACACATGATCTTATCAAAAATTATCTGGAACCCTGCAGAAGGAATAGATCTCGGTTTCTTTGTCATACGATTTTACAGTCTAATGTTTGTAGTGGCATTTTCATTAGGCTGGTATTTGATGAAAAAAATATATATCCGAGAAAATGTTTCTATAGAAAAACTAGATTCTATTTTTATATATGCTGTCGTAGCCACGCTACTAGGAGCACGTCTAGGTCATGTTTTCTTTTATGATTGGGATTATTATAAAAACAACCTACTAGAGATTATTTTACCTTTTAGATTTAAACCAACATTCGAGTTTATTGGATTTCAAGGATTAGCAAGCCATGGTGCCGCAATAGGTATAATCATTGCCATGTACTATTACGCTAAAAATGTAATTCACAAACATTTTTTATGGGTACTAGACAGAGTTGCTATTCCAGCTTCTTTTGGCGGAATATTTGTGCGTTTAGGAAACTTCTTTAACTCTGAGATTATTGGTAATGAATCTGGAGATTCTGTATTTGGTGTTAAATTTATACGGGATGGATTAAGCAAAAGTGAAGTGGTTAGAGAAACGGGAATTAAAAACATAAACAAGGCCTATACCGCAATTGTTGAAAATCCCCAATTTTCTGCTATAGTAGACGCTGTCCCTTATCGTCACCCTGCGCAATTGTATGAAGCATTTGGATATGTTTTTGTATCCATAATCCTATGGTTTACTTACTGGAAAACTGATAAGCGAAATCATCAAGGTTTTCTTTTTGGATTGTACTTAATTCTTATCTGGATTGTACGATTTACGGTAGAATTTGTAAAAAAGAGTCAAGGCGGATTTGAAGATTCATTGGGACATGTTTTATCTACTGGACAATGGTTAAGTATCCCCTTTATTATAGCTGGTTTTTATTTTGTTATACGATCAAGAAAAAAAACAAACTACGAATAATTTTATAGGGTTACCCATTTAGTTCGCAATGGTTTTTACTTGTTTGATAGTAACAGGCTGATGCATTACACATCGCTCTACTATTTTATCGAGTATTGATACTCTGTGATTTCTTCGGTTAAAT
>NZ_JBFMKP010000025.1:0-83113 GCF_040786235.1 Aquimarina discodermiae
GCATAAGATATCATAGATAGGTTTTTAGATTAATAAATTGAAATTCAGTACTTTAATTTACTAAAAACTTATCTTTTTTGCTACAAAAAATCCTCTAAATATTAATCGAACTCAGGTTAGTACTATACCCTAGATGATTTCAGGCATAAGTAATACTATTACATTCTCTAATTGAAAAAACGTTAATTTATGTAGCAATTTACTAGTAATTAGGTCTTCAAGAAAAACCCTGATTGTGAAAATACTATTTTGGAAAGGTGTTTTTTAAAGATTTCATAAAATAGGTTGTAAGGCAGTAATTGATATTACGATTAATATTCTGTTAACACTATATTTCGTAAATTAGCAATCCTACAATAATTGCAAAAATCTAAAACAATCATATGTCAAAAATAGCCACGTTAGAAATCGACGGTAACAAATACGAGTTTCCTATTATTCAGGGAACAGAGAGTGAATTAGGAATTGATATAAAAGCATTAAGAGGAGCTACTGGTGGTATTACCACTATCGATCCTGGATATAAAAACACAGGAAGCTGTGAGAGTGCTATTACTTTTTTGGATGGAGAAAAAGGAATTCTTAGATACCGAGGATATGCTATCGAAGAACTGGCTGAGAAAGCGGATTTTTTAGAAGTAGCTTATTTGTTGATTTTTGGAGATCTTCCTACTGCGGTCGAATTGGAAAAATTTAGTAATGATATCAAAGAAGAATCTCATGTAGATGAGGATATGAAAAAAATCCTTGATGGATTTCCTAAAAGTGCACACCCAATGGGAGTACTTTCTTCATTGACCAATGCATTAATAGCATTTAATCCGGGATCAGTAGACGTTGCATCAGAAGAAGCAATGTACGATGCAATTGTTAAGATATTATCAAAATTTCCGGTATTGGCAGCCTGGACAATGAGAAAGCGACAAGGCCTTCCCCTTGATTATGGTAATGACTCATTGGGGTATGTAGAGAATTTACATAAAATGATGTTTGCTAGGCCAAATAGAACCTATAGAGCAAATAAGATAGTAAATGATGCTTTAGATAAATTACTCATTTTACATGCAGATCACGAGCAAAACTGTTCGACTTCTACAGTACGTATAGTGGGCTCTTCTCATGCAGGTTTATTTGCATCATTGTCTGCAGGTATTTCTGCATTATGGGGACCTCTTCATGGTGGAGCGAATCAGGCAGTTATAGAAATGTTAGAGGCGATAAAAAGAGATGGTGGCGATGTCGGAAAATATATCGCAAAAGCCAAAGATAAAAATGATCCTTTCCGTTTAATGGGATTTGGACATAGAGTATATAAAAACTTTGATCCAAGAGCAAAAATAATTAAATCTGCGGCAGAGGAAGTTTTAGGGGACCTTGGTATAGAAGACCCTGTATTAGATATTGCCAAAAAACTTGCAAAAGTAGCGTTAGAAGATGAATATTTTGTGCAAAGAAAATTATATCCAAATGTAGATTTCTATTCAGGTATTATATATAGAGCACTAGGAGTCCCAACAGATATGTTTACTGTAATGTTTGCATTAGGTAGGTTACCAGGTTGGATCGCGCAATGGAGAGAAATGAGACTTCGTAAAGAACCTATAGGAAGACCAAGACAAATTTATATAGGAGAAAGAAATAGACCGTTTGTAGCTGTTGAAAAGCGCAAATAATATATAATTTTTTATAAAATAAAGCCTTATAATGTTTGTGCCATTGTAAGGCTTTTGTGTTTTTGTGAAAAATAGTTTGAATGTCCGGAATGAATAATAATTCATCATTGTCAACCTGATTTCAGGTTCTTGTTATAAACTAGCACATATTAGTGTAATAAGATTCCGAAATAAATTCGGAATGACATTGAAAATATCATTATTACACAAAACGGATAATCATAAAAATGGTAAAGTATAAATGTAAAATGCTACTTTTGCAGTGAATTAAGAAAACCTAAGTTGCTTACCTTAATAAGTGAATATATACATGAAAGAAATTAAGTTAATAAAGAATAGGTCAGATATTGGAGCAGGAACCAGGGGTTCTGATCTTGGGATTGATGCAATAGAGATCGCAGCTATTAATGGTCATGATGATTACTTCAATCTATATGCGTTCGAAGATGTAGAAACAGAAAATGAAACAATATATAATAAAGTCAATAATTCCTTTGCTAAACGAATCGGTAGTGTGATTAATGTATGTACTCGATTAAGTGATAGTGTGGCAAGCAATCTTAAAAATGATACCTATCCAATCGTATTGTCTGGGGATCATTCTTCTGCATTAGGAACTATAAGTGGTATCAAGGCAGCTTATCCAGATAAAGTACTTGGTGTTGTCTGGGTAGATGCACATGCAGATTTACATTCTCCATATACCTCTCCATCTGGAAATATCCATGGGATGCCACTGGCGGCGGCGTTAAACAGAGATAATTTAAACTATAAAACGAATGAAATATCTCAGGAGACTGCGGCTTTATGGGATAGAATGAAGAATATTGGTGTTCAAGGGCAAAAGGTAGAAGCTCAAAATGTAATATATTTTGGGGTAAGAGATACAGAAGAAGCCGAAGATAAATCGATTGAAGAAAAACAAATTAAGAACTATACCGTAGAAGAAATGAGGTATAGAGGGTTTGAAAAATGTTTGCAAGAAGCAGTTCAAAAATTAGATACATGTGATATGATTTATATCTCATTTGATGTTGATAGTATGGACTGCGATATGATATCTAAAGGAACAGGAACCCCTGTTTCTAAAGGATTTGATATCGATGAAGCAATACAAATTATTAAAGCATTTGTTAGTACGGGTAAAACGAGTTGTTTTGAGGTGGTTGAAGTAAACCCCACCCTTGATAATAAAGGTAATAAAATGGCTGAAGCAGCATTTAAAGTTTTAAAAGAGACTACAGCATCAATAACAGAAAAAATGATAAACTAATCTTTTGGAAGCGCAAGTAACAAATACTATTTTAATGATTCGTCCTAGGCATTTTAGGATGAATGAACAGACTGCAATCAATAATTATTACCAGAAGAATGTGAATCACTCTAATGTCAATGAGATTGCTTTAGGTGAGTTTGATAAATTTATTGCCGTACTTAGGAGTGCTGGAATACAGGTAGTTGTAAATGAAGATACTCTGGATGAGGATACTCCTGATTCAATTTTTCCTAATAATTGGATCTCATTTCATGAAAATGGCGATGTAGGATTGTATCCTATGTTTGCGGTAAATAGAAGGAAGGAACGTAGGTTAGAAGTATTAGAGCAAATAGAACTAGCAGGTTATAAAATAAATAACTGTATCGATTATACAGATGCAGAGCTTCAAGAATTGTACTTAGAAGGTACAGGTAGCCTTGTTTTGGATCGTATTCATAAAAAAGCATATTGTGCTTTATCACCACGAGCTAGCGAAGAGTTGGTGATAGAGTTCTGCGAAGATTTTGAATATACACCTGTTATTTTTACAGCATATCAAACCGTACAAAGTGAAAGATTACCGATATACCATACAAACGTGATGATGGGAATTGGAGAAACTTTTGCAATCGTATGCCTAGCATGTATAGATGATAAAAAAGAACGTAAAAATTTGATAAATCATCTAAAAAACGATAGAAAAGAAGTGATTGAGATTACAGAGGATCAAGTGAGTCGTTTTGCAGGTAATGTACTTCAAGTTGTAGGTTTCGAAGATAAACGTTATCTTGTAATGTCTCAATCTGCATTCAAGAGTTTAACAAAAGATCAAATTACAAAAATAGAAAAGCATTGCGCCATTCTTTATAGTGATCTTGCAACCATTGAAACATTAGGTGGTGGGAGTGCACGTTGTATGATGGCCGAAGTTTTTCTTCCTAAAAGTTTGTAATGTGAATCTCGAGTTTTTCTTTTTTTAGAATAACTACCATTTTTGACAAAATGACCTGTACAAATTTGTAATATAGTAAATATGCTTTCTAAGAAAACAAAATATGGATTAAAGGCGCTTACCTATATAGCGCGTAAAAGGTGTGATCATCCTGTATTGATTTCTGAAATAGCAACGAGTGAGAATATTTCTCAGAAATTTTTGGAAAGTATATTACTAACATTAAGAAAAACAGGTGTTTTAGGCTCTAAAAAGGGAAAAGGAGGGGGCTATTATATGATTAAGGACCCAAAAGATATTACCATAGCTTCTGTAATTAGAGTTTTAGAAGGCCCTATTGCGATGGTACCTTGTGTGAGTCTTAATTTTTATGAAAAATGTAGCGATTGTCCAGATGAAGGCGCTTGTGCTGTACATAGTGTAATGATAGAAGTACGAGATAATACCTTAAAGGTTTTAGAGAATAAGACGCTTGCAGATTTTGTTGAATAGTTATAAAAGAACATTTTTTAATTATCAAATACTTTAATGTATTTATAGGGACCTTTTATTTTACCCCATATATGGTCACCTTCTTTGTTAAAACCTTTGGTCCAGGAAGAAATTTTTCCATTACTTACAATTAATGTACTTAGGATATAATCAACATTGGGGATGCTACTGGTGCAAGCCCCTTTTTTAGTCTTTCCAGAATATATAGTAGAAGTTTCTTTTTTAAAATACATTTGACACCCCATAACTATTTCTAAATCCTCTAAACGTAATTGATTGAGAAAATCTATATTAGAACTAATGTTTTGATGCTTTTTGAGGTTCGGTATTTTATAACTAGTACTCCTAAGGGTTACCGAATCTAGCCTGTCATAATGTATTATTCTTTGAAAATAGACGCGGCCGTTTTGTCGAATATCAGAAATTTCTGAAAACATCCAATATCCAGATCTATTTTCCCAAATACGAGTGTTTTTTAGGGTAAGATGTGGAAAGTTAATGTCGTTTTCTGCTTGAATCTCATTAGAAAATTCACCGGTAAGAAGCATTACAAGATTATAGAGTTCTGGATCCTTTGTAAAATCAGAATTACATGATGAAAATAAAATAGGGATACATAAAAAAATAGAGAGTAAAAGTTGCTTCATATATCGGTTAAATACATTTTATATTTAAAATACAAAAAATATCGTTACTTATCGATGAATTGTGTATTTTATCTTGGGAGAAAAACTTTAGAGACCAATTTTTCGAATCATACCCCGAAAGATAAAGTAGTGAAAAGGAGTTAGTAAATGCCAGTATATTCTTCCCCAAATTCCTTTGGGTCTAAAAGTAGCTGTTTGATGTAAAGTGTCGTTTGTATCAATGTCGAACTCTAACCATGCTTCTCCCGGAATACGCATTTCAGCAAATAATAATAATCGCTTGTTATTTTTGTCAGCTACCAAAACCCTCCAAAAGTCTATAACATCTCCAGAAGAAATCTCATAGGGATGAGTTCTACCTCTTCTTAGGCCTACACCTCCAAATAATTTGTCGAAATACCCTCTGATTTTCCATAGCCAATTTCCGTAATACCACCCCGTTTCACCACCTATGGCCCATATTTTATCCAAGGAAGTTTTTACATTTAACACATGTAGTTTTTTATAATCTTTATAACATCCACGCTTAGGTACTGTTATATATTTTTGAATACTTTGTTTAAAACGGCCGCTTATCATAGAATCTTTCCAGCTAGAAACTACTTGGTTTTGCTCTATTTTTATCAAAGCTAACTCAACAGCCTTTTGGTAAGTAGAAGGATAAATACCTAATAATGATTGTAGTTTTGCATCTTTGGCAATTACAGGTATTTTCATGCTGTCTACAAGATTTAAAGCAAGTTTATATGAGGTAGATGTTACAAAATATAACCAGTATGATGATAATTTAGGAGTCATTAAAGGTAGTGTTATGATAAATAATTTGAGACCTCTTACTTTAGAATACGATTTAAGCATTTTTTTGTAGGTAAGAATATCGGGCCCTCCAATATCCCAGGATTTATTAAAACAATCCTTATTTCCTAATACCTCAACCATAAAACTAAGTACATCTCTAATAGCTATAGGTTGTGTGGGTGTATTTACCCATTTAGGAGTAATCATGATTGGTAATTTTTCACAGAGATCTCGAATAATTTCGAAAGAGGAACTACCAGAACCAACAATAATACCAGAACGTAATACTGTAAGGTTGTAATTACCTTGATAAAGTATTTCTTCAACATGCTTTCTTGATCGTAAATGTTTTGATAATATATTTTCATTTACAATGCCACTAAGGTAAATTACTTGCTTTATTTGAGTATGTTCTAAGTACTTGTTAAAATTTTGAGCAGAAAGTTCTTCTTTTTTGTCAAAATCTTGTGTCGAGGAACTCATAGAATGGATTAAGTAATAAGCAGCATCGATACACTTAGGAAGGATTGATATATTAATCGGTTTCAAGAAATCAATTTCTATGATGTGAACTCTTTCTTTTATTTCATCGGGGATTGATAACCTGCTTTTATCCCTTACACAACAAATAACTTCGTAACCAGAATTTAATAGAACAGGCAGTAATCTCATTCCAATATAACCATTGGCTCCGGTAAGAAGAATTTTCATTTTTATTTAAAAGATACAAATAATTTTAAATTCTTTAGGATAATTATGTTTTTAATATGATCGTAAGGAAATGATAAGAAAACACTTAGTGAGACTCTGTAAATTCTATTATCTTTACGCCTTAATTTTAGAAGATGAGTATACATCAAATCATATCAGATAAAGTAAAAGAAGCAATACAAGAAGTATTTAGCGTGGCTCTCGAGTCTGTAGAATTACAAATAACTCGTAAAGAATTTGAAGGGGATATAACAGTAGTAGTTTTTCCGATGCTTAGACAAGTTAAAGGAAACCCTATGCAAATAGGAGAGACTATTGGAAAGTATTTGGTAGATAATGTAAATGAAATTGAAGGTTATAATGTAGTAAAGGGTTTTTTAAACTTGGTAATTTCTGACTCATATTATCTTGATTTCTTTGCCCAAATTAAAGACCGCAAAAATTTTGGTTTTGTAACACCTTCAAAAGATGGAAAAGCTGTTATGGTAGAATACTCTTCTCCTAATACGAATAAGCCATTACACCTAGGGCATATTCGAAATAATTTATTAGGGTTTGCGGTAGCAGAGATTTTAAAGGCTAGTGGTAAAGAAGTGTTTAAAACCCAGATTATTAATGACAGAGGGATTCATATTTGCAAATCGATGATTGCTTGGCAAAAGTTTGGAAATGGAGCTACTCCCAAATCTACTGGTTTAAAAGGAGATAAATTAGTAGGTAATTATTATGTAAAGTTTGATCAAAAATATAAAGAACAAATAGCAGCATTAATAGATCAAGGCAAAACCGAAGACGAAGCAAAGAAAGAAGCTCCAATTATTGTAGAGGCTCAAGAAATGCTTAGAAAATGGGAGTCGGGTGATAGCGAAGTAGTTCAATTATGGAAAACAATGAACGGTTGGGTGTATGAAGGATTCGATCAGACATACAAAGCTTTGGGAGTTGATTTTGATAGTTATTATTATGAGAGTAATACCTATTTGTTAGGTAAAAACAATATCGAAGAAGGTTTGGCTAAAGGTGTTTTCTTTAAAAAAGAAGATGGCTCTGTCTGGTGTGACCTTACCGATGAAGGATTGGATGAAAAATTGGTATTACGTAGTGACGGTACATCAGTTTATATGACGCAAGATATTGGTACAGCAATACAAAGAGTTACAGATAATCCGAGCGTTGGCGGGATGATCTACACAGTTGGTAATGAACAAGATTATCATTTTAAGGTACTATTTCTTATTTTGAAGAAATTAGGGTATGATTGGGCAGAAAACCTACACCACTTGAGTTATGGTATGGTAGATTTGCCAAGCGGAAAAATGAAAAGCAGAGAAGGTACCGTTGTAGATGCAGATGATTTGATTATCGAAATGGCTAGAACTGCAGAAGAGATATCTCAGGATTTAGGTAAGTTAGATGGTTATACAGATGAAGAAAAAGCAGAGGTGTATCGTGTTATAGGACTTGGAGCTTTAAAATATTACATCTTAAAAGTTGATCCTAAGAAACGTATTCTCTTTAATCCAGAGGAGTCTGTAGATTTTCAGGGTAATACAGGGCCTTTTATACAATATACTTATGCTCGTATTCAAGCAATTTTACGCAAAGCAGATTTTGATCGTTCTATAATAGTAACAGAAGTAAAATTGGATCCAAAAGAAAAGGAACTTATTAAGCTTTTAGAATTGTATCCAGATGTTATTCAAAATGCATCAAATGAACTTAGTCCAGCGTTGGTGGCAAATTATATCTATGAGTTGGTAAAGAACTACAACTCATTTTTTCAAAATGTATCCATATTTGGAGCTGAAAAAGAAGAAGAAAAAATATTTAGAGTTCAGATTTCAGAAATAGTAGGAACTACCATAAAATCTGCACTAGGGTTATTGGGGATTAGTGTTCCCGAGAGAATGTAATGGTTGATAACGATCTCTTTTAAAATTAGATAATATAGAGTAATTCACCTTTAAGATGTAACGGTTGTTTCTGTTATCTAATTTTGGCTAAACTTCATAAAAAATATAAGCCAAAAAGATGTTTGTCAAAATCTGTTTTTCGAATTTGTAAAAACATATCATTATATACCTATCTAAAATTTGTATTAAATTTTACTCAGATAAAGCCTCAGTTTTGAGGCTTTTTTATTTTTTTTTAAATAACTGTGCTTTTTTTTGTTTTATTAAGTGTTGTTTTTCAGGTGTTTGTTGGTTTTTTGGAGATCAAGAGATATTTTTTTTGAAAAAATGATAGGGTATATGATGTTAGGATCGTTTTATATATAGAAGCAATAATAAATGCTTTAGTTCATTGAAAACAGTTAATAAGCGAAGTATATACATAGAGATTCACTTTATGTAATGAAAATGACACTTTATACAGTCAAACATACCGTTCATACAGTATGATAGCAAAGAAATAAGGTTGTGTAGTATATTTACTATATGTTTTTAATTGTTAAAAGTTTATTTAAAGATTTTTAAAAATACAGATGTTTCTAACGTAACATATTTGTATTACTAAAATATTGAAGAATTTATTGAGCAGCTGGGGGGTTGCCAATAATTTATGTGAATTCAGTTTGTTAAAATGGTTATTCTTTCAAGAGTAACCATTTTTTTTGTCTTTTAATCTCTCATTTTTATAAATACTATTTACGATTAGTTGGGTAGTAAAGATCTGTTTTCTATTTTAGTATAATGAAATTTCGAATAGAGAGAGCTACCACGTTGGATTTATCTTTAATGCAGCGTTTATTTTATCAAACTGTAACGATTTACGGGTCTAAAATATTTACAAAATCCGAAATTAAAGAGTATTCGAAGTTGGCGAGAAATAAAGAATACTGGAAAAAGAAGTTTGTAACCGATTATATATATAATGCCAAATTAAATGGAGAAATAATAGGTTCTTTTTTGTTAAATAGAGATGGTACCATTGATTATATCTTTGTTCATCAGAACTATCAGGGGCATGGGATAGCGATGGAACTTTATAAGACATTAGAAAAAGTTGCAAAAGAATCTGGAATACAAACACTGACAACCAAAATAAACGCAATTACAAAACCTTTTTTTGAAAAAAAGGGCTTTACAATTTTAGAAAATGTAGTAAAATCAAAAAATGGTAAGGAAATAATTGTGCATACCGGAATAAAAAATATTTCAGAAATTTAATCTAAATACGATGTTTGGAATAAAAGACAATCCAAACTGTTTTACTTCGTCTATAGCGTTTTCGTCACTATTATGTATTTTGTAAAATTTATTTGAAATATTTTCTTCATTTAAGGCATTCCAAATAGAGACCCCTCCAAGTGCTCTAATTTTTTTTGTTATTTTAAATTTATAAGTAGTAGAAAAGTCGATGCGTAAGTAATCGGTGGTACGCGAACTATTTGGTTTTTTATAGTTGATAATACTGTTTTCGATTGCGTTATCTGATTGTGGTTCGGTAATAGGTTTTCCACTATGCCAATTGATACCTCCAGACAATTTAAAATCGTTAATAGAATAGGCTACAGCAACATTCAAATTGTGTCTAACATCAATATTATTAGGAAATTTTGTTTCGTTTAAATTAAGAAAAGTATACTCATTGTCTGCATAAGAATAACTTAGCCAGGTACTAATGCTTTTAAATCTCTTGTTAATTAAAAAATCAATACCATATACGTTGTAACTACCGTGGTCTTGTATAAATTCGAATTGGTTTTGGAAACCTTGGCTTCTGGTAATAATACCATTTACATCTTTATAATAAAAATCAGTATTAATTAACCAACTATTATTTTTAAAACTTAAACCCATCGAACCTTGTACGCTTCTTAGTATTGGTATATCCTGATTGTTAGATAAAATCCACCTTCTATTTTCTACTCCCAAAAAATCGTTTTGAAGGTCAATAACCTGTGAGGTAGTTTGATTTTTAATTTCGCCCAAAAACTCTAACGTAAAATGATTTGCAAACCTTTTGTGAAAGCTTATCCTTGGTTCGATAACATACTTGTCAAATTTTTCAAAATAGTTTAACCGTACTCCAACATGTAAAAGATCTTTTTCAGAAGAAGATCTATATTCGATTTCAGAAAAAATGCTATGTGTTCTTAATACCTCCTTAATACGATCCCTAAAAACAGGATTGTTTAGGTCCTGAAGATTCGAAATACCAGTTTCATTAAATTGATAGCCAGTTTTAAAATTGTAACGAGTGCTCGGTTTATATAGAGCATCCAGCTTTATGCCATTTTCTAATACATGATTTTCCTGTAAAAGACGCTGATTATTTTCAATATCAGAGTTGATAGCTTTTAATTTATAGTCGGTCCCATATGCCAATATTTTGCTTTGAAAAGTAGAACTCCACTCCTTAAAGTATAAAATACCTCCTGCATTATTGTTTTGTTCTAAGCTACTTTCTCTGGCAATATTTAATTGATTTATAATAGAATTTTCCTGAAACCTTAGATCATTATGCATGATCAAAGCATTTATCTTAATAAAATCTTTAGATGTTACTTTATAGATCCATCGAATACTGGTATCATAAAAAGAGAATTGATCATCAGAGCTTCTAACATCAATTACCTCTGAGTTTTGAAAAGTTTTATCAAAGTATTTTTGATAAGTAGGGGTTTCGATTATTCCATTTATAGAATGTCGTACCGCAAATTGTAACGAGGACTTTTTACCTATGGGAGTGTCTGTGTATCCATCTACACTAATTAGATTTACCCCGATACTAGTGTTGGTATCCTTAGAGATTTTATTACTGGTATTCATTGCAATAACACTGGATACCCCATCTCCATAAGCAGCACTAGATCCGTTTTTGAAAAGTTTTACATTTTTGGTTAAATAGGGGTTAAAAGCAGAGATTAAACCAAAAAAGTGACTTGTTTGATACATTTTTATACCATCCCACAAGATTAAATTTTGATCGTTGGTGCCTCCTCTAACATTAATATCAGAAATTGTCTCGTTAACGCTTAGAATTCCCGGTAAAGCCTGGATAGTTTGTAATAAATTGGGTTCGAGCAAACCCGGAAGAACACCAAAATTATCATAGTTTATGGCTATAGAACCATCTGTTTGTTTATTAATTCCTTTAATCAAATAATCCCTTAGAAGAATTTCATTTAAGTACTCAACTTGTGGGGTTAAGATAATTTCGTTACATGTATTTATGTCAAAATCTTTGACGTCTATTTTTATTGGGTAATAGCCTAAATGATTAATAGTTATTAATTCGGTATCAGAATTAACCTTGATCCTAAATTCACCAGATGAATCACTAATTGTAGAAAAATTTTGTGTTTGAATTGTTGCACTACCAATAACTTGCTTATCCGTATCTAAAAGGGTTCCGCAAACTTCTATAAGATTTTGTTTTAGACTTAGGGCAATGGTCAGATCATTTAAAGTTGTGTAAATAAATGGAGTCCTTTTTTCTAGGTAGATGATTATGCTGTCAAAATCTAATGAATCTGATGGCTTTATGACTGTGATATCTTTTACATCATTATCGAGATAGGAAAAATGATATCCGAATTTTTTTTGGATATCATTCAAAACTATTTTAAGACTAATCTTCTCGTTTGTTACCTGTGCTTTGCCAGAAACAAAAGTAAAAAGTAATAAAATAAATAAAACAATGGTTTTAGTTTTGATCACTCTTTATACAATGTTATATTTTTATCATTAATTGTATAGTTTAAACGCATAGGTATGGTAATAGATTGTAATGCAGTCTCAATATCATAATGTACAAAGCTTCCTGTAAATAAGGTGGTTAAATTAATGTCTTTTGTTAGGATTGTTACATCGTATTGTCTTTCGAATTCTTTAAGTATATAAGCATAGGGTAAGCTTTTGAAAGAACTTTTGTTCTCTTGCCAATCTGGTAATAGGGTAGTTGTTTGGGTGTAATGTAATGTGTTGTTTATTACCGAAAAAATATTTCCTTTGGTCAAAGTCGTAACCTTTTTGTTATAGGTAACCTTTACAGAACCTTCATAGCAAGTTACTTCGAAAAAATTTTCTCTATTTTTTACATTAAATTGAGTGCCTAGAACACTCACCCTTCCAGAACTGGTAAATACATCAAATTTTTTCCCTTTTGCAACCTTAAAAAATGCTTCACCCGTTAAAGAGACTTTACGTTGCTTTATCCAATTGTCTTTTGAGAAACTTAAAGATGATAACGCATTAAGATAAACGAATGAAGAATCTGGTAAATTAATATGAGTTTTTTCATTCGCCAGAGTAGAAATATATGTGTCTTTTTTATTAAAAAATGCAAAGTAGGTTACAATTCCTATAACAAAAATGGCAGCTACTCTTATAAGTATCGATGGTATAGAAAGAGGTGTTTTTGTTTGATAACTTTGCTCAGGTAATTGTTTCTTTAAGTCATTAAGGTTTTCTTCAATATCATAATTAGGTGCCTTAAAACTTTTAGCTACTTCGGATATTTTACAATAAGAATCAAAGGCATCTAATTGCTCAAATGCCTTCAATTCTTCCTTGTTGAGCTCTGTGTTATTCAACCATTTTAATATGATTTTTTTCTTTTTCATAACAACATTTCAGTTATATAACAATCGTATGAGAAAAATTCCCAGTCATGATTACATTTTTTATATCCCTTCTATTTCTTTTCTTAGCTTTTCGAGAGCACCATAGATTCTTTTTTCAACCGCTTTTCTAGAAATACCAAGTAATGCTGCGATCTCTTTGTGTTTTTTCCCTTCTGCTCTATTCATTAGAAAAGCTACGCGTTGGGGTTCGGTTAATTTGGCCAATGCTCTTTGATATTTTTCAAAATATTCTTTTTCTTCTAAGATGTATTGAGGGTTTTCTTCTGTTTTATTTTTTTGACTACCGCTTTGTAATTGATAGTTTAGCTTAACCTTGTTGTGTTTTATTTCATTTAACGTTAAGTTGTTTGCAATTGTAAATAAGAAACTTTTTGCTTTTGTAATCGGTACTTTTTTGCAGTTTTTCCAGAGTTTTATAAAAGCTTCCTGTACTTGATCTCTAGGATTTATGTGATCACCATATTTGTAATAAATAAAGTTGTGAAGATTTTCTGAGTACTTTTTGAAAACCTCAGAAAATAACTTTTCGTTGCAAACATTCTCAAACAAATCTTTGGACATTCTTGGTAAATTTGTCTAAAATTAAAAAAAACATGATGGTATTAGGAATTTTTGCGTTTAAATTGTTACTATATAAATAAATAGAACAAAATGAAAGCAAGGGGTTTCATAATGGTATGGTTAAGTTTAGTGCTATTAAGTGCAATTGCATGCCAAAAAGAGGAAAGAGAATTTATTGATGAATCTCAGGATAATACGATTCCAAAGGATTCTAGGTTGGCGAAGTTAATGCGAGATATTACAACACACGATGGTTCTTATGATGATCTAGTAGATGGCGGTAATTGTTACAGCATTAATTTACCGTATACTATTTTGCTTAATGGAAAAGAAAAAGAAATAACTAAATTAAGTGATTATATAGATATACATACAACTGATTTTATAGAAATACAATACCCTATAACTATTACAATGCATGACTATATAGAAAAAAGTATTAATAATAAGGAGCAGTTAACAATTTTGGCTGCTTTGTGTTCTAATGAAGATGATGATATAGAATGTATTGATTTTAATTACCCTTTTAAACTTTCTACTTTTAATACTAATACAAATGTTTTTAAAACTATAGACGCAATTCATGATGCTCAACTGTTCGTATTTATGAGTGATCTTAATGAAGAAATGTCTATATCAATAAAATATCCTATAATCATGGAGTTGCATAATGGGCAAAATACAGAAGCAGCTCATAATACCGATTTACTTTCTACAATTTTGGAGTATGCCGTTTCCTGTGATGAAAATGATAATAATCCTTCAAATTAAAGGTTTTTGGATTAGGTAGTCGCTTTTTGTTTGATAAAAACTATGATTTGTTAAACAAAAAGTTAAAAAAATGCTAAAATCATATTCTTGGGTTAGAGATTTTTTTTGTGAGTTGTTTAATCATCAAAATAAATAATCAAAAATTTAGAATGATGAAACTTACAAGACAACTTACCCTAATTTTTATTGCATTTATAGTATGTTTTACTTCATGTAATAACGATGATGATTCAACAACGACTCTTCCGGTATCAAATACAATTGCCGATTTTGTAACTAATAATGCTAATTATAGTTCACTACTGGCTGCCTTACAAAGAACAGAATTAGATAAAACACTAGCAGGAGATGGTTCTTTTACCGTTTTCGCACCTAATAATAATGCTTTTGAAACTTTTCTAGATGGTACTGCGTTAGATGATGTGCCAACAGAAACATTAAGGCAATTATTGTTAAATCATGTGATAGGGGATAGGGTAACTTCGAATATGCTAACGACTGGTTATGTCAAGAATTTGGCACAAGAATCGACCACTATGGCAAACCTAAGTATGTATATTAATACAGCTGGTGGCGTGGTGATTAATGGAGAATCTACTGTGACCACTGCAGACATAAGTACAGATAACGGAGTGATTCATGCAGTAGATAAAGTAATCCCTTTACCTACTATTGTAACTTTTGCAACAGCAGATGCTACTTTTAGCAATTTGGTAGCGGCCCTTACAAGAGATGATCAGTTAGATGAGAACTATGTGGCTACTTTAAGCACTGCAAACGGAACATCTCCTGCACCATTTACGGTTTTTGCACCCACCGATGATGCATTTGCAAGCTTATTAACAGAATTGAGTGCGGGTTCATTGGCCGATATAGATGAGGCTACTCTTACAGCTACATTAAACCTTCATGTAGTTGCTGGTGCAAATGTTAGAGCTGAAGATCTTTCTAGTGGAACCATAACCACATTAGGAGGTGATATTACGGCAGATGCGCCTCAAGCAACGCTTACCGATGCTAATAATAGAGTGAGTAATATCATTGTGACCGATGTACAGGCGGCTAATGGTGTTATTCATGCTATCGACAAGGTGATATTACCTGCACTATAACCATAAATAAACCCTCCAGCGCAATATAACGCCCATGATATTTAATATATCATCACCAAATATCATGGGGTTATTTCACACTATATCTTAATTACTAACTCTAAAAAAATGAATATTATGAAAAAGTTATTCAATAAAACTTCTATGTCTTTTTTATGCATATTGAGTATGATATTGGTATTGTCATGTCAAAATGATGATAACGAAAGTATTGGTAAAGAAACACTACAAATTGATTTTGAAGAATCGCCTGTTATTAGTTTTGATGAAATTGAGAAAATGACTCAAAACATTATTGAAGGAGAGTTAACCATCCCCGAAGAAACTTCGGTAGCATCAAAATCTGTAAATACGATCAGTAGAGAAAAAAGAATTTATGATTTTTCAGCAACAGTGAATAGTGGAGCTGGAGAGGGGTCAGAAATCTCTGGCGAATTAAAATTAAATTACACGTTGTACCACGCAAGCTTTGCTATTGTAAGAGGAAAGTTAACACTTCCAGACGGAACAAAAGCAAGGGTTAGAGGTGCTGTTGTTTGTGATGGAATTGTTTATTTGGTTATACGCTTACCTGAGGGGGGCTTAATTTTTGGAGTCGGAAAAGTAGACGAAAATGAAAATTTAGAAGGGAGTTTTAGAATTTTTGGCTCTGGTGTAGGGAAAGGTAATTGGAAAGCCGAACTGACAGAAGTTGTACTTCCTAATAAAAACATTGTAGAATTGATCGTAGAAGATGGAAGGTTTACAACTTTGGTAGCTGCATTACAATCAGCAGATTTGGTCACAGCATTATCAGGAGAAGGTCCCTTTACGGTATTTGCTCCTACAGATACAGCATTTGAAGCATTAGAAGAGATTCCTGGAGGAGAGGTGTTAAAAGAAATTTTATTATATCACGTAGCAGCAGGAAGGTTTAACTCTTCAAAATTACTAGAAGAAGAACTAACAGAAACATTACAAGGAGAAAATATAAAGGTGAGCTTTAATGAAAATAACGAAATTGTAATTAATGACACAGTCAAAGTAATTTCAGCAAATATAGGGGGGGGCAATGGGATAATTCATATTATAGAAGCCGTACTTTTACCACCTTCATTACAACCGACTCCAAGTATTTTGGAAATAGCAATCGCGACACCAGAATTGTCGACTTTGGTAGGTGCTGTACAATCTGCAGGATTGGTAGAGGCATTATCTGGTGAAGGTCCGTTTACTGTTTTTGCTCCAACCAATGCTGCTTTCGACGCGTTAGAATCCATACCAGGAGGAGATACTCTTAAAGAAGTATTGTTGTATCACGTAGTTTCTGGAAAATATACAGCAGAAGATTTACTTGCAAAACAAGAGATTACAACGCTTCAGGGAGAGAAAGTTACTATAGAAATGATAGATGACAAAGTATTTCTTAACGGAAATGTTGAGGTTGCAATTGCAGATATCGAAGCTTCTAATGGTATTGTACATGTGATCAGCGGTGTATTACTGCCTCCGAAACCTTTACCCACGATTGTAGAACTTGCTATAGCTACTCCAGAGTTATCAACTTTGGTTAGTGCAGTACAATCAGCGGGATTGGTCGATGCGCTTTCTGGAGAAGGTCCGTTCACTGTTTTTGCTCCCACCAATGATGCTTTTGCAGCATTAGATGAACTGCCTATGGGAGATACGCTTAAAGAAGTATTATTATATCATGTGGTTTCGGGTAAATATACGGCAGAAGATTTACTGGAAAAACAGGAGATAACAACCCTTCAGGGAGAAAAAGTTACCATAGAAATGATGGATGGTAAAGTATTTATTAACGGAAATATTGAGGTCGCCATGGCAGATATCGAAGCCTCAAATGGTATTGTACATATTATTAAAGGTATTTTGATTCCTTCTACATGTTCTTTTTAGAAGTTAACTAAAAAAAGTGAGTATTTAGTTAATGTATTACAACTTAACTAAATTTATAAGCTATTGATAATATACATGCTTCGGTATATTTTTCAATAGCTTTTTTGTTATAATAGGGAGTTACTTTTTTAAATTGCAACCTTTTGTCTTTAATCTTTTTATAATTCAATTCATCTTCCTTTATAAATACGCTTCAAATCCTTAAATTTGCACCCATCTATCAATAAAGGGTAGATTTTCAAAACAAAGAATATATGTTTGATAATTTAAGTGATAAGTTAGATAAAGCCTTACATATCTTAAAAGGGCATGGACAAATTACAGAAGTAAATGTTGCCGAAACACTCAAAGAGGTGCGTAGAGCCTTGGTTGATGCTGATGTAAATTATAAAATTGCAAAGGAGTTTACAGCAACTGTAAAAGAGAAAGCATTAGGGCAGAATGTATTAAAAAGCTTAAAGCCAGGACAACTAATGGTGAAACTTGTTAAAGACGAGTTGACCGAGTTGATGGGAGGTGATGTTGCAGGAGTAGATTTGTCTGGTAAGCCTTCTGTTATCTTAATGTCAGGGTTACAGGGTTCTGGTAAAACGACTTTTTCAGGAAAATTAGCAAACTTTCTTGCTACCAAGAAAACAAAGAAACCACTTCTTGTTGCTTGTGATGTATATAGACCAGCGGCAATCGATCAGCTACATGTAGTAGGAGAACAGATTAATGTCGAGGTTTTTAGCGATAGAGGAAATAATGACCCAGTAGCAATTGCAAAAGCTGGAGTTGCCCATGCAAAGGCAAACGGATTTAATGTTGTGATCGTGGATACTGCGGGACGTTTGGCTGTAGATGAAGCAATGATGACAGAGATTGCGAATATCCATAAAGCAATAACTCCTAATGAAACATTGTTTGTGGTAGATTCTATGACAGGGCAAGATGCTGTTAATACAGCAAAAGCTTTTAATGATGTTTTAAATTTTGATGGGGTTATCTTAACCAAATTAGATGGAGATACTCGAGGTGGAGCAGCAATTTCGATAAAATCTGTTGTAAATAAACCAATCAAGTTTATCGGTACAGGAGAAAAGATGGAAGCAATTGATGTTTTCTATCCATCTCGTATGGCTGATCGTATTTTAGGAATGGGAGATGTTGTGTCTCTTGTAGAAAGAGCTCAAGAACAATTTGATGAAGAAGAAGCTAGAAAATTACAAAAGAAAATAGCTAAAAATCAATTTGGATTTGATGACTTTTTAAAACAAATCCAGCAAATCAAGAAAATGGGTAACATGAAAGATCTTGTTGGAATGATACCTGGTGCTGGAAAAATGATGAAAAACATGGATATTGATGATGATGCTTTTAAACATATCGAAGCGATCATACACTCAATGACACCAGAAGAACGATCAAAACCTCAAATCATAAATTCTAGTAGAAAAAAGCGAATCGGTAAAGGTTCGGGAACATCCATACAGCAAGTAAACCAATTACTTAAGCAGTTCGATCAGATGAGTAAAATGATGAAAATGATGCAAGGCGGTGGCGGAAAACGAATGATGCAAATGATGGGTAAAATGAGATAAATTTATTAGGTAACTAACTCGAACACTTATAAAGTAATTATTGGGAATGAAAATATTAGACGGAAAAAAAGTTAGCAACGATATTAAAGATGAAATTGCTGCCGAGGTTTTAAAAATGAAGGAGAGAGGGGAGAAAGTCCCTCATTTGGCTGCGGTTATTGTTGGAAATGATGGAGCAAGTTTGACATATGTTGGTAGTAAAGTAAGGGCTTGTGAGCGAGTAGGTTTTGAATCTACTTTGGTAAAAATGCCCAGTACTACTAGTGAAGTTGAGTTGTTAGCGAAGATCAAGGAATTAAACGTAGATGATGAAATAGATGGTTTTATTGTACAGTTGCCATTACCTCCTCAAATCGATACTCAAAAAGTATTATTGGCTATAGATCCAGATAAAGATGTAGATGGTTTTCATCCTATGAATTTTGGGAAAATGGCCTTGGATATGTCTACTTTTATTCCTGCTACTCCGTTTGGAATCTTAGAATTGTTAGAGCGTTATGATGTAGATACCAAAGGAAAACATACAGTAGTTATTGGTAGAAGCCATATTGTAGGGAGGCCTATGAGTATTTTGATGGGAAGAAAAGGATGGCCGGGTAATTCTACGGTTACACTAACTCATAGCCACACAAAAAATATAACTCAAATTATTTCTCAGGCAGATATTGTTATCTCTGCATTGGGGGTGCCTGATTTCTTAAAGGCTGAAATGGTAAGAGATGATGCAGTGGTCATAGATGTTGGTATTACTAGAGTACCCGATGAGACTTCGCCAAAAGGTTATAAAATTGTTGGAGATGTAGATTTTGATAAAGTGAGTAAAAAAGCGTCTTTTATTACACCTGTTCCAGGAGGAGTTGGTCCAATGACGATAGCAATGTTGTTGAAAAATACATTATTAGCACGTGAGAGACATCGTAATGATTAATGAATTTAGATTCATAGAACAATAAATATTAAAAACAGCTTCCTTAAAGCTGTTTTTTTTGTGATTGTGTTAAAAATTCAGAGATTTTGCTTAAAATAATAAGCGTTAGATCCCTGTATCCTCTTTATTAGATTGTAATGTAATCGGATTAACTAATTTTTGCGTTGATTTCAATAAAAATAAGTGTAGAGGATTTAAAAACTGTGCATTCTAGTAATATTTCCTTTTGATAAGATGTTTTACAAAATTGCCAAGCGGCTAGGTTTGGTTTTATTTAGATAATGATAAGAAGGTGATGGATGGAGATGTAAAAAAAGAAAGCAACAGAATTCGAAGAATTCTGTTGCTTTGTTACATTTATATTTTGGTGATTATAGATGTAGTATTTTAATTATTTTAGTTTTCGTTAAAATCATCAGCAGAGATATTTTCATCACTACCCGTTTTATATCCTTTACTTCCTCCAGGAAGAAGGTCTAAAGCTAGGTTATAAGAAGGAAC
The DNA here is from genome assembly GCF_040786235.1 of Aquimarina discodermiae. Classification (NCBI taxonomy): domain Bacteria; kingdom Pseudomonadati; phylum Bacteroidota; class Flavobacteriia; order Flavobacteriales; family Flavobacteriaceae; genus Aquimarina; species Aquimarina discodermiae. The sequence goes on from NZ_JBFMKP010000025.1 coordinate 20,479, forward strand.
GTTAATTCCTTTAGATGTTTTAACAGTATTAAAGTTTAAGATTTGTTCACTTTTTTCGTACAATTCATTTTTAGTAAATTTACCATACTTTTTACCGTTTCTATCAGTTTCTCTCCAGTCACTACCATAGGCAATTTTTAAGTAGTACTCACCTTCGGGTACATTTCTAATAAATTGAGTGGTGTTTCTATTAATAAATGTAACACGGGTTAACTGATCATCTGCCTTTGTTTTACCCATTTTGTACATTTTAACAACAACTTGAGTGTTTTTACCTACTTTGATTTTTAAGTAGTTGTCTAACTTATAGTCAAACTTACCTTTAAAGTTATATGACTTTGGTGTTGCACCAGATTTGTAAGTCTTTTTCTCCCAAGAAGAGTATTTGTTTTCTCTCTCTACTTCTATCGAGGCTGCTTCAGGAGAATTTGTAGACCCTCCAGAATTAGATCCTGCAGAGGCAGTTGTTGATTCTATAGGGTTTGAAGTAGCAACATCTGTACCACGAGCGGCTCTTCTGTTTGCTTCTTCTAAAGCTTTTCTTGTTTCTTCTGTGTCAGCAAGAGCTTTTCTGGCAGCAGCTTCTTTTGATTTTCTAGCTGCGTCTGCATCTGCAATTGCTTTTGCTGCAGCTGCTTCAGCTTCTCTTTTTAGACGTTCTGCATCTGCAATTGCTTTTCTTGCAGCTTCTTCGGCAGCTCTTTTTGCTGCTTCGGCTTTAGCAATTGCTTGTTCTGCAGCTAACTTTGCTGCTTCTCTTTTTGCTGCTGCTTCTTTGGCAGCTCTTTCTGCATCTGCAATTCGACTATCTTCTGTAAGGTGTTTTGTAATAACAAAACCGTTCATACTTTTGTACTGTATGGCACTCCAGTCTCCGTAATTAGTACTCATAACATATACTTGAGTCCCTTGAGGAACCTCGGCAATAGTATTAAAGTTAAGACCTGGACCACTACGAACCTCTAGTTTTTGAGAAGACATAGAGTATGCTCCATCTTTTTGAGCATGAGCGGACGAGAAGGTAATCACCAAAAGCAGAATAAATGTAAAAAATGACTTCATATCGCTTGTTTTAAGTAGATTGGGTTATAATATAAATTTTAAATAATGCTATTTTTTTGTAAAAATTAATTCAAATAATAGATTTTTTGTCAATAATTTGGACTTCAAAAAAGATGCCAAAGATATTTTTGGGGTAAATCTATACTTGCCATATGGGAAGTAAAACTTACGTTTGATACATGTTTTTTAAAGAACTTCCTTGATCTAATGTGCTTGTAATCAGTTTTTTAGGTGTTTTATGCTTTAGCTAAACTTGAACATTTTCGACTAAACAGCTGAAACGAAAACTATTAAATCAGACTCAAAAGTAATGTTTTATTATGAAAAACACAACTTGTTTTCATATTATTTGCATAAAAAAAACGAATTGTTTTTATTGATTTGTGCTTTTCGTCGGATTTTTATTGTTTTATAACTGGTTTTTAAGAATCGTGATAAATGATTAGTCGGTTCTGCTCTTTGAAGAGGTTAAGCGCTTTTTTATAGGATGTTTTTTTTGTTAAAGAAAACAAAAAATGAGTACTAATTTGTTCTCTTTGTTTTATTTAGTGATGATTGGGTTTTGGAAATGCGTTTTTTGATAATGCTATGGAGATAGAATTTATTATAATGTGTCGAGTGATTTAGAATCCGGTGTAATGATGTAGATATTGATGTTAAGGCTTGCGGTAAATGTTAGGACATGAAGCTTTGTGTGTATTTTATGAATTGTTAATTGGTTAATGCGATAAACTTAACTTTACAACCCCTCTAAGCAGAATGCTTTTTATTTTATTTAAAGGAGCTTAAGGATATGAAAACTAATGTTTTTTCTTAATCAGGTGAGGGAATTTTGCTTGAAATTTTTTTAATCTAGGGATAGATATATTGCGTATGTATGGGTTGCCTGGGTTTCTTTTTTCATAATCTTGATGGTATGCTTCTCCTTTCCAGAATTTTTGAAAAGGAAGTATTTCTGCTGCAATTCTTCGATTAAGTTTTTTGGATAGTCCTTCTTTTTTTTCTTGTATTATCTTTTTCTGTTCCTCATTTTGGTAAAAAATAATAGATCGATACTGAGAGCCATGATCAGGTCCTTGACCATTGATTTGAGTAGGGTTTTGTGAGCCAAAGTATACATCTACTAATGTTGCAAAAGAAACAACTTTTGGGTCATAAATGATTTCAACGGCTTCGGCATGACCAGTGCGTCCAGTATTGCTGGATTGGTATGTAGGATTCGAAGTATGACCTCCCGAATAACCTGATATAGATTCTTTTACTCCGTTAACACTTTCATAAATGGCTTCAACACACCAAAAACATCCGCTTGCAAAATAAGCTCTTTCTAATCCATTAACTGGTGCAACGCTTACGGGAGTTATGTTTTGCTTTTCTGAGTGTTCTGTGTTTTCAGTTGTTTGGCTATTTCCTTGACAACTAGATAATGATATGATTAGAAAAGATAATAAATAGAATGTGTTCTTCATGATAGTATAATTTTTTATGCTTAGTCCTTTTATGACAGGAAAACTTTCATGGGGGTAAAATAGTAAACGTTTTAGATTTGGTTTTTCTTATAAATATATAATAAAACAGGCAGTTATCTATAATAGGTAACTGCCTGTAATTAATATTGTTTTGTGTTTATTAGCCATTCATAGAAATGAGAAATTCGTCATTATTCCTTGTTTGTTTAAAACGGTCGTTGATAAATTCCATTGCTTCTACTGGGTTCATATCTGCCAAGTACTTACGCATGATCCACATACGTTGTATGGTTGTATCATCTAATAATATATCATCTCGACGAGTACTACTAGATATAAGGTCGATTGCTGGGAATATACGTTTGTTAGCAATACGTCTATCTAATTGTAATTCCATGTTACCCGTTCCTTTAAATTCTTCAAAGATAACTTCATCCATCTTAGAGCCTGTTTCTGTTAATGCGGTTGCAATAATAGATAAAGATCCTCCATTTTCAATATTACGAGCGGCACCAAAGAATCGTTTCGGTTTGTGTAATGCATTTGCATCTACCCCACCACTTAATATTTTTCCACTTGCAGGTTGTACTGTATTGTAAGCACGAGCTAAGCGGGTTATAGAATCAAGTAAAATGACAACATCATGGCCACATTCTACAAGTCTTTTAGCTTTTTCAAGTACAATATTTGCAACTTTTACATGTTCATTAGCTTCTTTATCAAAAGTAGAAGCAATTACTTCTCCTTTAACATTACGTTGCATGTCTGTTACTTCTTCTGGTCTTTCATCTATAAGTAGAATCATTTGATAAACTTCTGGATGATTGGCAGCAATGGCGTTGGCAACGTCTTTAAGGAGCATTGTTTTACCAGTTTTGGGTTGTGATACAATCATTCCTCTTTGTCCTTTACCTATAGGGGCAAACAGATCCATGATTCTAGTTGATATGGTACTTTGTCTTTCTGCTAATTTAAATTTTTCTTGAGGAAATAGAGGGGTCAAGTGTTCAAAAGAAACTCTGTCTCGAACCACTTGAGGGTCCATTCCATTAATTTTATTTACCTTAATAAGAGGGAAGTATTTTTCTCCTTCTTTAGGAGGTCTTACCTGTCCTAAAACAGTATCCCCTGTTTTAAGCCCAAAAAGTCTGATTTGAGATTGAGATACGTAAATGTCATCGGGAGAAGAGAGATAGTTGTAATCACTAGATCTTAAAAAACCGTATCCATCTTGCATTGTGTCTAAAACTCCTTCGCTTTCTATGATTGCGTCAAACTCAAAATCTGGTTCTTTGTAACGATTTCTGTTATCTCGATTTCCATTTTCCTTCTTATGGTTATTGGTATTGTTTCGAGATTTGTTTTGTTGTTTATTGTCGTTGTTTCTATTACGAGTATTTTCTTTGGTATCTTCTTTTTTGTTTTGAGGAGGCCTGTTGGTGTTGTTAGAAGTTGTTTTTACTTCATTGTCTTTTGAGGCTTTTTTTTCTGAACCTGAAGTGCTCTCTTCCTTTTTCTTTTCTTTAGGAGTGTTAGCTTCTTTGCTGGCAGGTGTCCCACTTGCTTCTGGTTTTCTAGCACGCGGTCTTTTTTGTCGGCTTGGTTTGGGTTTATCTGCCTTAGGTTCTTCTGAAACGTCAGGATTTCCTGCAACTACAGTTTTTACCTTGTTAGGGTTTGCAGCTTGATGATCCAGGATTTGATAAACAAGATCTAACTTTTTTAAAGTACGGTATTTCGGTACATTAAGGTTTTTTGCAATATCTTGCAGTTCAGGAAGCTTTTTCGCTTTTAATTCAGAAATCTCTAACATTTAAGTGTATTGTTGTATATTTTACGTTTTAGGTGTAAATTTTCTAAAGAAGAATTCTAGGAAAATTTTATTTCGAAGGTAAGTAACCTTGGTTGAGAAGATTACAGGTTTTGTGGTGCAAGTATACAACTTTATTTTTAATTTTTTACACTTATTTCTAAAAAGAAACTCTTATTTTTGCTTCCTCTAAGGGAAAAATAATAATGTTACAACGAATACAAACCATATATTTATTATTAGTAGCTCTAGTTTCTGGGGTGTTGTCTATATATTTGCCATATGGTATAGATTCTGAAGGAGTAGCACATTACGCCAACGAAAAATTATTTCTTTTAGGATTGTTTCTGGGATCTTCGGCTTTGTCGTTGATTTCAATTTTTATGTTCAAAAATAGAAAGCTTCAATTTGTATTGGGGCGTATCAATATCTTATTAAACTTTATTTTACTAGGAGTATTTGTTTATTGGTCTCTAACGGTATCTGGAGAAACTCACGTTTCTGAGAAAGGTATTGGGATGATCATTCCTATTATTTCTATCGTTTTATTAGTGATGGCCAATAAGGCTATTAAAAGGGATGAGAATCTTGTAAAATCTGTAGATCGATTACGATAAACCTAAAATCTTAGTAGTATTAGTGCGTTAAAACCCGAAGTATGCCAACTTCGGGTTTTATTTTTTTCCTAGTTCAATTACTTCAAGGTTTTCAATGTTTCCTTTATCAAGAGTAAATCTTAGCATTGTACGAACTTTATGAAATCCATGTTTACCGGCGGCACCAGGATTCATATGTAAGACTCCATTTTTTTTGTCTGGGATGACCTTTAGGATATGAGAGTGTCCGCAAATAAATAATTGAGGAGGGTTTGTTTTGATTTCTTCTCGAGTATTTATATTGTATTTGGGAGGATATCCTCCAATATGTGTAATCCATACAGAGACGCCTTCACAAACAAAACGTTGATGAAGAGGGTGGGTGGTTCTAATTTTATCGTCATCGATATTTCCATAAACTGCTCTAAGAGGTTTTAATGCTTCTATAGAATCAGTTACATTAAGGTGACCAATGTCTCCTGCATGCCAGACTTCATCGGCATCCTTAACATAGTGTAGTATGCGGTCATCTATATAGCTATGCGTATCACTAAGTAAAAGTATTTTTTTCACAATAGGTAGGGGCTTTTGGTAAAGCTTTGGTTAGTGGTTTTTAACAAAATTATGAGAGGGAATAATAATAAAAACTATATGATATAGTACTTACTTTTTATATGAGTTATATTTGTTCCCTGGATTTTGTAAAAATAGGATATTCTGTTTAATACATAGCAATATAAAAGATGAGTTTTGTGTGTAAGAAAACAGGTGTTCATGATCCAATTAAATTTAAACATAGAAAATAAATAGCGTACCTTAAAATGAGATACTTTTTAGAACTTTCTTATGATGGAACCAATTATCACGGTTGGCAAAGGCAACCCAACGCAATTTCTATTCAAGAAGTTTTAGAAGATTCTTTGTCTACTTTATTAAGAGGTAATGTAGCTATTGTTGGGGCAGGAAGAACAGATACTGGGGTACATGCCAAACAAATTATGGCGCACTTTGATCATTTTGAAGAGTTAGATACAGCACAGTTGCGGTATAAACTAAATTCAATTCTTCCTGTTGATATTGCAATACATAAAGTTTATTTAGTTAGAGAGGATGCGCATGCTCGATTTGATGCAATTAGCAGATCCTATGAATATTATGTCAACCTAAGTAAAGATCCTTTTGGTGTAGATAAATCCTATTACTATAAAAAAACATTGAATGTTGATGCAATGAACGAAGCTGCTAAATTACTGTTAAACTATACGAATTTTAAATGTTTTAGTAAGTCAAAAACCGATGTAAAAACGTATAATTGTACCATTACGAATGCCGTTTGGGAAAATTGTGGAGATCAATTGGTTTTTAAAATTTCGGCCAATCGTTTTTTACGTAATATGGTAAGGGCTATCGTAGGTACCTTGATCGAAATAGGTGAAAATAAGTTAAATAAAGAAGGATTGCTAGCTATCATTAAAAGTGAAGATCGAAGTAAGGCAGGATATTCTGTTCCTGCTCATGGATTGTATTTGACAGCTGTAGAGTATCCCCAAAAAATAGTAGAATAAATTCATGGCAGATAAGAGCGGTAAAGCTTTTGATTTTAAACTTTTTAGACGGCTGATTACGTATACGAATCCTTACCGGCTAACTTTTTATTTTGTAGCATTTTCGGCTATTCTGTTGGCTGCATTGTCGATTGTGAGCCCTTATCTTTTGAGGCAAACGATTGATAGGACTATTATTCCTCAGGATGCTGAGCTATTAGTTTATTTTGTTAGCTTAATGTTAGGGGTTTTGGTGATCGATGTTGTTACTCAGTTTTTATTCATCTTTTTTGCAAATTGGTTGGGTCAACATGTAATACGAGATATTAGAGTTGCTCTTTTTGGTCATATGCTAGGTTTTAAAAAACAATATTATGACCGTTCTTCTGTTGGGAGGTTGGTTACTAGGGCAGTTAGTGATATTGAAACAATTGCAAGTATTTTTAGTCAAGGTCTGTTTATGATTATTAGTGACTTGTTAAAAATGCTGGCAATATTGTGCTATATGCTCTATCAGAGCTGGCAACTTGGTTTGTTGGTTTTTGTAGTGCTGCCTTTGGTGGTATATGCAACCAGAGTTTTCCAAAAGAAAATGAAGGCAGCGTTTGAAGAAGTTAGAACACAGGTTTCAAATCTTAATTCTTTTGTGCAGGAGCGCCTTACAGGAATGAAAATTGTTCAGCTTTTTGCAAGAGAACAAACAGAGTATGATAAGTTTAAAGAAATAAATAATAGGCATAAAAAAGCTTGGATTAAAACAGTTTGGTATAACTCTATTTTTTTTCCTATTGCAGAAATGTCAAGCTCTATAACGGTGGGACTTATTGTTTGGTTTGGAGGACTAAAAGCAGCTCAATATGATGGGGTTTCTCTGGGGCTTGTTATAGAATTTATACAGTTATCTCAAATACTGTTTAGACCACTTAGACAAATAGCAGATAAGTTTAATACCCTTCAAATGGGAATGGTAGCGGCAAATAGAGTTTTTGCCATTTTAGATACAGATTCTAAAATTGAGAATCAAGGGACACTTGAATTAAATGATGTTAAAGGAAAAATCACTTTTGATCAGGTAAGATTTAGTTATGTAGAAGGAGAAGAAGTGCTTAAAGGAGTGTCTTTTGTAGCCAAACCAGGAGAAACAATCGCTATTGTTGGGGCTACAGGGGCGGGAAAATCTACGATAATTAATTTGTTAGAAAGATTTTATGAAATTGATAGCGGTACCATATCTGTTGATAATTTTGATATTAAGACAATCGATGTGCAATCTTTACGAAGTCATATAGCTACCGTATTGCAAGATGTATTTTTGTTTGCAGACACGATCCTAAATAATATTACGCTCAATAATCCCGCAATACCCGAAGAAGAGGTTCATATGGCAGCAAAAGAAATAGGAATTCATGACTTTATTATGAGTCTTCCTGGGGGGTATCAGTACAACGTAAAAGAAAGAGGGGCAATGCTCTCTTCTGGACAAAGGCAATTGCTTTCTTTTTTAAGAGCATATGTAACAAATCCAAGTATTTTGGTGCTTGATGAAGCAACTTCGTCTGTAGATTCACATAGCGAACAATTAATACAAGATGCTACCAATAAAATAACTAAAGGAAGAACATCGATTGTAATAGCACATAGATTGGCAACTATAAAAAATGCAGATAAAATTATTGTAATGGATAAAGGGAATATAGTAGAGTATGGTAGTCATAACGAGTTACTAGAGATTGCAGGTGGATACTATAAAAACCTTTACGAAGTACAGTTTGCTGATGTTTCTGAATGATATTTTTCAGAGTGCCAATTTTTGAAGAGTTATATTAAATCTCTTTTTATTTTTTCTACTAATTCTTCGTTTGTTTTAAAAATAACAAACTCACCATTTTTGATATAAGAAACTTTACCTGTTTCCTCACTTACTACTAATGCCAAAGCATCTGTTTTTTCGGTAATACCCACAGCAGCTCTATGTCGTAATCCAAATCGCAAAGGGATGTTATTGTCGTTTGTTAAAGGTAAAATAGCACGAGTCGCTACGATGTAATTATCTTCGATAATCATAGCTCCATCGTGTAGCGGACTGTTTTTGTAGAAAATACTTTCAATAATAGGAGTGTTTACCAGAATGTTCATATTGTCACCAGAAGTCTTTACAAAATCCAAAGCCGTATTTCGTTTGATAATGATAAGAGCTCCCGTTCTGGATTTCCCCATTTCATTGCAAGCTGTAACCAGGGCATTAACATTTGTAATGTCGTCTTCAGGGGTATCTCTAATAAATTTTAATTGTCTCAAAAACTTACGTCTTTGCCCAAAATTAGTAGAACCGATCATTAAAAGAAATTTACGTATTTCTTGTTGAAAAACTACAATTAAAGCAAACATTCCAACACCAATAAATTCACCCAAAACACTGCTTAACATTTCCATATCAAGGAATTGAGTTAGTTTCCATACCAGGTAAATGATTACAATTCCAATAAAAATGTTGATAGCAGCAGTTCCTTTAACCAACTTATAGATATAATACAGTAGGAAAGCTACAAGTACAATATCTAGGACGTCTAATATTCTAAGGTTGATTAAATCCAAATGTCTGGTGTTTTTGTAAAAATAGAAAAATTAAAGAAACTTAGATTTCAATTTCTTTGAAATACCAAAGTGATTATTGTTTATAGAACGGTTTCGTTCTTAATATCATTATTTGTTTTTACTTGTGTTACCAAACGAATACATTCTATAGCTTCTTTTACATCGTGCACCCTAAGAATATTACTACCATTTAGCAAAGCAACGGTGTTCATTGCAGTAGTGCCATTCAAAGCGTCTTTGGGAGTCAGGTTTAAGGTTTTGTAGATCATTGATTTTCTTGAAAGTCCTGCCAAAATCGGAGTATCATGAAAACTTAGTAATTGTAGATTTTTTAGCAGCTCGAAATTTTGTGCTGTGTTCTTCGCAAATCCAAACCCAGGGTCTATGATAATATCATTAATTCCGTATTTTCTGGCTTCCGCAATTTTTTGTGCAAAATAGGTGTTGATCTCTAATAGTAGATTATCATATGTATCTAAGGTTTTCATTGTTTTCGGATTTCCCTTCATGTGCATCATTATATAGGGTACAGCTAATTTTCCTACTGTTTGAAACATATTTGTGTCTAAATTTCCTGCAGAAATATCATTGATAAGAGCTGCTCCTGCTTCGATACATACTCTTGCTATTTCACTTCTAAAAGTATCTATAGAAAGTAAAATATTTGGAAACTCTTTAACTAATAATGAAACGATCGGAAGTATTCTTTTTTTCTCTTCTTCAATAGAAATGTGCTCTGCTCCGGGTCTTGAAGAATAAGCACCTAAATCAATAAAAGTAGCTCCTTCTTCAATCATAGATGCCACTTTTTTAAGTATTTCTGTTTCATTTTTATACGTACCACCGTCATAAAAAGAATCAGGGGTTAAATTAAGAATACCCATTACTTTTGGGTATGATAGGTCGATTAAAGAACCTTTACAATTAATAGTCATCTTTAATATTTCACGGTTTTTATTCCTAAACTTGAGATAGGATTTTTTTAATTCCCATTTTAAAGCGAAATTTACGCAAAATTCAACAGTTTTATGCAAGATACGGCTACACAATATGATGAAATCATCACACTATGTCGTGATTTATTTATAAAAAAAATGAAGGATTACGGTACGGCATGGAGAATATTGAGACTCCCTTCGTTAACCGATCAAATTTTTATTAAAGCACAACGAATAAGAAGTCTTCAGGAAAATGAAGTACGTAAGGTAGACGAAGGAGAAGAACCAGAATTTATTGGGATTATTAATTATTGTATTATGGCTCTAATACAGGTTGAAAAAGGAGTAGCAGATCAACCAGATCTATCTTTTGAAGAAACAGAAAAGTTATACGATAAACATATAGATGCTACAAAAACGTTAATGCTCAATAAGAATCATGATTATGGAGAAGCTTGGAGAGATATGAGAGTAAGTTCTCTTACAGATTTGATTATCCAAAAACTACTACGGGTAAAACAAATAGAAGATAATAAAGGAAAAACGTTGGTGAGTGAAGGAATCGATGCTAATTATCAGGATATGATAAATTATGCGGTGTTTGCCATGATTCATTTGCAAGATCCAAAATGATTTAAGATATAATATTGTTCTATTAAAAATGTTATCATTTTTCCTAGTATATTGTGAACAACTAAGTAAAGTAATTTGATATAAAATGAAGATTCTCGTTACCATTTCCAGAATATTTGTCGCAGCACTTTTTTTATTCTCAGGTTTTATAAAACTAAATGACCCATTAGGGTTTTCGTACAAGCTACAGGAGTACTTTGGCGAAGGTGTACTTAATTTAGAGTTTTTAATACCATATGCATTGCTTTTAGCAGTGTTTATAGTAATTTTTGAGATCATATTAGGGATTACACTGTTATTGGGATATTTAAAGAAATTTACGCTTTGGTCATTATTAGGAATGATAGTTTTCTTTACATTTCTAACATTTTATTCGGCCTATTTTAATAAAGTTACAGATTGTGGTTGTTTTGGAGACGCATTACCGTTAACCCCATGGGAATCCTTTACCAAAGATGTCATTTTATTAGTTTTAATACTTTTCTTATTCTTTGGAAAAAAGTATATCAAGCCAATTAAGCCTTTGGCCATGCACAAATGGGTTGTTTTTGCTGCTTTTACAGCATGTCTAGGTTTTGCTTATCATGTATTAATGCATTTACCTGTTTTTGATTTTAGAGCCTATAAAGAAGGGGTTAATATTCAAAAAGGAATGGAGTTTCCAGAAGGAGCACCCAAGGCAAAATTTGCATATAACTGGAAATTTAATGTAAACGGAGAAGAAAAAATTATTACCACTAGTGGAGACTATCCAAAAGTTGATGGTAATTTTATAGAAGTTGAAACTGAAATGATAGATAAAGGGTATGAACCGCCTATTCATGATTTTGCAATTGAAAAAAATGATGTTGATTACACTGTAGAGTTTTTAGAAAAAGAAAATCTGATAGCTATAATTACCTATAATTTATCTAAAAGTGAGGCTGAAGGATTTCATAAAGTAAAAGAAATAACAGATAAGGCATTGGCCCAAGGATATGAAGTTATAGGTCTAACAGCTTCTACGCCAAAGGATATAGCAGAGGTACAACAAAGATTTGATTTGAACTTTGATTTTTATACAACCGATGAGACTGCTTTAAAAACAATCTTGCGTTCTAACCCAGGAATTGTACAGCTAAAAAAAGGTACAATAGTCGATAAATTACATTGGAACGATGCAGATGAGTTAAAAGTTGAAAATGTAGGGCCACCGGTACCGGTTATCGATAAGAAATTAAAGGCACAATTAGATAGTATTATGAAATTGGATCAGGAGGGAAGAATGAAAAAAGAAATCTCTTGGGAAGAACAACATAAGATTGATAGTACAAATACCGAGTTTGTAACACAAATTCTTGAAAAACATGGATATCCAGGCAAGTCTTTGGTAGGAGAAGAAACGAGTATGGCAGCTTGGTTAGTGATCCAACACTCTAATAAAATAGAGAAATATTTACCTATGATCAAAGAGGCAGGAGAAAAAGGTGAACTAGGAAAAGACTTAGTAGCGATGATGGAAGACAGGTATCTTATGAATCAAGGACTAGAACAAATATATGGTACACAAGGAAAAACAATTACTGCTTCTGACAAAACTTCGATATCGTTTATCTGGCCTATTAAAAATCCAGAGTCTGTTAATAAACGAAGAAAAGAAATAGGGCTCGAAGAAAGTATAGAAGAATATTGTGAACGACTTTTTGGAGTCCCTTACAAGACATATACACTAAAAGAAATAGAAAACCTACAGGAAAGTTCTAAATAGTAATATGGGTAGTTATCTGATTGGTAAAATAGGATATGCTATACTCACATTGATAGGAGTAGTTACTGTCATTTTTTTATTGTTCACTCTTTTGCCAGGAGATCCGGCGCAAATGATGTTAGGCCAAAATGAAACAGAAGAACAGATAAAAAATGTACGAAAGAAGTATGGTTTTGATCAACCCGTGTATAAACAATATTTGTTTTACATTAATGATCTTTCACCGCTCTCATTTCATAGTACCAATAACGATGATTTTACTTTTTATGATAAGGAGAAATATACTGCCATTCAATTGTTTAAGACAAAGAAAACGGTTACCATTTTCAAGCTTCCATATTTAAGAGAATCTTTTCAGAAAAACGGAAAAAAAGTAAGCGCTGTAATCAAAGAGACATTACCCAATACTGCTATATTGGCGATAGTGGCAATTTGTATAGCCATTTTGTTTGGTATTTTGCTGGGTGTTATAAGCGCATTGACAAAAGACGCATGGCCCGATAAAATAATTCAGTTGTTAAGTACTTTAGGAATGAGTGTACCATCTTTTTTTAGCGCTATTATATTTGCATGGTTATTTGGTTATGTATTGCACGAATTTACAGGATTGAATATGTCAGGTAGTTTGTATGAAGTAGATGATTTTGGAGAGGGAAGATATATACAATGGAAAAATTTATTGTTACCAGCAGTTGTTTTAGGGATACGGCCTCTAGCGGTTGTTACCCAGTTAATGCGTAACTCGTTGCTCGAAGTGATGACTCAAGATTATATAAGAACCGCAAAAGCCAAAGGACTTTCTATGTTTATGGTTATAAAAAGACACGCTTTAAAAAATTCACTTAATCCAGTTGTTACTGCAATATCTGGATGGTTTGCATCCATGCTTGCAGGTGCTGTTTTTGTAGAGTACATTTTTGGATGGAATGGACTAGGTAAAGAAATTGTAGATGCACTTAACACATTAGATCTTCCCGTAATTATGGGAGCCGTATTGATTATTGCTACTATGTTTATAGTCATCAATATTCTTGTGGATATTATCTATGGATGGCTTGATCCTAGAATTCGAACATGATAATACTGGATAGTACAAAACTGTGGTGAAAAAAAGTATAAAAAAGATACCTTTTAAAATTGTATTTTTTTTACCAAAATAGATACGATAAGTAAAATAAAGAAGTGAAATATCAGTCTAAAAATGATAATTTTGCGGTGAAGAATAAAAACAATGATTGTTTCGTCAGGAGATAGTTCGATAACCACACTTTTAACCAATTATAAAATTTTAAATTAATGAGAAAAAAAATCGTAGCAGGAAACTGGAAAATGAATAACAATCTGGCAGAGACTAGAACATTACTTTCTGAGTTAAAAACCAAACTTAGTAACTCGTCTCAAACAGAAGTTATTGTAGCACCTACGTTTACCAATTTACAAAGTGCAATAGAAATATTAGATTCTTCAGAAATTACTGTAGCGGCTCAAAATATGCATCAAGCAACAAATGGAGCTTATACCGGAGAGATTTCGGCAAATATGCTTAAAAGTATTGGGATAGATACCGTCATCTTGGGACATAGTGAGCGCCGAGCTTATTTTGGAGAAACAGACGAGTTGTTATCGCAAAAGGTAAATGCAGCTTTACAGAATAAAATGACAATTATTTTTTGTTTTGGAGAAGAATTAAAAGATCGTAAAAATAGCAATCACTTTTCTATTGTAGCAAAACAACTTACAAAAGGTCTTTTTCATATAAAAGAAGGAGATTGGAAAAATGTCGTTTTGGCATACGAACCAGTATGGGCGATAGGAACAGGAGAAACCGCTTCGCCAGAACAAGCTCAAGAAATGCATGAATTTATACGAGAGACTATTGCCGATAACTATGGACAGAGTATTGCAGATGAGGTTTCTATTTTATACGGTGGTAGCGTTAAGCCCAATAATGCAGAAGAAATTTTTGCAAAACCAGATGTAGATGGAGGTTTAATAGGAGGTGCTTCATTAGATGCTGAAAGCTTTACAACTATTGCAAACGCAATTTCTTAATAATCAAAACATTCTATTTTTTGTTTTAAATAAAAAATGGATACATGTTTTATGAAAAACTTAACAAAGTATCTCTTTAATAGAGGTACTTTGTTTAGCTATTAAAACGTTTTTATAAAAGATAAAGGACTAAATATGTCAAATACAAAATATATTGGTTATACTTTTAAGGTATCACCAGTTCAACCAGGTACAGAAATACTAATAGCAGAATTGGGCTATGTTGGATTTGAAAGTTTTGTAGAAACAGATGACGGCGTGAGTGCATACATCCAGAAAGAAGATTGGGATGATGATATTTTAGAAGGAGTATATGTTTTAGGATCGGGAGAGTTTACTATTGATTATAGTTTTGAAGAAATAAAACAGGTAAATTGGAATAAGGAATGGGAAAAGAATTTTGCTCCTATACTTGTAGATGATATTTGTAGTGTAAGGGCTCCTTTTCATGACGAAGCTAATACAAAGTATGATATCATAATAGAACCCAAAATGTCTTTTGGCACAGGTCATCATGAGACCACTCATATGATGATTCAATACCTTTTAAAAGCAGACCTTACTAATAAATCGGTACTAGACATGGGATGTGGTACAGGAGTACTGGCAATTCTATCAGAAATGAGAGGTGCCCAACCTATTGATGCAATAGATATTGATAATTGGTGTTTTTTAAATACTCAAGAAAATGTAGAACGAAATAAGTGTAAACAAATATCAGTGTATGAAGGAGATGTTTCTCTTTTATCCGGACAAAATTATGATGTTGTTATAGCAAATATTAATCGAAATATATTATTAAATGATATAAAGTATTATGCAAAGTGTTTAAACACTAACGGAATATTGTTTTTGAGTGGTTTTTATGAAGAAGATCTCGATAAGATTACTTCAGAATGTGAGAAACAAAATCTGGAGTTTATTAGTAATTTGAGTAGAAATAACTGGATAGCAGCGTCTTATCGTTTAAAATAATGTTTTAATAGTTAACGCAAATGCTCTAATTTACTATATTTGCATAAAAAAGTTATCTCATATGAGTACCCGGGAAAAAGTTTTAGAAGAAGTTCTTGAAAAACCAGTAGAACAAAGTAATAGTGAGATTGTTTTGTACAATGATGATGTGAATACATTCGATCATGTAATAGAAACTTTGATATATACTTGTGAGCATACCCCTGTACAAGCAGAACAATGTGCGTTATTGGTTCATTACAAAGGAAAATGTACTGTAAAAACAGGAGTCTATGAAGAACTGGTGCCGAGATGTTCTAAGTTATTAGATGCCGGCTTAAGCGCAGAAATCATATAATAAAATAAAAAAAGCCTTTTCTAAGGCTTTTTTTATTTTCAATACATCCTATATTTATTCAGATCTAAATTAAAATTTGTAATTAAGGGATAGATTAAATAAAGTTCCTAATTGACTAAAATGATAACCAAAATAGGTGGTTTGCGGATATCGTTGATTAAACGTTACAAGATTTGATTGTTCCTGTATAGGGGTAATACCCAGTCCATTTAGAGTTGTATCATTTATCAGGTTTTGACCTGCCTGATTTTCTGCAGTAAATTTCCATTCGGGTAACACATTCAATATATTATTGATATTTATAGAAAGGTTAAATTTCTCTGATATTGCATAATTAATACCTAGGTCAGTAACGATTTTCGGAATAAATTCGGTTCTTAAATTATCGTTTAGCCCCGGATCTTTAAAAATTGCTTTCCCAAAATAAGTGTTGTTTGCAGAAAAATTAAAGTCGTTGATTGTATAATTAACTCCTAATATCCATTTGGTCTCTGGTCTAGAGGTAAAGACAGAACTTTCTGAAGTTAAATCGAAAACAGATTGCCCACCACTTTCTACTAATGAAGGATTTTTTACATTTCCCTCTCGTTCGTTTTGTATCGTATAATTTCCTGATAAGTTAAAATCTAATTTCCCATTGCCAATAACTAAATTCTTATATCCAATTACGACATCTATACCCGATGTTCTGGTATCTAAACCATTAATAAAAAAACTAGCGCTATTTAAGTTATTGTTTCTTAATATATCATCAAGAGGAGTTGTACCAATATTAATACCTTGATCGTTAATATTGGTCCCATTAATATCGGTACTTAATATAATACGGTCTTCTATTGCAATGTTGTAATAGTCTACTGTTAGATTAAGGTTATTGGTGATCTTGGCTCCTAATCCTATGGTGAAATTTGTTGATTTTTCACTATCTAATTGAGGTATCTCAAGAAACTTAGCTTGGGGAGACACATTGTTAATAAGCCCTGTTACCTGAATACCTTGCCCAGCCACAAAACTATATTGTAATTTTTGAGAGTATATTTGATGAAGCGTAGGAGCTCTAAAGCCAGTCGATGCAGATCCTCTTAAGGTAATTTTATCATTAAACTTATACCTGGAGCTTAATTTCCAAACCAAAGCATCACCAAAATCAGAGTATGTTTCTGCTCTCACAGTACCATTAAACAATAAATTTTCTGTGACATCGTAAGAAATATCAAAGTATCCTCCAAAATTATAACGATTAAAATTTCCAGAATTTTCAGGTCTGCTACCAGCAAAAGAATCTGTGCCACCACCATCATAGGATGCCAATTCGCCAGGAATTACTTCATAGTCTTCGCTTCTAAACTCTGTACCAAAAGCAATACTTATTTGATCTGTCAGTATTTTTGAAATATCAATATTACCCACTTTATGTGTAAACCTAGTTCCTCCCGAGTCAAATGAAATGGGGCTGTTTTCACGATATAAATTAGAACCTTCTGTAATCTCTCCGTCATCAACAATGCCGTTATTATTTGTGTCAACCCATGTAGAAGGGGAGTATACAAAGTTTCTGTTATGTGAATTTCTAACCGTATATTTTTGAAGGTTACTACCAACGGTGAAACTTAGATCATATATCCATCCATTTTTGTTAGATTTAAAACCAATGGTTCCGTTATAATCATTTAAAATACCATCGAATGTGGGGACATACCCATCATAATTATTGGGAACCCCGGTTGCAGGAAAGAAATCTGATAAATAAGGAAAATCGGCTAGTGTTCTCCAATAAGGAGTTCTATAGTTCGCGAAGCTATTGATACTTTTGTAAACATAGGCAGCATTAAAATAGAGGTTTGTTTTATCGAAAATATTTATATCACTATTTACAAGAAACTTTGCAGCGGCTGTTGCTGGTGAACCATTTATGTTTCCTGCGTCGGGTCTTCTTTGTAAAAATTGATTTACAAAAGCAATATCTTCTGGTGTTCCATCGGTAAAGTCATTAAGATTGAATAAATCCGCACTTATTGATGCTTTTTTCGATACGCATTTGGCGTCATCCCCGTTATTTTTTTAAAAGCAGTATGAAAAGTAGATTTTGAAGAAAACCCACATTCGAGTCCTATAGCCAAAAGACTATAATTGTCGAACTCAGCATTTAAAATAATATCCTTTACTGCTTGAACGCGATAACGGTTAATATAGGTGCTAAAATTGCCTCCCGTTACAGTATTTACAAGTTGAGAAACATAACCATTACTTATGCCTAACATCACTGCTACTTTATCACGATCCAGAGTACTGTCTTTATAGATATGCTTATGGATACAGAGATCTTCTAATTTTTGAAAGTAAGTATTTTCTTTGGTAAAGGTTTCTACTTTTTGTTCATTAGAAGCTTTGTGTGTGGTAATCTCAGTAATGCTGTGATTAGTAGTGTGATTTGGTTTTAGTTTGTTAAGTAAGGTTTTAATCTCTTTTCTGTCATTGGCTAATCTAAATTTGAAAATACCGGTATAAGCAGTCCAATGAATTAGAAATGTAGCCAGTATAATCACTCCCTTCATAACAGATGTAAAATCATAATCGAAAGGTATAGCAGAAAGTATGATCAAAATCCATGAAACAAATAAAACGGAAGATAAGTACCAAAGTTGGATGAGCCATCTTTTTTCTTGCCCGATTTTAGCATGTTTAATAATTCTATAAGAAAAAATAAAAACACCAAAAACATATACGAGTACTATAAATACGCTTACCATTTGCATAAGATTCATGGCAAATTGAAATAGTAGTGCGGTTTCTTGTAAATTAATGAGTAACTCATCTATAATATTTAAAATCAATGAGAGCAGGTAAGGCCCGAACAAGAAGAACTTTTTTTTTGAATTTTTAATGGGATGATTAGCCTGATAAACTATATATATATAAATCAAAGCGGGAAAAAGCAAGCCCGGATCCATACTATCTACAAACTGCAAAAATGGGAAGTTGTGATACACCTCCATATCATCAAAAACTTGATTTAATAATGAAGCAGACAATGAAAATATAGCGTAAGCTAAGTACTTATTTGCATTGTTTCTGAATATAGGGGATTTTAATATAATAGTCCCTAATACTACCCCTTGAAAAATAGCTATATTAAGAAAGATGGTTAAAATCAATATATGAAAATAAAAAATTTAGTTGCATTCGTTAGAAAAACATGAATGGTACATAATTATAAAAAAAATAGTTGGTTGGTTGACTCTTTTTTAACATAGACAATTCATACATCATAGGGTTGCATTTGAAATACATGAATAAGATTTATTTTTTGATGCAAAATGAATATTTAACTAATTTGATTAGCCAAAGTATGGCTGTTGTATAACAAATAGCTATTTGTATTGTGGCCAATCTTTCCTTTTTATTTCGTATCGTCTATCGGTACATTGATCCTCTTCATTATAAAACTCTTTTACAGGAAACATAGTTTTTTCAAGAATTTTAACCGATGCAATATTTTCAATATCAACATCTGCGGTTATTTTTTCAAAATTTAGTTTTTCAAAACAATACTTTACTGTTCCACTTGCTACTTCGGTTCCGAATCCATGTCCCCAATGTTTTATCCTAAATCTATACCCTAATTCCCAATCTCCTTCAGCATTAGTTAGTATTGCAGTTATGCCTATCATTTCCGAATTTCCTTTCTCGAATACTCCCCAAATATTGTCTTGATTTTTTATAGGAACGGTGCAAAGCTTTAAATTTGATCGGAATTTCTTTAGTATGTTCTCCATATCAACGGTTTGGTGAGGTGCTGGATCAATAATTCTGGGGTCAGAAAGTAATTCTACAAAGATGTCTTGGTCTTTCTCTTTTAATACATTAATTGTTAGTCTCTCAGTTTCGAAAATCTTCATTTAGCTTCTATGTTTTAATGCAATATTTGTAAGATGGCTTCTAATAAAGTGTGCAGGTATTTTGTTGTTGCCTAAGATAACAGAATGTATTCAACTTTTAGTTATGAATACCTCTTCCATAATGAGCTATAGATGTTTTATGTATGGTTATTTTTTTTGAAACGTAAATTGGCGCTCCATACGTTAATTCCATTCCGTAGTTTGGATTGTTATCAAAAAATTTGAGTTCCATTTTGATCGAAGATATCCATTCATAAACCGTGAGAAGCTTGTAGCTATACCCATCAGAAGTCTTTCCTGTTTGTAAGGCAATATCTGGATGCATTTTTAAAACCATTATTTTATCATTTAACCTGCAGCGAGCAACATTATTGGATCCAATATAATTAAGAATAAACACTTCATCATTCGGCTTCCATTCACTCCATTTACCATGATTATAACTAGACCACATATTAAACACTTTGATATCCTTTATGTCTTTTTGTCCATAACTTAAAGAAAAAAAGACTATACAAGTGATTATCGAAAAAATTAGTTTCATGCTGCCTTAATTTTTTATAATTATACCGAATAATTGTATTCGTTGCTAAACAAATATTGGATATATAAAAGTAATAGTGCGCTGTTAATTTATCAATAACATCAATTAGAATAGGCTTTTATACTATGATATTAAAAACCGTTGCACAATGGTAGAAGCATTTCCTTCAAATTGTGCAACGGTTAATTTAGCTGTTGAGGTTTTACTAAGCTATCCTTTGTTTACTGGTGACATAAGCTGTGTAGGATACAAAGCCAAAAAGTATAAAACCAAATGTTCTTTGCGTTAATCCTCTGTGTTCACTAGGATCTA
Source organism: Aquimarina discodermiae (assembly GCF_040786235.1). Lineage (NCBI taxonomy): Bacteria > Pseudomonadati > Bacteroidota > Flavobacteriia > Flavobacteriales > Flavobacteriaceae > Aquimarina > Aquimarina discodermiae. Next base: position 40,992 of record NZ_JBFMKP010000025.1, read on the forward strand.
ACCCAGCAATCATCGCCCAAAAATAAATGAACGTTAGTGCTGCAACCAGAATAGAGATGTTTTTGGTAAAACTGTTGGTATTCCTTTCTTTCATTTCGTACAAAAATGCCAACGGTAACATCATCACAGAAATTCCGATTCCGTATAGTCCGTGCCATGGAGAACCAATTTTGTAGATGGCTCCAAATAAAAATGTAATACCAAATACGATGATTAGAAAACTTGTGATAGAAAATTGTCTTTTAAAGCTCGCCCATAATCCAATGCCATATAGGATTAGCGAAATCCCTGTGCCAAATATTCCTATGTTAAAAATGGTTCCGGCAGTTTCATTTTTATTAATCGCTAATTCGCTCACATGTTGTCCGATTTGACTATACTCCTCGGCAAAAACGCTTGCCAGGATGATAGAGCCAAAATATACTATGGGTAAATAGATCGCTTGTTTTAGTAGATTGTTTTTCATTTTGATTATTTTTTTGATTGATTGAATGATTTTTGTAACAGGCGATTACCTGTGGTTAGAAGACGACGATTTGTTATACTTCGTTACTTCTCGAGGGGTGTTTTTCTTAGGCTTGTTTCTTAAGTCTTTTTCTTTTAGTGGTTTAGTAATCCCATTTTTTCAACTTTTTTTAGCCATTTTGCTCTAAACTCTTCCTTAGAAAGTCGTATTGGGCCAACGGTCGTAGTTCGTACTTTTTTTACTCCAATAAAATTTAGAGTTAACTTTTTCATGGCATTATGACTTGGGTTTCCATAAAACCATTTGTAATACCAGGCAGGTTGGTCCAGCGTGCAAATGATTCGAGCTGTTTTGCCAGTAAAGTATTTATTCCACCGCAAAGAGTTTTCTTTTTTGTTAAAAGCAAATCCAGGAAGTAAAACTCTGTCGAGAAAACCTTTCATAATGGCTGGTACAGAACCCCACCAAACAGGATATACCCAAACCAAATGATCTGCCCACTTTAATTTGACTTGTGCATCTAGTAAATCTGGTTCTAGTTCGGTTCGTTTTCTATATCCAAATTGTAGGTTGGGGTTAAAATGTAATTCTCTAATATGAATTTCCTTTATTTCGGCATCCGATTTTTTTGCTCCCGTTTTATAAGCTTCAGAAAGTCCAAAATTGAAGCTTTCTTTGTCTGGATGACCATTTATAATTAGTATTTTTTTCATCTGTTTGTAAGAGGTTTATAATTGATGGTTTTGTATTTAGAACACTCTTTTCATTTTTAACTCAAACCGGGTACCTGTTAAATTATCAGTATTGAAGAATTTGTATAAAATAAAGCAAGTAGGTACGGTTAAAAAGGCAGTACAAATAACGAAAGTCGCGACGCTGTAAAAAATAGCTAAGGTTTGAGTACCAATTTCACCAATATAAGGTGTGGTATACTCTTGTTCCATTAAAAAATAATGATAAACAGATTGTGTATACTCATAAAAACGTACCAAAGTTTCATAGAGTAACCATGCCGGATAAAACCATTTTCTAATAGGTTCCCACCATGTTCCCCAAATTGATTGTAGTTGTTTGTTGTTTTTTTCCATGCTGTATTTCTTTTTTACAAAATTCCGGTTAATGGAAGAAGAATCATTTGATATAAATCAAATTCGTTGCTTAGGACTTCGTATCCTGCTCAACGTCTCGAGTGTAATCCCTAAATACGAAGCAATATGGGTTAGGGCAATTCTATTGGTTATTGTGGGGTGGATGCTTATAAGGTGCTTATATCTTTCTTTTGCTTTGTTGAACTGGATGGTATATAACCTTTCGCATAGTCCCAACATAGTTTCGGTCACTACTTTACTAATGAACCGTTCAAAATCATGGTGTTTATCAGAAAGCTTGTCTACGGTGTCTTTTGAAAACTCCAGGACTATCGAGTCTTCCACAAATTCGACATAATGCGGACTTGGCTCTTCACTAAAAAAGCTGATGATTGCCGCCATAAACTGATTTTCGAACGTAAACCAGTCAGAAATATCTTTTCCGTCTTTTATATAATAAGCCCTTGCACACCCTTGTACCATTAGATATGCGGTTTTAGAAAACTGTCCTTCGCGAACCACAATTTCTCCTTTTTTGAAAGAGGTAATTTTTGAATGAGCAATAAAATCTTGTTGACATGCAGTAGATAATGGAGTATATGTTTCTCCAATTTCATTCAAGAGGTGTTCACAATTCACTTTTTTCATTGACTGAGACTTTATTATACTATGATTTACTATTTATTGAACATAAAAGTAACAATAACCAGTAAAAAAGCCAGATAATACTATATATCTGGCTTTTAAATATGATGACCAATTTTTACAGTTTAAATTTTGATAGCATATGTTGAGAGAATAACTCTTTTTAAAGAGATTGTATTGATTACTTGTTAAAAGTTTAATATAAGCATGGTAACGGGACTTAAAATCTATACGATAAATAGTGTCATAAATGCTATTGTCCATTTTCTACGATATGCTTTTATATATTTTACTTCTATCATTAGTTTTGAGATGATTTCTTTAGATCATTTTTTCTGGATTGTTTTAGGAAACGGCTTTCTTTCAATATACTATTAACTATAATTATGGGCAATACAAGAAATGATGCAAATCCAGAAATTAAGATATACGTATAAAAACCTTCTGAAAATTCTTGCTTAAAATAGGGGAGTAACTTTGTAAAACCAAACACATATATAGCAAAACATATAGGCGTGATAATATAGTTTATTTTTAACCGCAATGTATAATGTTTTTTTAGGTAAGACTGAAATGCTGTACTATCTAATGAAATAAGCTGGCTTTCTTTTTGATAAAGAGAAATGAATTCTAAAACTACACGAAATGCGAGGCTAGAGATCATTAAAACCAATCCGAGAGTAAAATTATTCCATCGATGGAATGCATAATATCCTGCGTATAGAACCAATATCAAGACGGTAGTTGACATTACTGCGATCGATATATATTGGTTATTACGTTGTTTTTTGGCTTTCCTGATAATTTGCTCAGGGCTTTCATACGGTACGTCGTTTTTTTGACTATTCCATATTTGGGTTAATTGATCATTTTTCATTGGTAATACATTTTAAAAGTGCTTTTCTAATTCTGCTCAAGCGTGTTCTTAAAGCACCGTGAGCTACACCTAATGTTTCTGCAATAGTGGCTTGAGGTACTTCTTCTAGTTCTAGTAAAACAATGGACTTGTTATTTTTTGTAAGTTGATTAATGCAATGGTACATTTTTGCAATCTGATCATCATGTTTTTTTTCGTCTGTATCAACTATATTCGATGCCAATATATTTTCGTTAATATGGGTGTGTTTCTTCAATTCCCTCAAATCACCCAAACATATATTTACGGCTATTCTATAAATCCAGGTACCTATAGAGGATTCTTGTTTAAAAGATTTTCTATGCTTCCAAACTTTGATAAAAGTTTCTTGCTGCCACTCTTTTGCCCGATCTTCATCACCAGAGGCATACCCCAAACATAATCGATACACTTTTGGGGTATGTGTGTTATAGATTTCAGTAAATTCTTTTTCTATGTTCATTTAGTTTGCTAATAAAATATGTTGAACTTGTTCTATGAACCAATTGGGTTGGTCAAACATAATAAAGTGCGCAGCATTATCAGCAATAATCAAATCATATTGTGATAAATTGGCGTATTGATTTTTATAGGTCTGTGTAACCATTTCTTTACCAAAAGGTTTATCGGCTGCAAGTATGGTTACCGGGATAGTAATTTTTTTCAAATAGTTCCTTACATCTAGTTTCAGATAATCGGTATATCCATATGCATAGGTTTTTCGATCTGCCTTAATCATCCAGTTTTTTATTTTTTGTTGGCTTACTTGGTTAAGACTCATACTTTGCGATATACCTGCCGCAATTTTTTCGAAGTCAGCTTCATTCATTGCTAATAGTTGTTTGTTAAAAGGACTGTCATATACTAAGTGTTCAGGATTAAAATTAGGAATCATAATTGCCCCAGCGGCTGGTAGTGCATCTACAAGGATAATTTTTGATAGCTTATTATTTTCTTTACTTGCGAGCCATGTGGCTATAGTTCCTCCTAGGCTATGACCAATAATGGTTAAATTTTCTAGTTTTTGTTCATTAATATAATCTTCAAGAGCTTTATTAACTTTTGGAAGCCAGGGAAAACTTATAGGCTCTTTACCTCCAAAACCTGCAATCGTAACCACATGGCACTCGTATTTTTTTTCTAATTGATTAACTGTTGTGTCCCAACTATCACCAGGTACCGCAAAGCCGGGGATTAACATTACCGGTGCTCCTTCACCGGTAACTTTTACATGAATGGGTTGATGGTCTTCTTGTGCCTGGATTGTTAAAGAAAGAAAGATGGCTAAAAATAAAATGATGTTTTTCATGATTTTTGTATTTAATTTTTGCTTTAGATGCAGAAATCAAAAAATGTTACATCATTTTTATTTTTTTTTCTTTCTTCTGTTTTTTATAAATAAACTTTTCTCATATGAAGTTCAATAAAATTGTAAATGTATTATAATGGTATTTTGTAATGGTGTGCTAAAAGTCGTTTATAAGTTTTATGTCTTTGACAGGTCTTTTATTCAATGAAATGAGGCTTTATAAAGAAGTATGCTCATAATGTACGGGATTTCCGTTATTCATTAGATGAAAATAAAGTTTTACATAGAAAAACATAAATAAAAGAATCGATTAACGGACAATTATAACTGTTTTTAGTTAAACTGACGTTAAAACTTACGTACAATTCACTAGTTAAATTTATGGTTTTTTCCTACAATTTTTGTGTGACAGATTTTTCCTGTTAATTTTGTTTCTGTTGGGCTTTTTTACTAAAGCAATAGTGTTGCAAAAAATACGCTTATTTCATTTTTGAATTCTTGTTAATGTCTGTTTTTTAGTAATATGTGTTAGGGTTTTACCACATGTAGATTTTTTGTTCGAATTCTTAGTTTTGGGCTTTAACACAAATTTTTTACTAATATGAAAAAACTAAATCAACTTGCTTTAGGTACAATACTTACAGCATTACTCATTACTTCTTGTCAGAAAGAAAATGTTTCGGATAGCAATGTAGCATCTGGTGTAGAACCAACAAGTGCCGAAGGGAAAATTATTCCAGGTCAGTACATAGTTGTTTTTAAAAATTCTAAAATTTTACCTGCCTCAAAAGCTCTTGAAAAATCATCGTTTACCAATAGAGAATCAAAAGCCAAATCGGTTAGAGGTATTTCTGAAGTTTCTATTAAAAAGATGAATTCTATTTTATCTGATAATGATTTAGATCAAACCAACGTAATAGATTATTACACAACCAAAATTTCTGGGATGACTATTAAATTAGAAAGGGATGAATATCAAAAGCTATTTAATGATCCTAATGTAGCAGCTATAGAATTGGATAGAGTAGTAGAATTGCCAAAATATGAAATAGAAGCTATGACTTCTGGTGATGCATCCCAAAAAATGGCACAGGAAACACCTTGCGGAATCTCTAATGCAGGAGGTTTTGCAGATGGTTCTGGGAAGAATACATGGATTTGGGTTATAGATAGTGGGATCGATTTAGATCATCCAGATCTTAATGTAGTTACAGATACAAGATATGCCAGATCTTTTGTAGGTGGTTCTGCCGATGATTGTAACGGCCATGGCACACATGTTGCCGGTACTGCCGCAGCTATTAATAATGGTATCGGGGTTGTAGGCGTTTCTGCAGGAGCGCGTGTAGTGCCGGTAAGAGTTTTTGGATGTAGCGGTGGTAGTAGTACGTCTACCATACTTGCGGGGGTGGATCATGTAGGTCAATATGATCTTGCTGGAGATGTTGCCAATTTGAGTTTAAGAGGTTTTTTTGGTTCTGATTGTGCAAATAGTTCACCATATCGCAATTCATTATTTGCACTAGCGAATGCAGGAACATTTGTTGCTATTGCTGCAGGAAATGATAGCTCTAATGCCGATGTCTATCAGCCCGCTTGTGTAAATGGGAATAACATATATACAGTTGCCTCTATGACGTGTAACAGAGGATTCTCATCATTTTCTAACTATAATATGAATCCGATTGATGTGATCGCTACAGGAAGTAGTGTGCGAAGTACATATCTGAATGGAGGCTATGCTACGCTTAGCGGTACGTCTATGGCCTCTCCGCACGTAGCAGGAATTATGCATGCCAGAGGAAGTGGTCCAAGAACTGCTGGATCGGTTAACAATAGAGGTGAAAATTATCCTATAGCCGTACGATAAAGAGTGATCTTTGTTTTTTGACAAGTGGTTTTTCCATTGGTTACTTCAAAAGCCAGACAATAATGTCTGGCTTTTAGTACTTTGTGACCTCGATGATTCAAAATTCAAGCTTATAAATATATAAAAATAAGTGCTGCATGATTATTGATCCTCCCACGTTAAAATAAAAAAACCTTTGATTATTTAAATTACAGGTTTTTGCAATATTCATGATCTCTACAAGACATGTATAGAAACCTTTTGAAAAGAATAATTAAAAATCAATGAACTAGCAGAACATTTTATAAGTACTTAATAAAATAAGGAAAATGGATTATACCAGTTTTTGATGTATGAATATTTCACAAGCGACCTAACCAAATGATATTACCTTCTTCCGGTGTTTTTACCAGAAAACATATGATAATTCCAAACTTGGAAGATCAGATATTTGTAAATACCAAAAATGAGGTAATTAAAATCTGAATCTTGATTTTTATCTGTTAAAGATGTATTAGATATTTCTTTTTTGTTTAATGATTTACTAAATTTGTTAAACAAAATGTCATTCGTGAAAAAGAAACAGCTTCCCGAAAAAATATGTGTTGTTTGCAAACGGCCATTCATCTGGAGAAAAAAATGGGAAAAAGTTTGGAGTGATGTTAAATATTGTAGTAAACGATGTAGAAGCAATAAAAAAATAATTGCATGAGTAAAACAGGTTTGGTTTGGTTTCGAAATAATCTTAGAGTGCACGATAATACTTCATTGCATAGAGCAGTTTCTGAAAATGAAAAAGTAGTTGGTCTTTTCTGTTTTGATCCAAGGAGTTTTAAAAAAGATCGTTTCGGGTTTAAGAAAATGGAAAAATATCGAGCTAAATTTTTGATAGAGACTGTTACTGACCTGAAAAGAAATCTAAACAAACTCAACATCTCGCTTTTTATTTATAAGAATACACCAGAAGAAATACTGCCGTTACTTATAAAAGACTATACAATAACTTCAATATACTTTCAAAAAGAGTGGACATCCGAAGAGATTAAGGTTGTTCAAAATGTGAAAAAAATCGAGGTATGTAAGCACTTAAATTGGATATCATCTTTTGACCAGTTTTTATTTCATCCAGAAGATATACCTTTTACTGTCGAAAACATCCCACAAGTATTTGCCAACTTTAGGAAAAAGTGCGAAAAATACGCGCCTGTAAGATATGAATGTAACATATCGACTTTAACTCTCGAAAATAGAATTGATGATGAACAGCATGCTCCTACATTACAGGAGCTTGGTTTTGAGAGTTTTGAGGTGGATTCTCGAACTGCTTTTCCTTTTGAAGGAGGAGAAAATGAAGCCCTAAAGCGAATTGAGGAGTACTTTTGGAATACCCATAAACTCTCTTATTACAAAAAGACAAGAAACGGACTTATTGGCAAAAACTATAGCTCTAAACTTTCTGCATGGCTGGCCAATGGTAGTATTTCTCCCAGAACAATTTATCATGAAGTCAAAAGATATGAACAAGAAATCTTGAAAAATGATGATACCTATTGGTTGATTTTTGAATTAATTTGGCGTGATTTCTTTAAATATATTTCACTCAAACATGGAAACACAATTTTTAGAACAAAAGGAATTCTAAATAAAGAATATACATGGTCTACGGATCAAAATTTGATTTATGATTGGATAAATGGCATGACACACGAACCTTTTGTAAATGCCAATATGCTAGAGTTAAAACATACCGGGTGGATGAGTAATCGAGGTCGACAAAATGTAGCCTCCTTTTTTGCGAAAGAACAAAAACTCGACTGGCGTATAGGGGCCGCTTATTTCGAATCTTTATTGATGGATTATGATGTGCATAGCAATTATGGAAACTGGCTATATGTTTCAGGAGTTGGTAATGACCCCAGGGATAGAAAATTCAATATTAAATTACAATCCGAGCGATATGACCCTAATCAAAAATACCAAACTATTTGGCTTCAACCTACATTATTTTAAGTTATGATATTACGACTTATACTTGGCGATCAATTGAATCATCAACATTCCTGGTATCAGGGGGCAAATGATGAGGTATGCTATTTTATGGCAGAGATGCGACAAGAAACGGATTATGTCAAGCATCATATACAAAAAGTTGTTGCTTTCTTTTTAGGCATGCGTAATTTTTCAAAATGGTTGAAAAAAGAAGGGTTTAACATTATATATTATACTTTAGACGATCCAGATAACCAACAAGATTTAGTAGCTAATTTAAACGATCTGATTCAAAAAAAAGGGATTACCAAGTTCGAATACCAATTACCCGATGAATATCGCTTAGATATGCAGCTTAGAACGCTGTGTGATCAATTAACTATTCCAACCAAAGTATTTGATACCGAACATTTTTTAACATCAAGAACTGATCTTGCCAATTTTTTTAAAGGGAAAAAGCAATACATGATGGAATACTTTTATCGCTACATGCGTAAAAGATATGATATCATGATGATAGATACTAAAAACCCAGAAGGAGGTAAATGGAATTTTGATCAATCTAATCGTAAAAAATGGAAGGGAAAACCTGAAATTCTTTCGGCAAAAACATATAAACACCAGGTAACAACTATTGTCGAGCTAATCAGAAATCAAGGTGTTGATACTATTGGTAATATTGATTCTAACCATTTTAATTGGCCCATAACAAGGGAAGAATCCCTAGATTTACTCAATTATTTTTGTAATCATTTACTGAAACATTTTGGTGATTATCAAGACGCTATGCACACCGAAGAAAAATTTCTTTTTCATAGCCGATTGTCCTTTGCAATGAACAGTAAGATGTTACATCCAAAAGAAGTGATCAACACTGTAGTAGAATATTGGCGAGAACATCAGAAGGATATAGATATTTCGCAGGTAGAAGGATTTGTAAGACAGATTTTGGGTTGGCGAGAATATATGCGAGGTATGTATTGGGCAAAAATGCCTGAATATCGAAAAACGAATCATTTGGATAACAAAAATGCGCTCCCTGATTTCTATTGGACTGCAGACACGAAGATGAACTGCTTGCATGCTACGATCAAACAAAGTTTAGATGATGCTTATGCACACCATATCCAACGATTAATGATCACTGGTAATTATGCGTTACTTACACAAACACATCCAGATGAGGTTGATCAATGGTATCTAGGTATTTATATTGATGCTATAGAATGGGTAGAGATAACTAACACCAGAGGAATGAGCCAGTTTGCAGATGGTGGAGTTGTAGCAACCAAGCCCTATGTCTCCAGTGGGAGTTATATAAATAAAATGAGTAACTATTGTAAAACTTGTCATTTTAAGGTAGCTAAAAAAATCGAGGAAGATGCATGCCCTTTTAATGCCTTGTACTGGAATTTTTTAGACGATAAAAGAAGTTACTTCGAGTCTAATCAACGTATGCGAATGATGCTTACTTTATTAGATAAAATGGATAATGAACATTTACAAGCACTGAAAATAAGGGCTAATCATATTATAAATAACCCCAATGAATATTAATAACAAAGAACATATTAACATTGTTTGGTTTAAAAGAGATTTGCGATTGCAAGATAATGAGGCAGTTTATAATGCTATTTCTTCTAATAAACCTGTTTTGTTGATATATATCTTTGAAAAGTCCCTTAAAAGAGATCCACATTATAGTGCCAGACACTGGAGGTTTATCAAACAATCTCTGGTAGATCTGAACCAAAAATTACTACCACACCACACTAAAATCCTAACGTTATCTTCCGAAGTGGTTCCTGCATTCAGAATGCTCCTTCAATTCTGGAAGATAGATACTGTTTTTTCTCACCGGGAAACCGGAATCAGAAAAACATTTGAGCGCGACAAGCTGTTTAGAAAATTTTGTAAAAATAATTTAATTACCTGGGCAGAGAATAATAATAACGGAATTAAAAGAGGCTTAAAAGACAGACAGTTATGGAATGAAGAATGTGAAAGGTATTTGACCCAACCTCAATTCGAATTTGATGCAACTTCCAAAAAATTTATTTCGCTAGAAACCATTAGTAAGCTCGAAAAATACTTTACCATTCAAGATATTAGAGTGTTTGGTAAAAGTAATTTTCAGAAGGGAGGTAGCATTATGGCAATGAAATATTTACATTCCTTTTTTTACAAAGGGAGATATAAAAATTATAGTTTTCATATTTCTAAGCCCGACTTATCAAGAAAAGCGTGTAGTAGATTATCTCCTTATTTAGCTTGGGGCAATGTGTCAATTCGAGAGGTATACCAATATGCAAAAGAGTTTCGAAAAGTCTCGAGTAATAAGAAACAAATAGACGCTTTTACTTCCAGGCTTCGGTGGCAAATTCACTTTGTGCAAAAATTTGAAATGGAAGATATTATGGAGTTTGAAAGTGTAAACAAAGGGTTTCATGCATTAAAAAAGAATATTTCTAAAGAATATCAAAAAGCATGGCGTGAAGGCAAAACAGGATATCCTTTGATCGATGCCTGTATGCGCTGTTTGAAAGAGACCGGATACCTTAATTTTAGAATGCGTGCGATGGTTGTTTCCTTTTTTACACACAATTTATGGCAGCCATGGCAAGAAGCAAGTGCTTATTTATCAAGTTTGTTTTTAGATTTTGAGCCAGGAATTCATTTTCCTCAATTGCAAATGCAAGCAGGTGAGACAGGGATTAATATGCTTAGGATTTATAACCCTATCAAGAATAGCATTTCGCATGATCCAGAAGGAACGTTTATAAAAAGATGGATTCCAGAATTAGGTAAGATTCCTGTAGAGTTTATTCATGAACCTTACAAAATGACAGCACTTGATCAAAAGTTTAACAATTTCGTTTTAGGAGAAGACTATCCACTTCCAATAGTAGATCTAAAAAGCACTCGAAAAAGAGCTAGTGATACCCTTTGGAAAATGATTACCGAAGATCCTGTAGTAAAGCAAGAAAGTAAACGAATACTTAAAAAACATACTTTGCCTAATAGGAAAAAAAAACAATAAATATGGACAAAAAAATTTCTGAAAAGGACATTGATAGAATTATCGAAATGGCATGGGAAGATCGAACACCTTTTGATGCAATAGTCATACAGTTTGGACTAAAGGAACAAGAGGTAATTAGCTTAATGCGCAGAGAAATAAAAGCTTCAAGTTTTAGACTATGGAGGAAAAGAGTACAAGGACGTAAAACGAAACACCTAAAGAAACGTGAATTTGTGAAAGGAAAGTTTAAGTGTGCAAGGCAGAGACAAATTACCAACAATAAAATTTCAAAAAGATGAGAGAAAAAGGGGAAAAGCCAGATGATGTCGTGTTTAATGAAAAAGAGGGGAAGTATGATGCTGCTTTAAAACCATATGCAACAAATCTTGGCGCACCGGTAATTGCTATAAATGATACCTCTGCATGGAAAAATGACGGTATCAATAGAGTAAATAAACTAATCAAAGCTAAGTATGATGAGCTTAAAATTCAGTATGATACTTTGATTAAAGAATTTGAGTACAATAACTTAGTGTATAGTGCAAAGTATAGTTTTGAGCCAGTAATTGGAGAGGTTTATCATTTATATAAAAACAAAGCTGAACGACCTTTTCTTTCGATTATTGATCCTTCAGAATGTAGCTTCAACCATGTAGGAAGTTTTAGATTAAAGGGTGATAAAATTTGGGAAAAAGTATAAGTATGTTACAAAACAAGTATTAATGAATTTGTTAACGAAAAAATAGTTGTACTTAAAAAAATATACAATCTGAGTGTTTTGACAATTTGTAAATATATATGAAAAGACAATAGATAATTTCTAAATCAAATAATATGAAAAGTAATTTGAAAAAACTTTGCACCATTACTATAGGTATGGATTATTTGTTAAATGATTATATATTTTATAGTAATGGTATGATAAGGCATAGGTATAGTAAAAGTACGTTTACTTATAGTTTTATAAAATGGTTAAAACCCGGTGAATTAAATAATATCATAAAACGTAGAATTATCGAAAACTGCCCTAAGAAGTACAAAAGGCAAGTTCGCCAAATATTAGAATTCAACTTAAGAATGAATCAATCATCCATTAATAAATAAAGAATGAAAAAGAAGGATTGTAAAATTCACATTGTAGGGGCGGGGATAAGTGGATTAATAGCAGCAACAGTTTTAGAAGAACATGGTTATCATCCTGTTATTATAGAATCTGGAAACATGGCAGGAGGAAGGGTGAAAACGGATAATGTAGAGGGGAATCAATTAGATCATGGATTTCAGGTGTTACTTACAGCTTATCCAATGGCTCAAAAATATTTAAATTTTAAAAAATTAGGATTACAAAAATTTTTACCTGGAGCCGTTGTTTTTAATCTAAAAATTCCTCGAGGCTCTGCCTCGGGGTTTCAATTTTCTCCATCTCCCTTTGGGGGAGAGGGTTGGGGTGTGGGGGAAATAAAAATTTCGGTTTTTGATCTTCAGGTCAAAATGAAACCAGCGAAATACCCCTGAGGCTCTGCCCTTGGGATAGTTGGTTTCAGGAAATTTTTTATTAATGGAAGGCAAAAAATTTTAGGAGATCCATTAAGGAATTTTTCTTTATTATTTCCAACGCTTTTATCCAATATTGGTAGTTTTTCAGACAAAGTAAAGGTTCTAAAGCTAAACCGAATTTTAAAGAAAGTAGCAATCGAAGAGATTTTCGAAGAACAAGAAGAGTCTACACTTTCATTTTTAAAAACATTTGGTTTTTCTAATGCTATTATTGAACAGTTTTTCAGGCCTTTTTTTAGCGGAATATTTTAGAACAACATCTTCAGACATCATCAAGAATGTTCAAGTTTGTATATAAAATGTTTGGTGAAGGAAGTGCTGCTATTCCAAAATCAGGTATTGCAGGAATTCCAAATGAATTGATAAGTAAGTTAAATCACACTGCTTTTCATTACAACACTAGAGTAAGTACTGTAGAAGAAGGTGTTATTGTATTAGAGAAAGAGGAAAAAATAGAAAGTCATTTTACCATAATAGCTACAAATCCTGATTTGATCAAAGCAAACTTGAAAAATCAACAGTTAAGCTGGAAAAGTTGTGACACGTTGTATTTTGAAACTGAAACACGTGTTATAAATAAACCTCTTATAGGGTTACTTGCGGCTAAAGGAGCTCTTATCAACAATATTTGTTACCATACTGCGCTTCAAACTGCTTCTCATTCGAAAAAAGAACTACTCTCTGTCACTATCATAAAAAAACATAATTTGGATGAGCAAACTTTGATTGAACAGGTCAAAGACGAACTAAAAAGGTACTGTAAAATCAGTACGAATCGTTTTCTTAAACGATACTCAATCAATAAAGCACTTCCGGACTTGACTAATATACAGTATGAAATGCTTCCGTCTGAAACTAAATTGACATCTACCATATTTATTGCAGGGGATCAACAGCTTAATGGTTCGCTCAATGCAGCTATGGTTTCTGGAGAAAAAGCGGCATTGGGAGTAATAGAATCATTAGAAAATAGATAAATTCAATAAGGATTTATTTTAAAACTTAATTGATAAGTTATACCAATAATCGAATTTCCAAATTCGAAACTCTCAATAGGACTCAGTTATGTATGATGGATATTATGATGTCCTTTAAGTAGCAGTTATATGGATTTATATTTTTCTTAAATTTAATTTATTGTTTAATTAAAATGTGTAATTTGTTAAACAAAATTATAATATGTGCTACCTTTGTAAAAGTTTAACCTAGCTAACAATACTTTTCATTTATGAATAATAATATAGACGGATCTATAAAAAAGAAAACTGCTATTATTAGAAGAGAGCATTTTAATGCAGCACATAGACTTCATAACCCAGATTGGAGTGATGAGAAGAATAAACGTGTTTTTGGAAAATGTAACAACCCCAACTACCATGGTCATAATTATGACTTAGAAGTGAAAGTAATAGGGTATATACAGCCAGAAACGGGGTATGTTATGGATGCCAAGGTATTATCTGATCTTATTAAAAACCAGATAACAGAACGCTTTGATCATAAGAATCTTAATTTGGATGTAGCTGAATTTAAGAAAGTAAATCCTACAGCCGAAAATATAGCAACGGTGATCTATAATATTTTAAGAGTACATATAGACCAAAACTTGGAAATTAAAATAACGTTGTACGAAACACCAAGAAACTATGTAGAGTACCCCTGTTAGTTGGGTAACTAAGATTAGATGATCGTAGTGTATAAAACCTTAAGAATTTGTTTGTATTTACGTATTTGATAAAAACACTAATAAAACTACATATTAAGCGATGTATTTTATTTGTAATACATCTATAAGAGTAAAAAAAAAGAATACCCTGTTAAAAAGGTAAATAAACAGGGTATTCTCCATTTTAAGAAACTAACCAATCAATCATTACAACTTTATTTTTATAGATATCTTTATAAAAAGATAATAAGTGCTATCAAATAGAACTTGTATTTCTATATTTTTAAATACTTTATATAAAAATACAAAATGTTTAATGAATAATTAAAAATATTAAACAAAAATTAACTATTTTACGATGTAAATCAATTGTTAAATAGATAAACTAACGGTTAAAAATAGATAGGTAAGTCTAAAACACCCATAAAAGGAGAATTGTTCAATGAAGTTTACTTTTATAAGATAGAAAATCGATGTTGTTTTGTACTTATGATGCTTTCAAACTTTATTATGAGGTGCTAACAACAGCATAGCAGGTTAAACAAATAAAAACTTTTAGTTATAGAGTATAGTATAGATAAAAAGTACAAGTTTGTAAAGACAAACACGCCAAAAAGTAAAGCTTTGAAAAAGAAAAATTAAAGATAAGCGCCAAAAGCTAATTCCGTAACAAAATGTCGAACTGCTAACGGTCTTTTGGGAATAACGTCTAAAGGGTTAGAATATTAATGTCATCACAACCATTATGTTGGGTTCTGTTTTAGAGATTCATTTTTTTGTAGTAGCTCTAACTTTGCTAATATTTCTTGAGCTTCTGCATATTTTTTATCACTTTCTTTGCGATTGACACTGGATAATTTGTGCCATTGGCTCATTAATTTTTCAAACTTATCTCTAAGTATTTCCGTTTGACTTCTTTTTTTAAATAATCTAATCATGATTCAATAGTGAATTTAAGTTATATTCATTTGATATGCTTTGTTATTTTGGTACTTAGTGGATTGGTAATAGAGAAATAATAGTCTATCAGTGCTCCGTTTCTATCGATCAAATATTTTTGAAAGTTCCATCGTATAGAAGAGTCTTTTTTTCTATTTAATTTTTTGTTCGTTAACCAATTAAATAGGGGGTGTTGATTTTTACCTTTAACTTCAATTTTTTCGGTGATCAAAAAAGTAACTCCGTAGTTTTTTTGACAAAAAGATAGTATTTGTTTCGAATTCCTGGTTCTTGATTTCCAAACTGATTACAAGGAGCTCCTATAACCACCAAATCTTCTTTATATTGATTACTTAATTTTTCTAAATCTTCATATTGTTTTGTAAATCCACATTTGGAGGCTACATTAACAAACAATAAAAATTTCCCCTCAAAATCAGACAAATTAATCTCATTGCCTTCTATACTATTGATTTTTATATCATATATAGAACTGTTTGCTGGAGCTGTTTTGATATCTCGAGAAATCGTTTTTGCTTTTTTAATGAGTTTCATTTTTTACATTTTAAAGGTTACAATACCACAATCCATTTCAAAAATTTGCCCAGAGATGGCATTTGTTTTATCAGATAGAAGAAACACTGCCATATCAGCTACTTCCTGGGGGTTTAATATTTTTTTTAAAGGGTGCCTATCTTTGATAGTTTGTATCATTTTATCATTTCTCAATAATTTGGAAGCCAATTCTGTATCGGTAACCGTGGGTGCTATGGCATTAATACGTATAACGGGCGCCAATTCTGCTCCCAGGGATTTTACCAATCCCTCTATTCCTGATTTTGATGTCGCGATACTAGCATGAAATGGCATTCCAAGTTTTGAAGCGACACTACTAAATAGCACTATAGAAGGAGAAGTTCCTTTTTTTAAAACATTTAGATACGTTTGAATTGTTTTTACAGCACCAATGACATTAATTTCAAAATCTTTTCTAAAGTCCTCTAAATTTAATCTAGAAATTGGTTTTAGGTTGATACTACCGGGACAATATACCAAACTATCCAGGCTTTCAATTTCTGGTAGCTCATCATGGATAACGTCACAATCATAGTGAGTCAAATTAGCATGACTAAAATCAGGAGAGGTTCTACTGATATTAATGACTTTATCTTTTTCAACTATACTTTTGATAATGGCATTTCCGATACCCTTACTTCCACCAACTACTAATACATTTCTCATATGTATTGACTGTTGATGTAGTTTTGTATTTCGGCTATTTTGGCAGGCGTATTTAATGCCCCTCCAAAATAAGAAGTAACGGTCTGCGAAGTATCATCTTTAACACCTCTAGAGGATACACATAAGTGTTTTGCATCAATAATTACCGCAACATCCTCGGTCTCTAAAACGTGTTTTAATTCTTCTGCAATTTGATTCGTTAGTCGTTCTTGTACCTGTGGACGTTTGGCAAAATACTGAACAATTCTGTTCAATTTAGAGAGTCCTAATTACCTTTCCAGATGAAATGTACGCAACATGTGCTTTGCCAATAATAGGAACAAAGTGATGCTCACAATTAGAATAAAACGTTATGTTTTTTTCTAACAACATTTGTTGGTATTTATAAATGTTGTCAAACAAAGCTATTTTAGGCTTGTTTTTTGGGTTTAAACCAGAGAATATTTCGTCAATATACATTTTGGCTACTCTCATTGGAGTTCCTCTTAAAGAATCATCTGCTAAATCCAATCCCATAACATCCATAATTTCTGAAAATAAATTCGCTATTCGCTCTTTCTTTTCATCATCAGACATATCAAAAGCATTTTCTTTTATTGGAGTTTCTATTCCCGTACTAATGTGATCATCTCCAATATCATCTATAGAAAATCCATTTAATATACCCTTGTTGGGATTTGGTAAAGTGTCTATATCTAGTTTCATGTATTTTTTATTTGCTTAACTATTACTGTTTTAATTATTAAATTTTAATCATTCTCATCTTCTTCTTTGTGGAGATTAAGTATGTGCTAAAATAAATTCTTTTTTATCTAAAATCATTATTAAAATTAAATGCCTGTAGAGATTTTGCTATTGATTTTTGCTAAGTTTTTGGCTTTTAAACAATATTAGACATTTCAAAAAATCGATACTATTTATAATCAGAAAAATAAAGATTTAGATCGTTTCAATGTGGGGAAATTTCTGGTCAAATTCTAACTTCATTACCATTAGCTTTTCAAAAAAAGAAGCATTTTCTCTATGAGTTATAGTATTCTTAAAATGTACAAATCTACCTTGTGCATGAATACTAAACCCATTTGTTTTATAGAGGTAAAATTGATAGTAGGGTATAATCCAGGTATAATTTTTTAATCCTTTATTGATATTTAATAAGATACCTCCAGGGCGTAACTCTATATTCGCATAGCTAATGTCAGAGACTCTATTGATATAGGTTTGTAAATTTGGACTTACCTCATCTATAATCATTCGTCTGGATCCAATTCCTTTAAGCTTAATGCGTTGCAAAAAAGAAAAAGGTTTACCGACCAGATCATTAATGATTGCTCTGTTTTTTTTATTAAAATATGTAGTATCTAAAACCATTTTTTATCACGGACATTTGCTAGGTTTATAGTTGTGAATACACTGGGAGGTTACCTAAGGCGTTTTTCTAATTTTTTCTTCTTTATGGTTAGACGTTTCATAATGTCCATGAGTTTTGAATCCTTGGTGCTTTTATAAATTTCGTTCAACCCAAGAATAATTGCTTTAGCCTCTCGCGAAGCAATCACCCGATCACTAGTGGTCATATTACTCATTTTCGTATTTTCAAATTCCAAAGCTTTTTTAAGTAGTTCCATTTCTTTTTTATTTAAAGATACATTTTGTTTATTAATTTTCAAAAATGTTTAAACAAAATTAACTTTTCAAACAAAAACCACTTCATAAAACAACAATTAAAGGCTTTAAATCCCTTATTATCTAATAGTTGTTGTTGTGATTTGTGGTGTGTTTTATATTATTTTACTCTAAACTTATCTTTTGGATAGCAAAAGACTGATAAGGTTTTATTAGGTTAGATTAAAAATGTTCTCTAAGGTTACATATCGATGTTCAAAAATAGTAGTGAGTTGCTTTTTGATAAAGATTTTCTGTGCCAAATGACCTAAAAACCCAAACGGAATTTTATATGAAATTTTATCTTTCATTAAGGTTTTTCCGTCTGGTAATTCTTCAAAAAAATGCTCATGATGCCACATTTTGTAAGGTCCAAAACGTTGCTCATCTATAAAGAAAGATTGATCTTTTACCTGTGTTATTTCGGTTACCCAATTCGATTTTATGCCTGGTAAAATACCAACTTTATAAGTTATTATTTGCCCAGAATATGCTTTTCTATCTACAGCAGAAGTGATCTGAAACCCCATATGCCTGGGAGTTATTTTTTGTAAATTATCTGGCGAACTAAAAAAATCCCACGCAGCATCCAAAGGGACGTTTAGGACTTGTTCTGTTTCTAAGGTATAGATTCCTGAATGTTTCTTAAAATTGATCATGATATGCTATAATTTTAGGTAACTAAAAAACAATAGTAAGTTTTTTAGTTCATTCAATAGTATTTTAGGTTTTTTCTTCATTAAATCACCAAAATTTTATCGATGACAAGCTTAAAATTCTCATTTTTCTTATTACCAATTAAAATGGCAATTTCCTTTATGTTTTGGGATGAGAAATTATTTATTCTTAGCCTATTACCTCTAAATGAGGGGTAAAAATCCTCTAGAGGGATCTCTATTCGTTGCATAGTATCGTTTGCAAAAAATGAGTGCACATACCAATGTCTTTGGTTTACATCTGATTTTAACCTAAACTGGTACTTCTTGTTATCTCCTTTTACATATAAGACGATTTTTTTATGTTTTTCGGTAATTTTAATATCTACAGGTAATCGTGTCATTGCAAATCCCCCGTTATTTGCTGTAGAGACATTTCCTAGAAAAACACCATGACCGTTTTCATCTATCGTCATTCTGGAAGTGGATACCCCACCCATGACATCATCATTCGTTTGTTGCCATGCCAAAACCGAAGTCTCTTTGGTAAAATCAAAAATTAAAATTTCCTTATTTAAAAAAAGCATTCCTAATACTACCAATAGTTTGTACATTTTTTAGTTCAATTTTAGTGGTCTGTTTAATACGGTTTGATTTAAAAATGAAAAGAACAAACCTATATTTGCAAGTTATACTCTACAACCTATTATTTTTATCATTTATGATGATTTTGGTCTTTGATAGGCCAGTCTCCTTTTTTGTGTCGGTACTACGTAGCCGTCTAATCCGTTGATCGTTGCCGTTTCTGCTTCTACCAGGTCTACAAAACCATCTTCTTTTACCAAATGATCGTCTACAAAAACATCTAAAATCTCTCCTAATACTAATATGGTATCATTAGATTTGATATAATATTCTTCTAAGTATTTCATGGCTATTTGCACTGGACTTTGATGTACAAACGGTGCAAAAAACTCATTTTTATATACTTCGGATAATATAGTTTTGTCAAATTCTGATACTTCCGAAGCATATTTTGCAGAGGTATGATGTGCATCTTCAATGATCGATGATACAATATGATTAATCGTATAAAACTGGGTTTGTTTTATGTTGTCATAGGTATTTCTTGTAACGGTTTTTGGTCTTAGAACAAATCCTAAAATAGGAGGATTAGATCCATAATGCACTACAGAACTAAATACTGCGACATTACTGATTCCGTCTTTTGACTTCGTAGCGATCAAATTAGCCGATTTAAAACCAGACAGACTATTTACAAAGTTTATTTTGTACAAGTGATCTAAAGCGTCAATATCTTTTCGTGTAAAATGCATTATAAATTTTTGTAGTTGTTGATCTTTACGTTAGTGGCTTGTAAATCGTGCATCAGATTATACAAACCAAAAAAGGTTCTATTGATATAAATAAAATGTTTGGACCCACGATTTCCATTCATTTTTCTACGTTCTGTGCTTTTAGAATATTTCTGACCTAAGGTTGCTATTTTAGCAAAGAATATACTATCAGAAAAATCAAACTCTTCTTTATGAAAGGGTTGTGTAAAAAGGGATAGCATTTCATAAAAAAGTGCTGTAAAAAACTCTTTTTCTTTTGGGGTATCATCTGCTCTTAGGATCTCTAGTTCGAACAGTTTTTCTTCAAAAAAAGAAGGGTTTTCAATATTTTCTTTCTTAGCGAGTTCGAAATAGGGGATATAAAAATCTTGCGGAACCTTTTTTATGCATCCAAAATCAATAACGATTAACTCATTAGTATCAGATACCAGAAAATTGCCAGCATGAGGATCGGCATGTACTTTTTTTAAGACATGCATTTGATACATATAAAAGTCCCAAAGTGCTTGCCCTAATTTATTAAGAACCGCTGTTGGATGCTTTTTCTCTAAAAACTCAGAAAGATGAAGCCCTTCCATCCAGTCCATCGTTAAAATCTTTTCAGAAGAGAACTCTTGATAGTATCTCGGAAACTTTAGATTAGGAATGTTACTGCATTTGCTAGCCATTTCTTTACTCTGTGCTAACTCCAAAACATAACTGGTTTCTTCTATTAATTTATTTTCGACTTCTTTAAAATAAGCATCAGAACCTTCTCCTTTGATATTAAACATTTTCATTGCAATGGGTTTTACCATTGCCAAATCAGTCGAAATGCTCTCGGCTACACCTGGATATTGGATCTTTACAGCTAACTCTTTATTGTCTTTTGTAGCTCTATGTACCTGACCAATACTTGCGGCATTTATAGATGCTTTAGTAAAGGTATCAAATACTTCACTTGGCATTTTTTTGAAATACTTTTTAAAAGTTTTTACTACTAGAGGCGGTGACAATGGAGGAACCGAAAACTGTGATAAAGAAAACTTTTCTACATAAGCATTAGGGAGTAGGTTTTTTTCCATACTTAGCATTTGTGCCACTTTTAATGCAGAACCTTTAAGCGTTTTTAATCCATCATAAATATCTGATGCATTAGCCTCATTTAATCTTTCTTTGGCAACCTCTTCAGATTTTACAATTTTTTCTCCATAATATTTTGCATAGTTCACACCTACTTTTAGTCCTGTAGTGACTAATTTTGAAGCGCGTTGTATTTTTGATGTTGGAATGTTATCTATATTTTTCATAAGGTCGGCATTTTTTCTTTCCATAAAAACTTTGCAAAATCGAACACGCTTTTTACCGGAGTGATATTACTAAGATCAAAACTTGCTTTTAAAGATTTCTCTATAAAAAGATCGGTTTTTTCAAAATTCTTAGACTCATCCTCTAACCAAAATTGCAATGTAAATATCAAATGTATCCAAGAGCTTTCTGCAATACTTTTATCCTGTATTTTATTGATTTTTTCATTCTTGAAATCAATAGTATCTCTATAAATTTCCTGATTCACAAAATCAATAAATGCGATACGTAATTTAGAAAGTAGCTTCAGTGACTCTAATTTATTTTTATTCGCTTTTAACTTTGTAAACACATAAGATCTGTTGGCAGTCAAAAGCTCGAAAAAAGTATAGTAGAAGCTTAATAGCTTACTTTTTGAGTCATACTCTTTATATTCTTTGTTTTGATGCAGCAGTGCTACTGTTTTTGAACAAAAGATGCTAAAAATCTCTTTTTCTAATGATTCAAAACTGCTAAAATGCTGATAAAAATCACTTTCTTCAAAACTGTATTTCTTGGCAAAAGCATATATAGTGGATAAGTTTTCGCCGGTCAATATGCTTTCCATATACACTTCCATAATTTTTTCTGATGAGATATTCTTTTTTTGAGCCATAATTTTTAATTTAATTATAAAAAACAATGAATGCGTTTAAGCTTGTTGCAATAGTCATCCATACTAAATATGGAGCTATCAAAAGGGTGTAAAATTTCATACTTTTAAAATTTTCAAATGTAAAATACCCTATCAATAACCAGAGCAAAACAATGACCAATAATCCTACCAATATTAAATGTTGATTAAAGAAAATGAAATTCCAACTTACGTTTAACAACCATTGAACTGCATACAGAATAATTAGTTCTCTATTTAAAAAACTATATCGAAAACTTAGTTTGGTCATGTAGAATGAGAAAAGTATCATAATAATAGACCAAGCGGAACCAAAAACCCAGTTAGGTGGTGACCAAGGGGCTTTATTTAGCTCTAAATACCATGTAGTCCTGGGGCCATTTTCCATTAAAATCACTCCCAAGCCCAAAGCAAAAAAATTGTAGAGCAGAAATATAAAGAACCTTACAAATTTATTCGTATACATATTTTCTGAATAGATTATTCATATCTTTAGTATGTGACAGATATATGTTGATCAAAAAAAACATATTGTCTATGGTAAAAAAGACTTAGTCACATATAGTAATGATTTTCTCATAATTATGAAAATACATTTCAATGTATACAAATTTACTAATTTTGTTTAACAAAATGATTTTTTTATTAAACAAAATTATATTTTATTCAAGAATTCTACTACCGAGGGATAAATATTAATGTTTGCGTTAAAGTCCAAATTCTCAACCTGCATTGCCTTGGGGCCTATTGCTATTAATTTATGTTCACTGTTTGATAAAATCTTTTCAATTTCACGAAAATAGAGTTCTACTTTATCGTTAGAAGGTTGGACCGTTAGTGAAGTTATCAAGCAAATTTTATGTTCATTTTTAAAAAAGTAACTTAAATTATCCAGAGGCAAACTTTGTCCTAAGTATATCGTTTGATTACCTCGTAAAACAAGCTCATAATTTAAATACAACAATCCAAGTTCATGTATTTCGTTTTCTGGTAAGAACAAAACATAAATACAGTTAGAGGAAGAAATAGAATGTTCTAACTGATCGGTATTAATTTGTATTTTTTGAGCAATCAAATTAGATATAAAATGCTCGTGAGCAGGAAGTAAAGTGTCTGTTTGCCACAATAAACCAATATGGTTTAAAAAAGGTATAAACACCTCTTTAAAGATTTCTCGAAATGTTTTTTTATGTAGTAATTTATTATAAGTAGCGTTAAACTGAGCTTTATCAAATTGAAACATTGCTAATTTGAAAGAGTTAATAGCTTCATCATTAATGGCGGTTTTGAACGCCAACTCTCTTGCTTTTATAATGATGGTCTGGTCTGACATTTCTGCAACTTTAGAAATCTTATAGTTATTCTTAAGAAGCAAAGCAACATTTAGTAATTTTAATAAACAATTTGAAGAGTAATACCTTATATTGGTATTGGTTCTTTTGGGTTCTAAAAGACCGTATCTTTTTTCCCAAATACGAATTGTATGAGCTTTTATGCTTGAGATATTTTCAAGATCTTTTATAGTGAAATCTTCTTTTATACTGTTCAATTTATTTATGTTTTTGATAAACAAATATAATGGTTTTAAATTAGCTCTAAAAATTGTTTTTGACCTCTAAAGCTTTTGGAAAATTAATTTACTCTATAAAATCATTATTTCATATATCGACATTCTTTTATTTAATATTAAAAGAGCATTTGCAAAATTTCACCTAAAATTAGCGACTAATAATGAATTATTTCACACGGTGTTTAATCGATATCGTGGCAAAATTGACAAGAAGAAATATATAATATTCAATAATTCGTGAACTATACGCTTTCTGTACTTTAATCTTTAAACTTAAAAATCAGATATTTGAGTTCTTTTCTGATATTAAATTTAACAGTTGTTTTCTTGCTTATCCGCAGAGGATTCAAACCAATTAAATACTGATAATCAACGATTAGTGTGATTTAAAGAATATTATCTAGTATGGTGAAAGTGTTTAGTTTTTGAATCATAAACAATTGATTGTGAATAAAATAAAAAGAGGTAAATATTTAATTTACCTCTTTTAGTGACCCCGAACCCTCAGAGTTCAAACTTTTTGATACAGGATTTGAAAGATATAAATGCTTTTGTGAACAGACACTCAGACTTTTTTAACACTTAAAATCAAATAATTAATCTTAATTATTAAACAAAGAAACCTCTACATATTTTCAACATGAATTTAATATCTATTAAGAATATTCAAGTAATTCTTAATGTCAATTCTAATATACAAAACTAATATTAGCTTATTCTTTCTGTAAAACTTCAGAGCTCATAACCCGAAGGTCACAAATTATTTTTTGTTCTCATTTTTAATATAAAAATTTGACAGTTAATCACTTGACCTCTGTTTAAAGAAAGAGTTTGGTTGATATACTTAGGATCAGGATCAAATGTTGCGTTTATGCAATACTTTGAACACTACCGATTCTAAAAACTACATTTATAGCTATTTAATATTTTTTGATCTACCTTTTAGTTATCAATTACAATAAACTCACTTCTTCTATTTTGAGCGTGTTCGTCCTTACCACACTTAACATTATTATCACATCTGTTTATTAGAACGGTTTCTCCATATCCTCTACTTTTTACTCTTGAAGGATCAATACCTTTACTAATAATGTAATTTGCAGTAGCTGTTGCCCGTTTTTTAGAAAGTTTCATATTATAATAATCACTTCCTTTACTATCTGTATGAGAACCTATCTCTATTTTAATTGACGGATACTCTTTCATATACTTGATAACTTTATCTAGCTCTTTTGCAGATTTATCTAAAATTAACGCTTTATTAGAGGCAAAATATATGGGCTTAAGATTTAAAAGTTTGGCTAGGTCAATACCTTTTTCTGGTACATTACTTTTTAAATTCACAGTTTGAAAAGGGTATGGATTATCTCTTTTTACCTCAATAAGAGTCTCAGCAGGGTCATAATCCGCCTTTTTTACAAAAACTTCATAAAACTTATCCCCACAATCCAAATTCACATGCACTTCTCCTTTTTCATTGGTTTTTCCTATATATACAGTATCATTATTGTCTTTATTTTTAATTTCTACTCCTGCATTATCAAGAACTTCACCTGACTTTTCATTAACAACAATAACTTTAAGACCACCTTCGCATTTAGTAATTAGTGGAGTCGTTTCAACAAAACTATAAATATCATCGTTTCCTTTTCCTCCCGAGCGATTAGATGCAAAAAAACCTTTCTTCGAACTTTCATCAAAAACAAAAGTTACATCATCTGCAACACTATTTATTGGCTCACCTATGTTATAAACCGTAGTGTCATCTCCATCAATTTTTACTGCAAAAATATCTAATCCTCCTAATCCAAGGTGCCCATCAGAAGAAAAATACAAGACTCCCGATTCGCTTATAAAGGGAAATGTATCTCTACCTTCTGTATTTATAGTAGGTCCTAAATTTTGCGGAGTACTAAACGAGCCATCCTGATTGATTTTAACTACGTATAAATCAGACATCCCATAACCCCCGGGCATATCTGAAGCAAAATACAACTTGGTTCCATCGGGACTAAGAGCAGGGTGCGCTACAGAATATTCATCATTATTAAATGATAAATCTTCAACAGAATCCCATCTTGATTTATCATTTAATTGAGCCTTATAAATTTTCAATCGATTTACTCCCGTAGAATCTTTTCCAAATTTCGAATTTAATAAGTTATTTCTTGTAAAATAAATTACATCTTCTTTTTTCGAAAAAGCGCAGGTAGACTCATGTAGTCTGGAATTTAAATCCTTTGAAAAGCTTTCTGGATACTCAAAATCACCTGATTCTTTTAAAGTAAGACTGAACAAATCTAAATAAGGTTGCTGTGTCCATCTATTTTTCTTGGCAGTAGATTTAATGGTTCCTCTTGCAGAAGAAAATACTAACTTATTCTTATAAACAACCGGGGCAAAATCGACGTAAGCAGAGTTTCTAGGTAAGTTTTTAATAGTATATCTTCCAGATTGCAAACGAATATCTTCCAGATATGTTGGATTTTCTAGTAATCTTTTAGCTCTCGAATCACTATTCTTCAATGTTGCTACCTCTACCAATAGGCTATCTGCCTTTTTGTACTCTTTTAGATGTTTTAGACATTGAGAAGCTTTAAAATAGTATTCTACTCCTATTTCTTTATTTAATTTTTCTTTTGTTGTTAATGCTCTTTCTTTAAACATTTCCTCATACCACTTTGCTGCGGTTTTAAGATCAGAGTTAAAGAAATAACAATCTCCTAATCTTTGATATACTTCGAGCGTTGCATTTCCTGAGTTAATTATTTGATTATACTCTTTTATAGCCTCAGAATAAGCATAGCTATCGTAATAATCATTTGCCTTTTTAAATTTATTATCCTGTGAAAGAAGATAGCTTACACTAAAAAAGCACAATAAAAATATATGTATCGTTAAATTTTTCATGACAATAGTTGGTTTACATTAAAAGAATCTAGGGTAAAGAACTTTTTCTTGTTTTTTGAAAATCTCATATCTAAGGACAAATTCATAGGACCCCGCATTAAATTCGGTATTTCCTAATTCTGTAGTCTCCCAATCATAAGCAAAGCCCAGCATTATAGTGTCTGAAACTTGAAAACCTGCAAGAAAACTTGCTGCAGCACTCCATCTATATGCCAATCCTAGGGTCAATTTTTCTTTAAACAATACGTTAGCCGAAACATCTACCTGAAGTGGTGCTCCACCTACACCTTTTATCAATGTAGCGGGTTTTAATTTTAAGTTCTCATTAATATTAAAAACATACCCACCTATCAAATAATAATTGATTCGTTCTTTTGCCAAAAAGGATGAAGCTATATTATTGGTAGATGACTCATCAAAATGCTGAGTTTGAAGTAAATTTGGCGCTGAAAATCCCACATAAAATTTATCTGTATGATAATATGAACCAATTCCTATATTAGGCGAGAATTTATTATCAATATTTGTATCTAACAATACATCTGAATTGGTGTATTGATTAAGATCATTAAAATTTACATCTAGTAAATGCCCCCCAGCTTTTACTCCAAAAGCTAGTTGTCCTTCTACAGAGGTATTAATCGTATATGAAAAATCAACATCTAAAAAGGTTTCCTGTGTCGGACCAATTTTATCATTTACAATCGATACTCCTAAACCTACTTTATTACTTGTTCCAATTGGAGAGTGTACATTAAGAGTTTGAGTAACTGGCGCTCCTCCTATTCCAACCCATTGGTTTCGGTACAGTCCCGTTATACTAATTGCGTCTCTGGATCCGGCATAAGCAGGGTTAATACTTATAGTATTGTACATATACTGTGTGTACTGAGCATCTTGTTGACCAAAGCTTACATTGGTCAAAATAATTAATAGTATGGTTAGTATATAATTTTTTTTCATTTCGAAGGGGTTATTTTGTTTTATTGAGGAGTACGATCGTACTCCCCAATTTTAAGTTTTAAGTTTACCTGTTGATATATAAATAATCTGAGCGTTTTTTAGTCTCTCCTGAACTTGTTTTGTAGGTTAAGACATAAAAATAAGTCCCTACTGGTAATAGTCGATCCTTATTGATCGTTGCTCTTCCATTAGACTCTCCACTGAAATATTCTCCATTACGTCCATATCCTAGTGCTTCATAAACTAAAACACCCCATCTGTTAAATATTTTTAGCTCATTGGCTGGGAAATTTTCGATATTTCTAATTATAAAAATGTCATGATCTCCATCACCGTTTGGAGTAACTACATTGAAAACTTCAAGATCATCTTCAGAATTTGTATCAAAATCATTTGGCTCTAAGTAATCTGGTGTTCCATCTCCATCGCTATCAAAAGCATCATCTGGATTACCATCTCCATTAGGGTCTGGTGTTTCATCTATTGTCAATATTCCATCTCCATCATCATCGGTATCTAAATAATCTGGAACTCCATCTGCATCGGTATCATCATTTAATGGGTTGTTGTCATCATTTACATCTTCTTCAATTGTGTTTACACCGTCTCCATCATCATCAGTATCCAGATAATCTGCAATTCCATCACCATCAGTATCTTGAGTGTCACCAGTAAAGGGATCACCATCTGCATCATTGTTGGGATTTTCTTCTTCTGTTGATATTCCATCTCCATCATCATCGGTATCTAAATAATTGGGGATACCATCTTCATCGCTATCATCTCCAACAGGGCTACCATCAATATTAACATCCTCATTGATGGTATACACTCCATCACCATCATCATCAATATCTTGAAAATCGCTAGTACCATCTTCATCACTATCCATTAAGGTATAATTAATCATACCATCATCAGGCGTATTTTGAATACTATCAGCAATTCCGTCTGTACCATAAGGGCCATCAACTTGTCCATCATTATTGACATCTAATCCATTACCTCCTGATTCTATAACATCTAACACTCCATCTCCATCAGAATCAAGATCTAAACTATCTATAATCCCATCTCCATCTGTATCTAACGTTGGATTACCTCCTTGTTCTACAGTATCAGGAATACCATCATTATCATCGTCTAGATCTATAGGGTCAGGAATGCCATCATTATCCGAATCATCCCCTATTACTGTTATATTTACTGTAGCATTCTCACAAACATTTGGAGTCACTGCCGTATTACATACCTGATATACCACAGTTACAATAGTTCCACTTTCTGCTGCTGTAGCGGTATAACTTAAATCGCCTGTTAATGGATCAAAACTTATAACTCCTGTAGCTGTACCTAATCCTGTATTCGTTAGTGATGTATTTATTCCCGGCAGGAAATCATCGTTGGTCAATACATCTATAGTTCCTAATATCCCAGCCGTCACAATTTGAACATCATCATTAGCTACTGGAATTTGTGGGTTAGGATCTGTAGTATCGGGATTTCCATCATTATCATCATCTGTATCGGTTACATCAGGAGTACCATCGTCATCAGTATCGGTTTGTACGGTAATGTTTACTGTTGCATCTTCACATACATCATCGGTTGTGTTACCTGGACTATCTGCATTAACATCATTACATACTTGGTATACTACGGTTACTGTACTACCTTCTTCACCGGCTAAAGGGGTATAGTTCATAACTCCAGTTAACGGATCAAAAGTTACTGTTCCACCTGCGTTTCCACCAGTTCTTGTAATAAGGGTGTTAGCTCCTGGTAGGAAGTCATCATTAGTGAGTATGTTCACTCCATTGGTGGTTCCTTCTACTACAGTTAGATTATCATCCATGGTTGTAGGTACAAGCGGATTCGGATCTGTAGTATCTGGGTTTCCATCATTATCATCATCTGTATCGGTTACATCAGGAGTACCATCATCATCAGTATCGGTCTGTACGGTAATGTTTACTGTAGCATCTTCACAAACATCATCTGAAGTCGTAACAGGACTATCTCCATTAACATCATTACATACTTGGTATACTACGGTTACCGTAGATCCTTCTTCTCCAGGTGCAGGAGTATAGTTCATGATTCCAGTTAAGGGATCAAAAGTTACAGTTCCACCTGCGTTTCCACCAGTTCTTGTAATAAGGGTGTTAGCTCCTGGTAGGAAGTCATCATTAGTGAGTATGTTCACTCCATTGGTGGTTCCTTCTACTACAGTTAGATTATCATCCATGGTTGTAGGTACAAGCGGATTCGGATCTGTAGTATCTGGGTTTCCATCATTATCATCATCTGTATCGGTTACATCAGGAGTTCCATCATCATCAGTATCGGTCTGTACGGTAATGTTTACCGTAGCATCTTCACAAACATCATCGGTTGTGTTACCTGGACTATCTCCATTTACATCATTACATACTTGGTAAACCACAGTTACTGTACTGCCTTCTTCTCCAGGCGCAGGAGTATAGTTCATGATTCCAGTTAAGGGATCAAAAGTTACTGTTCCACCTGCGTTTCCACCAGTTCTTGTAATAAGGGTGTTAGCCCCTGGTAGGAAGTCATCATTAGTGAGTATGTTCACTCCATTGGTGGTTCCTTCTACTACAGTTAGATTATCATCCATGGTTGTAGGTACAAGCGGATTCGGATCTGTAGTATCTGGATTTCCATCATTATCATCATCGGTATCTGTTACATCTGGAGTTCCATCATCATCAGTATCGGTCTGTACTGTTATATTTACCGTAGCATCTTCACATACATCATCGGTTGTGTTACCTGGACTATCTGCATTTACATCATTACATACTTGGTAAACCACAGTTACTGTACTGCCTTCTTCTCCAGGCGCAGGAGTATAGTTCATGATTCCAGTTAAGGGATCAAAGGTTACTGTTCCACCTGCGTTTCCACCAGTTCTTGTAATAAGGGTGTTAGCCCCTGGTAGGAAGTCATCATTAGTGAGTATGTTCACTCCATTGGTGGTTCCTTCTACTACAGTTAGATTATCATCCATGGTTGTAGGTACAAGCGGATTCGGATCTGTAGTATCTGGGTTTCCATCGTTATCATCATCTGTATCGGTTACATCAGGAGTTCCATCATCATCAGTATCGGTTTGTACGGTAATGTTTACCGTAGCATCTTCACAAACATCATCGGTTGTGTTACCTGGACTATCTGCATTTACATCATTACATACTTGGTAAACTACAGTTACTGTACTGCCTTCTTCTCCAGGCGCAGGAGTATAGTTCATGACTCCAGTTAAGGGATCAAAAGTTACAGTTCCACCTGCGTTTCCACCAGTTCTTGTAATAAGGTGGTTAGCCCCTGGTAGGAAGTCATCATTAGTGAGTATGTTCAATCCATTGGTGGTTCCTTCTACTACAGTTAGATTATCATCCATGGTTGTAGGTACAAGTGGATTCGGATCTGTAGTATCGGGATTTCCATCATTATCATCATCTGTATCGGTTACATCAGGAGTACCATCGTCATCAGTATCGGTTTGTACGGTAATGTTTACTGTTGCATCTTCACATACATCATCGGTTGTGTTACCTGGACTATCTGCATTAACATCATTACATACTTGGTATACTACGGTTACTGTACTACCTTCTTCACCGGCTAAAGGGGTATAGTTCATAACTCCAGTTAAGGGATCAAAAGTTACAGTTCCACCTGCGTTTCCACTAGTTCTTGTAATAAGGGTGTTAGCTCCTGGCAGGAAGTCATCATTAGTGAGTATGTTCACTCCATTGGTGGTTCCTTCTACTACAGTTAGATTATCATCCATGGTTGTAGGTACAAGCGGATTCGGATCTGTAGTATCTGGATTTCCATCATCATCATCATCGGTATCGGTTACATCTGGAGTTCCATCATCATCAGTATCGGTTTGTACGGTAATGTTTACCGTAGCATCTTCACAAACATCATCGGTTGTGTTACCTGGACTATCTGCATTAACATCATTACATACTTGGTATACTACAGTTACTGTACTGCCTTCTTCACCGGCTAAAGGGGTATAGTTCATAACTCCTGTTAGTGGATCAAAGGTTACTGTTCCACCTGCGTTTCCACCAGTTCTTGTAATAAGGGTGTTAGCCCCTGGTAGGAAGTCATCATTAGTGAGTATGTTCACTCCATTGGTAGTTCCTTCTACTACAGTTAGATTATCATCCATAGTCGTTGGTACAAGCGGATTCGGATCTGTAGTATCTGGATTTCCATCATTATCATCATCTGTATCGGTTACATCAGGATTGCCATCATCATCAGTATCGGTTTGTACGGTAATGTTTACTGTTGCATCTTCACATACATCATCGGTTGTGTTACCTGGACTATCTGCATTTACATCATTACATACTTGGTAAACCACAGTTACTGTACTGCCTTCTTCTCCAGGTGCAGGAGTATAGTTCATGATTCCAGTTAAGGGATCAAAAGTTACTGTTCCACCTGCGTTTCCTCCTGTGCGAGTAATTAGTGTAGTAGCTCCTGGCACAAAATCATCATTGGTTAATATATTCACATCATTAGTAGTACCTTCAACTACAGTTAGATTATCATCCATAGTCGTTGGTACAAGCGGATTCGGATCTGTAGTATCTGGATTTCCATCATTATCATCATCTGTATCGGTTACATCAGGATTGCCATCATCATCAGTATCGGTTTGTACGGTAATGTTTACTGTTGCATCTTCACATACATCATCGGTTGTGTTACCTGGACTATCTGCATTTACATCATTACATACTTGGTAAACCACAGTTACTGTACTGCCTTCTTCTCCAGGTGCAGGAGTATAGTTCATGATTCCAGTTAAGGGATCAAAAGTTACTGTTCCACCTGCGTTTCCTCCTGTGCGAGTAATTAGTGTAGTAGCTCCTGGCACAAAATCATCATTGGTTAATATATTCACATCATTAGTAGTACCTTCAACTACAGTTAATAGGTCGTTTTCTGCATCAGCTCCTGTAGGATTAGGATCTGTAGTATCGGGATTTCCATCATTATCATCATCGGTGTCACAAGTATTTGCAATACCATCACTATCAGTATCTGGACCATTATTCACATAAGCCGAATCAGGAGTGGTATAACCATCTGTACCTCCTGTTACCAATCCACTAGAACTAAATCCAGTCCCTTGTAATTCTCCTGGTCTGGTTCCACTTGGGGTAAAACCAGCTTCAATAACATCATTACAATTATCACCATCTGCGTCTATATCTAAATGATTTGCTATACCATCTCCATCAATGTCATAAACATCAGGAACGCCATTATTATTTGTATCTGTATAATCAGTAGTTGAACCATCACCACTTGTTCCATTATCAAAATTATCTGCAAAGTTTATAACTCCATCACCATCTGCATCTCCAAATGGATCATTCCCCAAATTTTCAACAACATCTGTAATTCCATCATTATCATCATCATCATCATCAATATCAAGGATATTATCTCCATCTGAATCCAAGGTATCTCTAAAATCGACATCTCCACCTGAAAATACGTTTCCATCTGCATCTGGTAAGGAGGAGGGTACATCTACATTTCCGTTAGCATCAGAATAATCTCCGGTTGTATCTGAAACATTATCCAAACCGTCTTTGTCTGAATCGGTTCCTGTTAATGTGATACCAGCTTCAAAAGTGTCACTAAATCCATCATTATCACTATCGTTATCCAAATAATCCGGAACAGCATCTGATACTGTTAATAAAGCATCACTATTCTGAAGCGTTGAGAAACCACCTCCATAATTATCGGGTACTCCATTACCATCGACCGTGGCACTAGGAGCCACATATCCAACAGTTGATTGTGCTTCTACATTATCTGGAATTCCATCATTATCACTATCCAAATCTAAATGATTAGGAATACTATCGCCATCGGTATCATATACATCTGGAATTCCATCACCATTCGCATCGGTATAATCTGTTGTTGAACCATCGCCAGCAGGGATTCCTGGTTGACCAGCATTATCTTCTATGTCCTGAAAATTTGGTAATCCATCGCCATCTGCATCTCCATCGGGATTATTTCCGTTTGCTTCATCAACATCAAGAATTCCATCATTATCATCGTCAAAATCCGAATCATCATTGACAGTATCGCCGTCTGTATCGCCGGCACATATATCGTATAAAAATGGAGGACTTAATGTAAACTCTGTAAAATTAAAATCGATATTTTTGACAAAACCACTGTTTCCAGTCAGTATCAAATTAAAAGTTCCTGTATCTTTTATTTCAAACATTACAGACCCTGCCGCTCCTCCTATGGTTCCTGTTGCCAGAATACCAGAAGGAGTTGGTGTGATATTAACGTCGGGATCTCCTGTTACAAATCTAAAGTTTGAATCACAAGTGTATTCTACTGCTTCGTTATTGGGACCATCTAAATCATTAAATGTTAATCGATAATCATCTTGTACCGGATTTAAACCACTATCTAAAAACTCAAACAATGTTACCGCACTACCCGTTGCAGTATTTGACCAACGTATGTTATCAGGGGATAAAAATGTCCAGTTACCAGCCGCTCCACTAATTCTAGTGGTCCGAACAAAAGCAATATTAGGATTGTCTACAGAAGTGGCGGTAAAAACTGCCGTACCTGTACCGTTTCCACTCTGAACACCTGTGATTGTTATACCACTATAGTTCTGTGCATGGCT
The DNA here is from genome assembly GCF_040786235.1 of Aquimarina discodermiae. Taxonomy (NCBI): domain Bacteria; kingdom Pseudomonadati; phylum Bacteroidota; class Flavobacteriia; order Flavobacteriales; family Flavobacteriaceae; genus Aquimarina; species Aquimarina discodermiae. The sequence continues at coordinate 75,471 of NZ_JBFMKP010000025.1, forward strand.
TGTTATACCAGCAAAAAAAAGAAAAAAAAGAAAAATAGGGATAAAAGAGAAGGGGTAATTTCTTTTCATGTGTTTACATTTTTGGTTAGTTAATTTTGGGTGTTGGGATAATATGTAAAGGTATATTTTAGATATTTTTTTAACATTTTTTTAGCAAAGGAATTTAACAAAAAAATCGTTGAAATTCATAAATAATCGATTAAAAGTATAAGTTTCTTTATTTTTCAAATTATTAATGTCATTTTTTGATATTTGCCAGACGTTTTAGGAAGGTAATACTATCATTTAGAATGATTAAAAAAGTTAAGTTACTTTAAAGCTTTCCTATCCCCTTCACAACAATTAGAATTTATTTATTTGCTTATAGAAAACCACCGTCTTTGAAGTTGGTCATGTTTTAAAGGCTTTGCCATTTTTTAGGTTTACCATCTAAAACTTTTTAAGATGAGTAAATATAGAAAATTAACACATGTCTATTACAAATGTGACTATCACATTGTATTTACACCGAAGTATCGTTTTCAGATACTTGAAGGAATGATCAAATCATTGGTTGAGCACGATTTGCAAGTAATCAGTACTTGGAAGGATGTTCAAATAGTAGAAATGAATGTGCAAAAAGATCACATTCATTTGGTCTGTTCGATTCCACCAAAAGTATCTGTTTCAGAGTATATGGGTATTTTGAAAGGAAAAATTGCAATAAAGCTTTTCAAGACATACCCAAATTTGAAACAAAAACCTTATTAACCTGAGTTCGATTAATCTGAAATGCGTCAGTTTGAGTGAAATTCTGTTAAGAATTTTGTATCGAAAACAAGCATTTCAGTACTAAAAAGCTATTCTAGATACAATTTTTCTCCATTTTACTACAAAAAACCACCCGAATTGACGCTTTTTATAGAATACTAGGTATTAATCGAACTCAGGTTATTAGGGTAATCATTTTTGGTCAAGAGGTTATTTTGCTAGTACAGTTGGACTGGATGAAGATATGATTAAACGATACGTGAAATATCAGGAACATCATGAATGAGTGTTATGACCCTTTGAGTCTAATCTGAAAATCAAAGCCTCCGTTTTTAGTGGAGGTTTTTTACTTTTGAAAATCAATCAGTTAGGTATTTTTGAAAAACACAACTTGATGAGACAAAGATCGAACCAAATTTAACATAAATAGCTGTATTTCAGTAAAATAAAAAGAGACAAATGTAATATTTGTCTCTTTTTGTGACCTCGGCAGGATTCAAACCTGCAACCTCTTGAGCCGTAATCAAGTGCACTATTCAGTTATGCTACGAGGCCGTTTTGCGGGTGCAAATATACAAGGAATTTATAGTTTTAAAAATTATTTTTCAATTTCTTTTTTAAAACTTTCGATAATTTCTTTAGAAGCTTCTATGTCAGTATTTAGAATATGCAATTCAACAACATCACCTGTGGTTCCAAAACCTGCTAGTCTGCCTGATTCTTTATCGTTTTTGATGATCGACAAGATGTTTTTGTCGTGTAATAAATTAGCTAGCCTACTTACTAAAATAGTAGATCCGGTATATGCTTTTTGATATGTTTTCATAAAAATAGGTTTTATAATGTTATACTTAATACTAGTTATTATGATAGTAAGTGTGATTTTTTTTTAAAACCTTAAAATCGACTTTGTCTTGTAAAACAGGGTGAATCAAATCACCCTGTTCAATCTAACTTACTCTTTATTTATTTTTGTTATCCATCATTTTTTTTGCCAGTTCGGCACCAATCAATGACTGTAAAAGGTTACCCTCGCTACCTTGTTTTCCTCCATCCTGGATATATATTTCGGGTAATTTAAGTTCTTTAAGCTCTCGTGCAATATTTACAGAGGTTTTGTATTCCCATTCTGCTCGTTCTTGCGGAGTAAGACCTGCGTTTACCAATTTAGCATTCTCATACGATTGTGCATCTGCCATTGTTTTTTGAGTTTTGGCTTTAAACTGGGCAACCTCATAATTTTTTCGTTCTTCTATCAAATTAAATTCTGCTACTTTGGCTTTGGTTTCTGCCTCGATCGTTTTTTGGATCTGCTCTTTTTCTAGTCGTGCTCTTTCTGCAGCTTTTTCTGCTTCTCCTTTTGCAGTTTCTTTTTGTGCACGATAAAATTCTCGCTCTGCCTGTTGTTTTTCAAGCTGGGTTTGTGCGACTTCTTCTTTTTGTAACTGCAACCTTTTATCGAACGTGGTCTCCCAATCAATTTCTGTAACTACGGCCTGAACCACAGTTAACCCATATGATTTTAATGAGTTTCCTGTTTCTCGTACCGGTTGCCCATCTTTGTATTTAATTCTAAAACGCTTTTGCTTAGATTCTTTGTTAACAATTGTTCGTACAATAGTACTGTCTCCTATCATTTCTCTGGCTTCATTGGCAACATATTCTTCTAATACGTACATGCCATTCTCTAATTGATCCTTAAAGTATCGATCAAAATCTGATGCTTGCCCAGAGATGTAATCCTGTGCATCCATTAGCTTACAGGTGTTTTTTATGGATTGATCAATATTGGGGATAATACGAGAGCGAATCAGGTTTTTTTCGGTTTTGTTTCTATCTGCAACCGATAAAAATTGAGTTTCATCTGTTGTGTTTATACTTATCACAACAGAAGTAGCTATCCTGGCTTTTACAGCATCGCTAAATGCCCAATATTTTGCTACATCTACATTGGCATATTTACTTTGTTCTCCTAATTCCCCCTCTTTATCGGGTATCACATATTTGATAGGAAGTTCGAACTGTATCGGGATTAGTCGCCCCCACATTTTGGTGTTAATTCCCTGATTAACTACAGCTTTTTGACTACCCCATGGATATTGTACCGCGTATGCAGTACCAGGTTCTGCATAAAAAAATATACCAGATACAACACTTAGTAAAAAGCCTAGTCCTATCATTTGAAAATTACGCTGTTTGGTAAACCAGTTTAAAATTTTTGAGGTAGAAAAAAGGGGTTTGATAATAAAGATAATGACTCCTGCTAGAATCATTGTGATTCCTAAAAATGTTAACATACTTATTTTGTTTATAAAATGATTAATTGATTATTTTTCGCTTACGAGTAGAAGTAAAATTTCACATGTTTTCTAATGGTTTTTTAAAAAATTAATAGATAGTTGTTTTCCCTTTTTTTAATATATCATAAGGAAAAGTACCGGCAAAAAATATGTGATAAAATCCTTAAAACTGATTACAGTGTTAGTGTTTAATAAGTGATAAATGTTTTTAAATGTAATTATGTTACCTTGAAATGAGTTTTAATTTATAATGAAAATAGGTTTTTATGTAAAAATATGTAATAATTGAAGAGCGTTTTTTAGATATATTTTAGTTTTGAAGGAGCTTTTCGTCTTTTTTGAAGCTTATTTTGTTTATTTCATTATTTTCGACACATGAAGTTAGAAAAATATATACGAGACATTGCAGACTTTCCGAAACCTGGAATTCTGTTTAAAGATATAACACCATTATTGTCTGATCCAGAAGCGTTAATTAATTGTGTAAACGGATTGATGGCATTAATTCCTGACGATGTAAAAATTGATAAAGTAATAGGAGTAGAGTCCAGAGGGTTTATAATGGGAGCAATGATTGCAGAACGACTACAAGCCGGTTTTGTGCCTGTTAGAAAGAAAGGGAAATTACCATACAATACAAAATCTATAAGTTATGGATTAGAGTATGGCGAGGATACATTAGAAATCCATATTGATGCGATAAAACCAGGAGAAAAGGTGTTAATTCATGATGATGTACTTGCAACGGGCGGTACAGCAGAGGCAGTTTGTAAATTGGTAGAAGATTTGGGAGGAGTGATCGTGCAGTGCAATTTTATTATGGAACTTATTTTTCTTGAGGGTAGAGCAAAGCTTACTTCACCAGTTGCTGCGTTATTAAAATATTAGTAAAGATAAAGCCCTAAAGAAGACTTTATCTTTACTACATCATTTATTACTTTTTGGTAATGGCTATAATTGCACCATCCTTTGCTTTTTCTCCATAAATACTGATAGCTATTTGTGGCTTTAAGATATCTACTTCTTCTAATTGATCTGATTTGGACAGAGAATCTAACGTGTTAAAGTCAGCCTCTTTACCATCGATAATAATTAGTTTTTCGATATCTGGGTTGTCAATAAAACTATATTTTTGTGACTTATGATGCTGAAATTGTGGTACGTGCCCATTAAACGAAAAGTTGCCATTCTCGTCATTACTAAAAGTAAAAGATTGCATGATCTGATCCTTTAGCTTTTGCATATCAAAATTACCTTTAAAGAATAAAGAATCGTTTTCTTCATCAAAATTAAAGTCAAAAGCAAAATTATGTTTTTTCATAAGGCTATCCATATTTATAGTAGGGTGGTTAAAATTGGATAAGCTTTTTAAAGAAGAAATATCATAGGTCTTTGAATTGGTAATAAATAGATTGCCAGACTTATATCCTAATTTTATTTCAGAAATGGGTGTGTTTGAAGAAGATGAATACTGGCTTTTTGAACCTTCTTTTATGAGTACAAGACTTAAACTTGTAATTTCGTTTTGGTCATTAAATGATACTTTTTTGATTCGTAATTCAATTCCGTTTTCAGAAAAGAATGTTTTTAAATCTTCCAGATCTTTTTCTGTGGTATTTTTATTAATTACCGCTGTTATTTCATCAGATTGTAATTTGTTGACTGTTGGTAGGCTATAAGGAGTTGTTGTAAACGCTGTTAAGGAAAGTATACCTAGTACACCGATTCCTGTAATAATCCATTTTCTCATCTGTATAAAATTTGCTAATGTGGTGTTGATTAAACTATAGTTTCTCGATGGTTTAATACTAAGTACGAAAATCAATTCATAATGTTGCAAAAAACTACCTAAAGCATTTTGTATATGAAGCTACATCCTAATAATTACTTGTTATTACTTTTGTACTATTTGTTTAATCACTAGTTGTAGTATTTTACTTATAATGTTTGTGGTTTTATGAGATGATATCAATCTTTTTTGAGTTGAGTAGTTACGGTTTTATTTGTAAAATATCGATGAAAGACATGTTATATGTGATGTCTGGTTTTTTGAGTGATTTTATTAGGAAAAATTTATGCTTTAAATAGATTAAAATCGGTTTATAAAGTATCAGTTTTAGATAATTTAATATTATATTCGAAAAATTTAACGAAGCACCTAACCAGTGCTGATTTTTTAACACAAACTCAATTTTTATGAAAAATTTTAAATGTAGACTAGGGATACTTGTGGCCATAAGTGTCGTCTTACTTACCTCTTGCGAAAAAGAACAGCTAGATCCTGTTGACGATAATAATTCGCAAGAAATTTCTTCCAAAATCCTGGATAAATTAGAATCAATAAGCCTTAACCCCACTAGTGTCGAACGTAAAACTTATGAAGACATAGATGGTACAGAGAAGACAATGTTAATTGTAAGTGATGATATTGCTATTTCTGAAGAGCAACTATGGAGAATGGACGTAGGGGATGGAGTACAATCAAAGCAGTACCACACAACTAATTTGGTTAGTACCCCTAGAACTGTTCGTGTAGTTGGTTACAACGGTAACAATCGATTTGGATTAAGTACGGTAGCGCAAAGAGCATTAAGATATGCTGTAAATAATTACAACGCGCTTAATACATCTATTCAGTTTAGTATTGTTTTTACCACTAATTTTAATAGCAATGATATTGTTGCTTACACTCAAACAAGTGGTTCTGTGATTGCGCAAGATGGAGTAAGAGGTAGAGCCGGTTTTCCATCGGGTGGAGAACCTTTTAAAAGAATTATTATTAATGGTGGTGCAAACAACTTTAATAATGATCAAATATTAGAAGGGCTATTTACACACGAAATAGGACATTGCTTTGGACTACGACATACCGATTGGAACACAAGAAACTCCTGTGGACAATCAGGAGAAAGTCAGTTTCCAGAAGGTGCGATTCGTATTCCAGGGACACCTGGAGCCAGCCAAGACCCATCTTCTATTATGAATGCTTGTTTGTCATCTAGTGACGGAGAATTTGGTCAATTTGATAGAGTCGCTCTTGAGTATCTTTATTAAGTGTTGAGTTAATATATGATGTGAAATGGCATCCGTGAAAACGGATGCTATTTTTTTTTAAATCTAGCCTTGTCTATAATGCTCTTTTGGTTACATAGAGTTTCCATCCAAAAATAAGGAGTTGTAACTTGGATGCTTTACTAAGGTCTAGTCTCTTTTTTGTAAAACTGGGTAATATTATTTTATTAATTTTTGCCAGAGTCGAAAAGAATTGTTTTTTCATAGGGCAAAAATACAAAAAATCTCATGTTTTGTAGGATGAATTTTGTGAATAGTGATGTATTGAAACAAGATTCGAAGAGAACTGGTGGTACGTTATTTTTTTATGATTAGCATTAAGAAATAAGCTTCGATTTGAACAAAAGAATAGTATCTTCGCAAACAAATTTTAAAATAGATGTTTGTAAGTATACTTTATGTAATTATAGGACTTGTACTTCTGGTTGTAGGAGGGGAATTTTTGGTACGATCTTCGGTGGCGTTATCGTTTAGACTCAAATTATCTCGAATGGTAATTGGTTTGACCGTTGTTTCTTTTGCAACTTCTGCTCCAGAGTTATTGGTAAGTATCCAGGCTGCTATGGATGGATTGTCTGATATTTCTTTAGGAAATGTAATTGGGTCTAATATTGCCAATATAGGACTGGTACTGGGAATTACAGCAATTATTGGCCCTTTGGCGATAGATAGAGATTTTTATAAGTTTAACTGGCCAGTGATGGTTTTACTATCTTTTGTGTTGTTTCTTTTTTTAGAAAATGATGCAGTGTTGACACAATTAGAAGGAGGTATATTGTTGGCGGCAATTGTATTGTATCTTTTTTTACTGATAAGAAGAGCAAGGAAATTTTCTGATACTATGGTAGAAGATGTAGATGATACGTTACAAAAAACTTCTAATTTCAAAATAATTATTTGGTTACTTATTGGAGGTGCGGCGTTGTATTTTGGTTCTGAACTACTGGTAAGTGGTGCCGAAACAATTGCTTTAACAATGGGGGTGAGTGAAGGTGTTATTGCGGTTACATTAATTGCTGTAGGGACAAGTGTACCAGAGTTGGCAGCTTCTGTAATAGCTGCGTTAAAACAAGAAAAAGCAATTTCATTAGGAAATTTGATTGGTTCAAATATTTTTAATATTGCCTCTGTTTTGGGAATAACATCAATCATCCAGCCAATTATAGTTAAGGATGAAACGTTAATGAGCGTAAATATTTATTGGATGCTGGGGTTTGCTATGGTTTTACTTCCGCTCGCATTTATTCCTAAAAAAATGATTTTGGGTAGGCCAAAAGGAGTTTTTATTTTTACAGCTTATTGTGTGTTTATAGCACTGGTTTTTATGAAATAAAAAGATTGAGACAAAGGATTTATATCGATAAAAGCCTTTTGTTTTTGAAAAGAATACTATTCATATAAAAGAGGCTGTCTAAAAAGGCAGTCTTTTTTTTGTAGATTTTTGAGTTATTTTTTAACTTTAAGAATGAGTAGAAAAGTAGTTTTTAAGACCTATGATCAAGATCAGTTAAGTTTATTACC
>NZ_JBFMKP010000026.1:0-82287 GCF_040786235.1 Aquimarina discodermiae
ATCTGTAAACACCTGCCTGTCAAGTGATTTTAATATCTTCATCTTTTGTGTATTTACATACAATTTACAAAATAACATACTCATTTACAATAATTTGAGACTTATATGGGTAACCCTATTAAACAAATAAAGTGTTTTGAAAATGAAGATTGGCTTGGGGATGATGAAATACGCTTAGAAATCAGAGCAGATGGTAATGCTACAGATACGCTATACAATGATGATTTTGATGATGGCGAAACATGGACATTAAATAAATCCTATAACTTCACTAATTCTATACAGCTAAAGATGATGGAAGGGGATTGGCCAGATCCAGATGATCATTTGGGTACACATGATATTAACGCAAATACTTCTCTTATTAATGCAGCGGTGTCCTTTACAAAAGACGATGCCGATTATGAATTACTATTTGATTTGATTGTTCAAAATACAAGCGATCCTCAGGATACCACAGATCCTGCAATAGGCCCTGTTAACATTCGTCCATTTTTTAGTAGAATGGGAAAAGGTCTAATAACACAAGGTCAATATGATAGCCATATCAATGATAATAGATTATATAGAGTCGGTAATGAGGTGATTAGCATACGAGATGATTTTCAACGTCATAGTGCTCAAGATGGTAATAAAAGTAATACAAGATCGGTACGTAATTGGATCCAGACACATTGTAACTTTAGAAGTCCTGATACCTATATAGATGATAAGCCAGAAGTATCCTTAGGGATAAGCATTTTTTTTACAGGAAAGAATTGGAAAACCGTAAATAATGAAAAAAGCATCCAACTTTCCGGTTTTCAGGATTATAGTAGGGTAACTTATACAGATAACCCATTTACACACGAAACTCGGGATTGGAACTGGGACATGGTTCCTGATCCTCAATTTATGTATTTATTAGGTGAAGGATACAAGGGTAAAGGGAGCGGAACCAATAGAGTACCTATTATTCATAACGAATGGGAAACAGGTTCGTTTCCCCTACAGTGGCGCCCATTTTGGGGAGAATATATTACCTGTTGGGGGCGTCATATATGGGATGTTGGACATGCACCAACCGTTACAGAAATTCATCCTGCACATACTATTATAAGAGAACATACTACTGCAGCTTCAATAGGAACCAATAATGCAGTAGTACCTGTAAACGAAGCTTATATTGGTATAGGTTTGTCTGGTGGATATCCAGGGCACAGTGATGGTAGGTGGAATGCAGAGTTTGGTGGTATTCCTAATGGTGTATGGGGAGACACAACAGATTGTTGGGCTACAAACCTAAAAAAACATCCTGTAAAATTTAAGTTTTACCCTCCTGTTAAACGTCCGAACAATAGCGCTACCTTAAAATTTAGGGTAAAACTCTGTCAACACATTCGGGTAGACGACAATGATGAATTAGATGAGTTTTTAGAGCTTACTCAAAATGATGATCCTGCAGATGGTGGAGCAGATCTGGCATTTAGAGATTGGAATACCACTGTTGGATTTAGTAGAGAAAATACTAGCAATCAGTTTAAGCCATCTTTTACAGTAAAAGATGGTCCAGACGGTTTACTTGCTTATTATGATGTTGAAATAGACTTGAGTGAAATGTCTAAAATTCCTGTAGGGTATTATGCAATCATTCAATGTGGATGGAATATCCCAGGAAATGTCACTTTACAGAAATATGAAGTTACTTTTAAAACTATTAAAGCATTATCAACAGACGAATGGTATGACGATTGGCATTTATACTATGGGGTTAATGGTTTATGGAGCGCCTGGTGGACAGATGATTTTATAGAAGAAGGACATACGTATACTCGTAATAAAAAATTCAGTTTTTGGACTGTAGATGATATGCCCCTTGCCATACGTGATACTGGTGTAGAATGGGATGGAACAGATTATGCCAACGAAAAACTGGACACTGTAGATCTGGTATTAAATGGACCCAATCATCTAGCTAGTTTACGAAACAAGGCGATTTCGGATAGTCATTTAACCATACTAACCGATACCACCAATAGTATCGAGTTTAATGTGACAGGAAAAGGTGGAGATACTTCACATCGATGGAAGATAAAAATTGAAAAAAAATAGATCGTATGATGAATATAATACCACAAACAGAATTGGCAATTACTCATGGAGAGTTACAAAAAAGGCCAAAAGACACAAAGGGTTCTCATTTTTATACGAATCCTATAGAATTAGCAATTCCTGCATTACTTTCTGTATCAGGAGGACCAAAAGAAACCGTTCCGTATTATCAAAATACTATTCAAAATATAAGCGATGTTAAAAGGGCTTTTAAAGGAACCCTATATCATACAGCCAATGCAATGCTAATGCATAACGAAAAATTAAGTGAGATGGCACTGAATCATCCTGCAATAAAGAGCAAACTTAATATTGGGCCATTAGCACGATTAGCGTATCATGAAAAAGTAACTCGAGCCTTAGGGTTATTACTAGTAGATATATCAACTTATCTTGGTTTAAGTACTAAAGGGTATATGGATTGGGATGATGGTACTTATGAAACTGCAATGGCAATAAGCTATGTATGGCGAAGAACAATGATTGATAAGTTTAAGTTAACACAATCACATACTCTAGTTCATTTTGAATCGAGAACATATCTTAAAAGCTTACTAAAAAAATATCCAAACCAACCTTTTGCTCGATTTGCAGAAGAACGATATAAAATGGCCTGGTATTTAAAAAATGAGGCTCAAAAAAAACAAGCAAAAGATTATTTCTCAACACTTTCTAAAACCAAAGGTACAGATGAAACATCTAGATTATGGCGTTTATTAGGAAACTCATCTCTTATTGACTTTGGTTTGCGTTACTCTAATCCAAAGGTACTACAACAAAGCTTTGAAAATTTGTCATCAGATTTAACACAAAAGGAAAAAGAACAACCTGCAATACAACTAGCCAAAGCAAAAATGTTTGTACAAATGAAAGATACAACTTCAGTCAAAAAAATTGCTTCAAAATTATCTAAGTACAATAGTATCTTCTATAAAAAAGAAGCTATAGATCTATATACTATAATTGGAGACACAAAAAAATCAACACTTTTAGAAAAACAACTTTTAAAAACACAAAATTATGGCAACTGATATCAGATTAGACAATACTGTAGTAGAAGTAATAGGTAATTTTACGAATTTCAAAAAAACAAAAACCAGTAATACTTCGGTACAAATTGATTCCAGGTATGGTAACATTACTTTGGGGGGCAATAATCAGGATGGTGATTTTGCGGTAAAGAGTAAGAACGGTGAAAATACGTTAACGATTAACGGTGATACTGCAAATATGGTGCTAGGAGGAGGAGGACAACATGGTGATTTTTATGTAAAAGATAAACAAGGAAAAAATACAATTCATATCAATGGCAGATATGGTAATATTGCCTTGGGAGGTAATGGGCAAGATGGTGATTTTGTGGCGCTCAACAGAGAAGGAAAGAATACAGTGAATATTAATGGTTTACATGGTAATATTATCTTAGGGGGTAATGGACAAGATGGCGATGTGCTGGTAAAAGATAAAAATGGAAATACAACTATTCACTTGGATGGAACATCCAAAAGTGCAAGAATAGACAACAACCTTACGGTAGGTAGTAATGGATCAGGAGGAGATATATATGTAAAAAATAATGAAGGTAAAAAGACTATTTCTTTAAACGGAGATCAACATAAAATTACCATAGGAGCAATAGCTAACAGCGGAAAATTAGATCTTAAAAATGCTGAGAATGCTAGCATAGTCTTTATGGATGCAGAAAATAAAGTAGTAAACATTGATGGTGAAATATTCCTAAAAACTGCAGATAATACGATGTTGGGAGTATTAGCAGAACTACAGGCATTACGTCAGGAGTTAGACGCTTTAAAAATTAGAGTTGATGACTTAGAAACACCTTAATCTAAAAATACACCTATAAAAGCTACTTTTAGTTTTTGGATTAAATTAATATCGAATAATCTGAATAATCCGAGTTAAATAATAATGGAAGAAACTATTAAATGCGTTACTGAGGATAAGTAAATTGACCAAAAACCTATGGGTATAATCTCACATAGGTTTTTCATTGTTAAAGACCTATAATTAATTTAGGTTAATCGTACACTTTTGGGTATTATTTATTCTGATTCATAAACTGAATAACTTCCTCTGCAAATTGATCTGGTTCACTTGCAATTGGAGAGTGTCCTGATCTTTCAAAAATCACCAAATTTTTGGAATTTGAACCTATATTTTCGAAGATCGAAGTCCCAAAGGTTACTGGCACTACCATATCATATTTTCCCCAAAGTAATAAAGTAGGTATCGTGATTTCTGAAAGCCTATTTGTATAATTTATGTCTCCAAAAAATCGTCGTTCTATCGATTGAATGGTATTTGTATTCCAATATGCTGTTAAAAGGTTATACTCAAAAGTAATATCAGATAAGTTATTTGCTCTGTTTATAATGCCATCGCTTGCAAGCCTGTTTTCAGCTTTAAAAGCTTCGATATTTAGTTTTCTACTATCATCATCATTTCTTGTAGTAGTATCCATACCAAGAACGAGATGGTTTACAGATTTCCAATAATCAATACTATTTCCTAATGCAATTTGTTCATTAGCAACAAGAGCATGATTTGTCAAGTTTGCAAAATATACTCCATATGGATTATTAGAGCTCCCTATTTCAATCCACCCTAAAAAATCATCTTGATTTTTTAATAGTGTAGCGGTACCTACAGTGCCCCCATAACTATGCCCTAATAAGAAAAAACGAGCATCACTACCGTATTTTGCCTTAAGCACTTTAACCAAAGCAAGAACATCTTCGGCAATGAGATCGATTGTTAATTCTTCTTCAGAATAACTTCCTTGGGACATTCCAGAACCTCGTTGATCAAAATAAACAACAGCGCAGGTTTTTTCTATACGATCAAAGGCTTTGCCTTTAAAACCTAAGCCTAAACCTCCAGGACCCCCGTGTAATGTAATTAGAAATATTTTTTCAGAACCATTCCCATGAATATATGCAGGCATATCGGCATTTTTATGGCGAACAAAAATGGTGTCACTTAAATTACCTAAATCATCATCGCTTGAACAGGAAGAAATACTAAAAAGCATTAGTAGTATATATACTATTCTTAATATATTGAAAATTCTATTTTGCATTATTTTTTATTTTAAAATTAAAACGATATCCGTATTGAAATGAAAGGGAAGGAAGCGTCCCAGAATTAAACGGTGTTCTAAGCATTAGATTCATGTTTAAATACCATGCAGTAAGCTTTTTACTATTTCTTTGTTTACCTATACCTACAGAGAGAGAAGGCGCATAATAGCCTCTGCTAGGTAAAAAAGATTTCTTTACATCATTTCCTTTTACCTTATAGGTTTCAGGTAAAAAAGAACGATAATATCCCAATGGATTCAGTTCTATACTAAATTGTTTTTTTTTCTTATTGGTTCTTCTCCAGATAAGCCCATAATAAGTATATACTCCTGTATCTGTTTTAGTAGTAAAATTAGTAGTAAAACCAAGGTTTCCATTTATAAGAAACTGATGTATGTTTGTTCTTTTACCTCTTTTTGGATTTTTAGTTTTTATAATTTCTTTCCATAGATATTCTGCGCCAAAATTCAATCCGTTATTCCATACAAAATTACCCGAATAACTAATCTTAAATTCTGTTTTGTTTAAGAAAGTAGAAGTACTCTCTTTTTTATCTTGTGCACAAATAGATATAGCAAAGAATAATAGAAGAATGGAAACATATTTTCTCATTTTTTACATTTATAATTCTGGTCAAATAAAAAGAAATGAAAGCTTTTAAAAATAATAATTTGATAACCGTTGAATAATTGATGATGAACGTAAAAAAACGCATTATCTCAAATAAATTATGCTTTCCTTTGTTTTTAAAATATTCAAGATGAATAGATCCAAAATAGTAGTAATTGTTGCAGGGCATATAGTGTTCTGGTTATTAAACTATTGGATTATTGCGATTGATTCACGACTTAATTGGAATGGTTTTACTTATGCTTCAGGTAGTTTTGCTCATGCCTATATCTACGGTCTTTTTTTTAATGTCTTTTTGTTTTATACACAGATTTTTTGGTTATTCCCCAAAATTTATGCTCATAATAAAAAAGTGAAGTTTTATATACTATCTATTTTTATAGTTATTATAATTTCTCTAATTGAAACCTATTGCGATTATGTACTGTATAATAAATATAACATAAATAATGAACGAATATCAGGAAGTTTCATTACTAATTCTATATTTCACATATTGTATAGTATAGCTGGTTTTTACTATATTCTTAAATTTGAACACAAAAAAGCTAAAATAGTTAATCAAAAACTTTTAGAGGAAACGTATAGAACAGAATTAAAATATCTAAAAGCACAGTTAAATCCTCATTTTTTATTTAACGGTTTAAATAGTATTTACCATCTGATTGGCAAAGATGATACTTTGGCTAAGCAAACATTACTTCAGTTTTCTGGATTATTACGCTATCAATTGTATGAAAGCAGTACTCATATTTCATTAGAAAAAGAATTGGATTACGTACTAAAATATATCAATATCGAAGAAACTAGAAAGGGCTCAGATATACAATTAGATTATGATATTAAGTTAGAAAATCCAACAATGAAAATAGCACCTTTGTTATTAATTCCTTTTGTAGAGAATGCTTTTAAACATTGCAGTAACTATGAGAATAGTAGTAAGAATACCATTGAAGTAATCATTGATGAAACAGGAGGAGAGCTTACCTTAAATATTGCAAATAGTTATGATGAGCTAATCAATCAAAAAGTTGCAGGAGGAATTGGATTGGTCAATGTGCAAAAAAGATTAACTTTATTGTATCCAGATGCCTATAAACTTAAAATTAATAAAGAAACATCCCAATATATAGTTAATCTATCTATTAGTTTATAAAGTTAAAATGAGACCACTTAACAGCTTAATTATTGATGATGAACCTATAGCACGAGAAGGTATAGCTGACTATTGCAAAGAGATATCGTTTTTAAATGTTGTCGCATTATGCAAAAATGCGTTGCAGGCAAATCATTATCTACATACATATCAAATAGATTTGATCTTTTTAGATATCAATATGCCCTTAATATCAGGTATCGATTGGTTAAAAGGTATAAAAGATTCTCCATCAATAATTATGACAACTGCATATGAAGAATATGCTTTAGAAAGCTTTTCGTATAATGTAATAGACTATTTGGTAAAGCCCATTTCGTTTGAACGTTTTTTACAATCTATTAATAAAGTAAGTAGATATTGTGGAAATGAAGCTTCAAAAAAAGTCATTTTTGTTAAAAGTGACAAACAGCTTAAAAAGATTACAATGGATAGTATTTTATTTATAGAAGCAATGCAAAATTACATCAAAATTGTAACTGTTTACCAATCAATAACCACTCAAATGTCTTTAAAAACAATAAAAGATATATTACCCGATGATTTTATACAAACTCATAAGTCATATATAGTATCTAAATATATGGTCGATGAAATTATAGGAAATCAAGTTGTTATTAAAAAACACAAAATTCCAATAAGTGTTCGTCTTAAAAAAACAGTATTAAGTAACCTAAATATGTAGTTTTGTATTGTTTATAAAACACATTTTGAAGTTAGCTCACAGGGTATTTAAACAAAAATAGTTTTAAGAGTTTCTGAGCAATTCTCAATATGTTAAAACCCATATCCAACTAAAAACGGGATTAATCCAATTAACAGTAATAGATTTTTCTTTTCATGTGCTATCATTGTAAGTTCATAGGATATTTTAGCTTTTTTTTATAATAAAAGGACACATGATTAATTAAATTACAATGCGAATTAATTAAAAAAAACTCTTCTATGAAAATATTCTCTTCTCACACTTTAACCATCTTATTTTCACTATTTTTTTTATATACAGGTATTGCTCAAGATAAAGATACAAAGGAAAATATCTATGGGGGGCTTGCATTTAGAAGCCTAGGACCTGCACTTACCTCTGGGCGAATAGCAGATATTGCCATACATCCAAAAAATGAAAATGTTTGGTATATAGCGGTAGGCTCTGGTGGAGTTTGGAAAACTGTAAATGCAGGGACTACTTTCAAACCGATTTTTGATGGACAATCAAGTTACTCTATAGGATGTATTACTATAGATCCCAATAATTCTAGTACAATTTGGGTAGGAACAGGCGAAAATGTTGGAGGGCGTCATGTTGGTTTTGGGGATGGTATTTATGTGAGTCATGATGAGGGAAAGAGTTGGAAGAATATGGGTTTAAAAGCTTCAGAACACATTTCAAAAATTATAGTACACCCAGAAAATTCTAATATCATATATGTAGCTTCACAAGGACCATTATGGAGCAAAGGCGGTCAACGAGGTTTTTACTTATCAGAAGATGGTGGAAAAACATGGACCAAAACCTTGGGTAATGAAGAATGGACAGGAGTAACCGATATCGTCATGGATCCAAAAAACCCCTCAATTATCTATGCAGCTACATGGGACAGACACAGAACTGTTGCTGCTTATATGGGTGGTGGACCCGGTTCTGGTATACATAAATCAACAGATGGAGGAAAAACCTGGTCAAAATTAACGTCAGGAATTCCAACATCGAACTTGGGTAAAATCGGTTTGGCTATTTCGCCTTTTGATAATGAGACCATCTATGCAGCAATAGAACTGGACAGAAAAAAAGGAGGAGTTTTTATATCTACAAATGCCGGGGCTTCATGGTCTAAGCAATCAGGTGCTGTTTCTGGGGGTACAGGACCTCATTATTACCAAGAGTTGTACGCTTCACCACATCAAGAGGGTAAACTGTATTTAATGAGCAATTATGTACAAGAATCTAATGATCATGGTAAGACCTTTACCACAATGAATGAAAAGAAAAAACACGTGGATAGTCATGCTATGGCTTTTAAGAAAAATGATCCTAATTATGTACTTTTTGGTACCGATGGTGGATTGTATGAGTCTTATGACCTTACAAAGACCTGGCGTTATTTTGATAATCTTCCTATAACTCAATACTATAAAGTAGCTGTAGATGATGCTACTCCTTTTTACCATATTTATGGAGGTACCCAGGATAATGGATCCCATGGTGGTCCTTCAAGAACTATACGCGCCAATGGTATATTAAACCAAGATTGGTGGATTACTTTGGGTGCAGACGGGCATCAATCTGCTACAGAACCAGGTAATCCTGATATTACCTATGGTGAGTTTCAGCAAGGCTGGTTATGGCGTATTGATCAGACCACTGGTGAAACCGTATTTATACAACCACAACCTGTGGCAGGTGATCCACACGAGCGTTTTAATTGGGATGCTCCCATTTTGGTAAGCCCTCATAATCCAAAACGTTTGTATTTTGCTTCTTATAGAGTTTGGAGATCAGAAAACAGGGGAGATGACTGGACTTCCATTTCAGGGGATTTAACACGTAATGAAGAACGATTTACACTTCCTATTTTAGGAAATCAACAAAGTTGGGATAATCCTTGGGATGTGGTGGCAATGAGTAATTATAACACTATTACGTCATTAGCAGAATCTCCTATCCAAGAAGGGTTATTATATGCAGGTACCGATGATGGGATTCTTCAGGTATCAGAAGATGGAGGTACTAATTGGCGTAAAATAATGCTAAACAGCATCAAAGGAGTACCTTCCAGGGCATTTGTTAATGATGTTCGTGCCGATTTATTCGATGCCAATACGGTGTATTTGGTATTAGATAATCATAAAGAAGGGGATTATAAACCTTATTTACTTAAGAGTACAGACAAGGGTGTAAACTGGAGCTTTATAAATGGTAATCTACCTAAAAAATTATTGACCTGGCGTATAGTGCAAGATCATAAAAAGAAAGGATTGTTATTTACTGCTACAGAGTTTGGTATCTATTTTACTGTAAATGGTGGCGGTAAATGGACACAGCTAAAAGCTGGTTTACCTACCATATCTTTTCGTGATCTTACCATCCAACGACAAGAAGACGATTTGGTGGCGGCTTCTTTCGGAAGAGGGTTTTATGTACTCGATAATATAGCTCCAATACGTAATTATGATGCTTCTAAGTCCAATGAAGCTCAGTTTTTTGATGTAAAACCTGCATATAGATACATTCAGAAAGGCGAAGTTTATGGGCAGGGAAATAATAGTTATGCAGCAAAAAACCCTGATTATGGAGCAGTTTTCACGTATTACTTACCCAAAAAACTGAGTTCATTAAAAGAAACACGTACTAAAAAAGAAAAAGAGTTGACCAAACAAAAGGCTAGCATTTCTTTTCCTGGTTGGAAAGCATTGGCTGCCGAAAAAAATCAGGAAAAAGCCGAGCTAATTCTTTTTATTAAAGATAGTAAAGGTGATGTTGTTAATACCATAACCGGAACCCATAATAAAGGGTTTAATAGAGTAGCCTGGAATCTTAAACATGCCAACAGATCGGGTGTTCCTTTAAAAGCTCCTAAACCTAATCCTGAAGAAGGTTTTTTTGGATCCCCTTATTTGGCAACATCAGGTACTTACACGGTAATATTATATAAAAATACAGACGGTATTTTGACTGCATTGTCTACTGCAAAATCATTCGAGGTAAAACCTCTTAAAAAAGGAGCATTGCCTGCTAAGCCTTCTGCAGAAATAGATTCGTTTAGAGATTCGTTTCAAAAATTCCAACAAGATTTGAAAGCAACCGGTAGTAGTATTTCCAAAACTAAAGAGCAATTAAATGCAATGCAACGTGCTTATAAAGAAGCAAAACGCCCATCGAATGACCTATATACAAAGATAACCAAAGCCAAATCCGAACTATTAACAATAGAAACTATTATGAATGGTAATAGTGCTAAGAATGAAGTAGGAGAGAAGAATGCTCCGTCACCTCAAGATGGTGCATTTGTTGGGTTTGTAGCGCTAAATAATACATATGGCCCCACAGGTAATCATCTAAAAGCTTTTAGTAGAGCACAAAATCAATTGAAACAGTTAAAAATTAATTTAAGTAGATTGATGAAAACTGATATCCCGGCCTTAGAATCTCAATTACAATCAGCGGGCGCACCATGGATCGAGGGACAAGGCCTTATAGACAATTAGATCATTCTAAATCCCTAGTTAGTTAAGGATTATTTGAATTCAAATTTAGGTAATCCTTAACTATAATAATTTGTTGATGGTTGCATAAGAAATAGCTTCATTTATATTGGCTACATCAAGTTTTTCAAAAAGTTTTTTTCTGTGAAATTTCACGGTGTCCGGAGAAATATTAATTTTTTCAGAAATTTCACTTATTGCATATCCTCGAATGGCATATTGTAAAATTTCTTTTTCACGTGTAGAGAGTTCAATATTTTTTAAAGTTTTCCAGCAGTCAGTCTCTAAATCATACATCACCTTTTTTGTACCGTCTTTTTTAGTTATAATAATGTTTCCAGAATTTTGTTGTGTTGATAATGAAACGAAACAAATTGATTTCCATATTTTTCCACTTTCTGTTAAAAATAGTGGGGTTAATTTTTGATTGATTAAAATGGTTTTTCCTTCTTCATTTTTTAAGTGAAAATCATATGAAATACTATACTCCTTTCGTTCTTCGAAAGGTATTTTTTCATAAAAATCAAAACCGATTGTATTTATTCTTAAAAGTAACTGTAAATCACTTTCGGGAACATATTTAAAATAAAAATCATATCCCATTTCCTTAACTTCTTGGGCAGAATGACCGCATAAAAACAGAGGATTGTCAGAGACATATTCAAAACCTTTTAATTGATAATCAATTACATATATGCTTTTGTAGGTGGTTCGGGTAAAAGCTTCTATTACCTCCAGATAGTTTGCCGTTTGATTAACATCATTATCGGTTAAGTTATTAACCGTATTTTTTAAAGAAAAAAAAGAATTTACATTACTCATAATTATCTAAATAGGTAACCAATTTTATAACTACTCTAGCGTGTAGTCATAAACATTTAAATAAGTGTTATGAACAAATATAAGTTTTTAAAACTACTCCAGAGTGTAGCTATATGATGGTTCATGCTTGCTAGTTTTGTAGAAGTAAACACTAAAAACAAAATCTCATGATAAAATTAATTTGGACGCTAATCGTATATATAGTTCTTTATTTTCTAAATATAACAGGACAAGCCACAACAGATAATTACATAGATTATAGAACAATAAAACTAAAAAAGAATGAGATCTTAAATAATAACTTGTGTAACCCAAGATATTTTTACCATTATGAAGAAGTGTATTAAAAAGAGTAAAACACCATATAAATATCCTATATAATTATTTTTAATCTATTGATTAATAAGCTAAATTAATTCAGTAAACCTATGTTAATACCTGTAGCATATAATGTAGACTAAACAAACCATCAACCAATTTTGGTGATCTATTCTTTCACTAACAAATTAAGATAGTTTTAAAAAAATTACTCATTATATTTGGCGTAAAAAAAGTGAAGTTAGTATATGATTTTCTATATATTATAGGTATGCTTTTTTCAAGCATATTTGTATATATATTGTTTAAGTCCAAAGAACGTAATCTATCAAAATCTATATTAATTGTATTTTTTGTGTTGTTGATTTTTGTGTTACTTGAGTCTTATGGTGTTATTCATAATATAAGAACTTTACTATATTCAAGTTTTATTGTTGCACATGGGGCAAAATTATTAATTGGCCCTTTATTATTAACGTATATTCAAGCTTTATTTTTTGATGATCAAAAAGTCTTGAAAAAGAATACAATCTTATTCATTCCATATATTGTATTTCTGTTATGTATTAGTCTACCATATGCAATTGCCAGATTATTTGATGGTTATTTTGTTGATTATATATATATTATCGAAAATTATAACCAGTACTTAAGGCTTAGCCAGGGAATTATACTATTAGTATTTATGTCTTTTGGGTTTATTCAATTTCTTAAGTTCAAAAAAATATTGAAATGTAACTATTCTACTATAGAACATAATAATTTTATTTGGGTACGATATCTATTACTTTCAGTAATCATTATTATATCTATAGATCTTCTCATGGCTATAAGTCAACTCCTTTTTGATGCTTTACCTATACGGTCACAAAACATTAGTATGGCGTTGATAGCTATCGCTTTAATTTATGGCGCTTATTTTGGAATAAATCAAACCAAAGTATTAGTACCCTATTTTTTGTTAGAAAAAGAATCTCATACACAAAACGCAACAAACAAAACCATAGATAAATTAAAGGAAACCGAATTTATAGACTTAAAAATATCTTTGTTAGCATATATTCAAAATGAAAAACCATATTTGGATGAAGAACTTACACTAAACAAACTAGCCAAGGCAATAAAAACGACAGATAAAAAATTATCATTTCTACTGAATCAATATATGAAAACTACTTTTTACAGCTTTATCAATTCCTATCGTGTTGATGAGTTTAAAGAATATATTGCTTCTTCTTCCTATAAAGAGTATACAATAGAGGCTATTGCCTATGAATGCGGTTTTAAATCAAAGGCCAGCTTCTACAGGCTTTTTAAACAAGAAACAGGATTATCCCGTTAGCCTATAAAAAAACATTAAATTGACCTTCCTTTTGTCTCTATGGATACAATGAGACTCTAATTCCTCTTCTTTTTATTTGTTTTGCTTTAAAATTAGTAATCATTTAAAGTAAAATAAAAATGCAATTATCATCGTCAATCAAAAAAAACAAAATTCTTATGAGTTTACTTCTTGTAGTAATGCTACAAGCCTGTGGACCCCATAAGCCACAATTTATGGGAACTCCTTTTGAAAAACACACTGATTTAAAAGAAACCGGATTTACACAAAAAAAACTGGATTCGATGAGAAGTTATATCAGCAAAAACTTAACCACAGAAGGAATGATAATTCTAAAAAATGGAAAACTTCTTTTTGAATATGGGAATGTAGAAGATTTAGGTTATTTAGCTTCTGTAAGAAAGAGTATATTAAGTATGTTATACGGTAAATATGTAGAAAATGGCACTATTATTCTAGATGAAACCATAGGTGAGATAGGAGTGGAGGAAGATGGTGGATTAACCGATTTAGAAAAAACGGCTACTGTACATGATATTATAAATTCTCGTTCTGGAGTATTTTATACTCCCGTAAATGGAGGAAGTGATAATAAAAATATCCTGAAACGAGGTTCGAAAAAGCCAGGAGAATACTTCGTATATAATAATTGGGACTATAATGTGGCTGGTTATATTTTTGAGAAAAAAACTGGAAAAGATATTTATCAGGAATTAGAAGACCAGCTAGCGATTCCTCTTGGTTTTCAAGATTGGAATATTAAAAATCAAAAGAAACAGTACAAAAAAAGTAAATCACGATATCCAGCCTATCACATGTATATCTCGGTTAGAGATATGGCAAAAATAGGGCAATTAATGCTTAATGATGGAAAATGGAACGGGAAACAGCTTATTTCAAAAGAATGGATTAAAAAAACAACATCTACAATAACTTCTACAGAAGAAATTAATAACCGTAAAGGGCTAAACGAATCAAGCCCTTACCAATTATCTTATTGATATATGTGGTGGATTATAGATAATATTAAACATCATCCTGATTTTGAAGGAGCATATCATGCTAGTGGGTATGGAGGGCAATACATAACTATTATCCCCAAATTAAACATTGTTGTAGCTCATAAATACAAACTAACTCCTCTGGTAAAATTAGGTGTAAAGCTAGTAAAGGATGTCCCATACTGGGAATACTTTGGTCTATTAAACGATTATATTGCTACAAAGAAATAATATAAGTATACTATAAATTAGAAAATCCTGTATTTGATATCATATCAAATACAGGATTTAAAACTATATTATATTAACATGGTTTTAAAATGAATTAAACCATTCTGGAACTGCAGTAAGGAAAAAATCAGGTGGTTGATGACCAGGCTGTGACCCTCCACCAGAATATTGACCTGGAGAATACAAGGTGAATCGAACCGTAGTTGAACAACTCTGGTATTCCTTGCTTTGACCATTAACTCCTCCTACATTTAATGTAGTAGATGTAGTACTGCAACCATATTTATTAAGCCAATAATCGTTTTGTTCTTTTCCAAAATCACCAGGACTATCTTGTTGGCTAGCATAGTGTTCATCATCTAATCCAAAGAATGTCCATACAGCGGTGTTACCTGAGCATCCTAAAACTTCATCACTTAAGAAACTACCATTGTTTTCGAACCAATAAGGTCTATTAGCAGCATTTGGTGCTACAGCTCTAAACTTATCTCCCATAAAACAAGCTACAATCGCTGCCATATCACCTCCCCAGGACTGACCTGTTGCAAAAATTCTATCAGAATCAATATTGTATTCTTTTTCTATTAAATCTAATAATTCTTTGATAAAATTAATGTCTTCGACACCATTAGCATTACCCGCTTGAGGTCCTAATTGCCATCCTCCTAAAGTACCCCAATTAGGGAAATTTCTAAATTTAGGATCTGGGTATACAAAAATAGTATTTGTCATTTTTTGTTCTAAACCAGTGACACTACCACTCCATCCATCTCCCATCCAATCCTTCGAACCTTTACCAGTACCATTGGTTCCAGGGAATACTACAACCAATTTATGTGCAGTAGCACTAGAATAGTCATTAGGAACGGATATATAAAAACTTCTTTCACCACCAGCACTCGAAGAAAAGTCTGTCGTTATTTGCTTTTCACCTTTATCCGGTAAAGCTAATGTATTATCAGGTGTTGGGTCAGGGTCTGGTGTTGTTACAGGGTCTGGGGTGTCTTCACTATCATCACCACTACTACAGGCTACCATACCCATCATAAGTAGCATAAAAATAAATGGGGCATATTTTTTCATCATAACAAAAATTTATTTATAAACTCGCAATTTAATGTTTTTTTATTTATGTTAAAAAAAACTTTATTATTTTAACATATTATCAAAAATCGTACCTAAATATGTGCATAATTGTAAACTATTATTTATTGGGTTTGGGATAGAAGGCTAAACTAATTTTGGAATACTGTAACAACCATATTGAAACTTTGATGACTAAATTCGGTTGATTTCTTTTTTTTGTTTGTAACAAGACAAAGTATAAAAATCAGATTTTCATTTATATAAAAGATGTAAGTAGCATGACAAAATCATTATTGACTTAGATATAAGATGAACTGAACTCTTCTATCAAGGAGATAGAGATCATACATTTTATAGTTTCATAAAAAAGAACCTCTATTTTTGGTGAAGTTTACATTCCAGATGAATGATATATGAATTAGTGTTATAATATTCGTAATACTTAAAAAAAACAATATAATGTTTTGTATGTTTGAGAATTCAACAAGTCATCAAATTATTACAAATGAAAAAATCATTTATCCTGGTACTTGGCTTTGTATTTAGTTTTAGCCAAATTTGTAATGCCCAGAAAAAATCTAAAAATAATTCAGAAGAAAAAACTCCATTAGAATCCATAAATATTTCAGGACTTAGTTGGAGAAATGTCGGGCCGGCGTTGACCTCTGGTCGTATTTCAGATTTTGCTTTTAATCCTAACAACCCTTACGAATATTATGTAGCTACTGCATCTGGAGGGGTATGGAAAACGGTTAATTCTGGTGTAACATACACACCTATTTTCGATGCACAAGGATCTTATTCTATAGGATGTGTTACTATGGATCCAAACAACTCTAATGTGATTTGGGTTGGAACAGGAGAAAATAATAATCAACGCTCTGTAGCCTATGGTGATGGTGTATATAAATCAAATGATGGAGGGAAATCATGGAAAAACATGGGCCTTAAAAATTCCGAACATATAGGAAAAATTATTGTGCATCCAGAAAACTCTAATATAGTTTATGTGGCTGCCATTGGTCCTTTATGGAATAAAGGAGGGGATCGAGGACTCTATAAAACAGAAGATGGGGGAAAAACGTGGAATGCGATTCTAACTATAGACGAACATACAGGTGTTAACGATATAGTTATGGATCCAAGAGATCCTAATGTATTATATGTTTCAACCTTGCAAAGAAGACGTCATGTATATACTTATGTTGGTAGTGGACCAGGATCTGCCATGCATAAAAGTGTCGATGGTGGAACTACATGGTCAAAAATAAATAACGGATTACCTAGTGAAGAACTGGGGCGTATAGGATTAGCTATTTCACCAGCTAATCCAGAAATTATTTATGCTATTGTTGAAGCGGCTAATGATAAAGGAGGTTTTTTTGCTTCAACAAATAGAGGAGCTAGTTGGGAAAAACGAGGTTCTCATGCAACCAGTGGTAATTACTATCAGGAAATTATTGCCGATCCGATTGATGAAAATACCGTATACTCTATGGATACATGGATGTCTGTGACTCATAATGGAGGCAAAAGTTTTGAATTGGTTGGTGAAGACACTAAACATGTAGACAATCATGCTATGTGGATAAACCCGAATAATAATCAGCATTGGATTGTGGGTTGTGATGGTGGAATTTATGAAACATTTGATGCAGCAAAAAACTGGGATTTTAAAAAGAACTTACCGGTGACTCAATTTTATAAAGTTGCAGTAGATAACGACTATCCTTTCTATAATATTTATGGAGGTACCCAGGATAACTTTAGTTTAGGAGGTCCCTCTAGAGTTTTAACAGAACATGGTATACGAAATTCTGAATGGTTTATTACTAATGGAGGCGATGGATTTGAATCGCAAATAGATCCTAATAATACAAATATTGTCTATGCCCAATCACAATATGGTGGATTGGTACGATATGATAAAAAGAGTGGAGAGAAAGTAGGAATTAAACCTAAGGCACGAAAAGGAGAAAATGCCTACAGGTTTAATTGGGATGCTCCTTTGGTAGTAAGTAGGCATTCACCAGGAAGATTATATTTTGCAGCGAATAAGGTGTTTAGATCTGATGATTATGGTAATAGCTGGAAAGTTATTAGTGAAGATCTCTCACAACAAATTGATAGAAATATCTTAAAAGTGTATGATCGTGTGGTAAGTATAGATGCAGTAATGAAAAATGGAGCTACCTCGCTTTACGGAAGCGTAGTGGCCTTTTCAGAATCGCCAATAAATAAAAGTTTATTAGCTGCCGGAACCGATGATGGTTTAGTCCATATTTCTGAAGATGGTGGACAAAACTGGAAAAAAATTTCAAACATTCCTGGAGCTCCAAATCAATCTTATGTCAATAGTATTTATTTATCAAAACATGATGAAAACGTATTATATGTAGCTTTTAATCATCATAAATATGGTGATTTTAAACCTTATCTCTTTAAATCTATCAACAAAGGAGTAAGCTGGAAGGCTATCCAATCCAATCTTCCAGAAAGAGGTAGTATTTATGCTATCGAAGAGGATCATATAAACAAAAACTTACTTTTTGTAGGTACAGAGTTCGGTGTATTCTTTTCTCCAGATCAGGGACAAAACTGGAAACAATTAAAAAATGGACTTCCTACCATTGCAGTAAGGGACATAGCAATTCAGGAGCGCGAAAATGACTTGATACTAGGGACCTTTGGTCGTGGTTTTTATGTAATGGATGATTATAGTGTGTTAAGAAACCTTGAAAATTCAGAGCCAAGTGAAAAGGCTAAGATTTACCCTATTAGAACGGCTTTAACCTGGGAACAAAGCAGCCCTTTAGGGTTACCGGGAAAATCGTTCCAGGGAGATAATTTTTACACCGCAACTAATCTTGGTCCAGAAGCGATGATTACTTATTATTATAATTCAGATTATAAATCAATTAAAGATCGCCGTCAGGAAAAAGAGAAGGAACGTATTAAATCTGAAGCTGATACTTTTTATCCGAATTACAGTAATTTAAAAGCAGAAATAGATGAAGACAAGGAAGAATTGGTATTTACTATCAAAGATCCTAATGGTAAGGTGGTAAAAAAAGAGTTTAAACCTGCAAAAAAGGGCGTACAGCGTTTTCATTGGAATCTCAGATATACACTTCCAAATCCAATTAACCTGAATAAACCTAAATTTTATAATCCCTTTGGAGGAAAGGATGAAGGAACGCTGGTTGCTCCAGGAATATATACTGTAGAAATGGGGCTATTAAAAAATGGCGAGTTAAATTCGCTAACGAACCCGGTAACCTTTGAAGTAAAAGCATTAAACAATGTCGAAATGCCGGCTAAAGATCGTGCAGAGAAAGTAGCTTTTCAAAAAGATTTGGCTAGACTACAAGCCAATATGGGAATTACTCAAAAGTTAATGTCAGAGTCTAAAAACAAGCTGAAATATATGAAGGCTGCTATAAAACGTGCGGAGCAACCCTTAGCTACTTTATATAAAGAGGTGATTGCTATTGAAGATCAATTAAACGAAGTAGAACTGGCCATGTATGGTGATCCAGTAAAACGTCGATTAGATATAGATCAACCTTTGGCTCCTGCTTACCGTCTGGGTAGTATTGGTTATGAGCAAAAATACTCAACAGCAACACCAACGCAGACACATCGTGATAGTTATACGATAGCAAAAGAAGAGGTTACCGTACTCAAAGCTAAAATGGAAAGTATTTATAATAAAGACCTTAAAACGTTAGAACAAAAATTAATCAATGCGGGCGTTCCATATACGCCTGGTAGAGGTTATCATTATAAAGACTAAATTTTAGATAATTTATGAGAATAGTATTAATATTTGTTTTTCTAAGCTTTACAACAATGATAACTGCGCAGAAAAAAGAAATGCGACAGGAAGATAAAGCGTTATGGAACAGCATAAAAAATGTAAATATCTCCAACTCGGGAGACTACGTACTTTATACATTAGAAAAAGGAGAGAAAGATCAAACTATAATGCTCCATCATACCTCGGGAGAGAAAATAATGTCTCATCATAGAAGTAAAGGAGGGGAAATTTCTCATGATTCAAAGTATGTAGTATTTACTGTAAATGCATGGAAAGATAGTATTATAGAAATGAAGCGTAGAAAAGTAAAGAAGGAAGATTTGCCCAAGGATACGCTGGTTATTTATAATATTAAAAGTAAGTTGACACAAAAGATTTCTAAAGTAAAATCCTTCAAAATACCAGAGAAATGGTCGGGAATTATAGCGTATCAAGTAGCGCTCAAAAAAAATGTAAATAAAGATTCTACAAAGACAAAAAAGAAACTAAAAGAAGTAGTCAAAGATACTATTTTTAATTTGGTTATAAGAGAGTTAGGTGAAGGGAAGGAAGACACTTTAAAGAACGTGATTAACTATGCGTTAGCCAAAAAAGGAAGGTTTTTAACATATGCAACCTCGGGGGAAAAAGAAAATACCCAAGCAGGAGTATATCATTATGATGTAGATAAACGAAAGAGTACACTATTGCTTACAAGTCATAAAAAAACAAAGTACCCACAATTGAATATATCAGCATCTGGTAAACGCGTTGGATTTGTTGTACATGTTGATACCACCAAAAGTTTGATAAAAAAACCGAACTTGTATACCTGGAGTCAGGGTCAAAATAAAGCACAAAAAATTGCTGTTTCAGAACAGAGTTTTTCAAAATTATTGATTTCTGAGGACAAAACCCTTCGGTTTTCAAAAAATGAAGAACGTCTATTTTTTGGGTTAAAAACAAATCCTATTGTACAAGATACCACTTTGTTAGAAGAAGAAATCGTTAATGTAGAGGTATGGACATATGACGAACCACAATTATATACAGTTCAGGAATTAAATGTCAAAAAAGACAAGAAAAAGGCATATTTATCCTTGTATGATTTTAATCAAAATACTGTGGTTCAAATTGCAAACCCTACCTATGATATAGTACACCATGATGATGAAGGCAATAGTCCATATGCCATTATTGGAAATCGTACACCCTACGAGCTTCAAAGTCAATGGACCGCACAATTACCTATGGATATAAAACGTGTAGACTTGACTACTGGAACCCATATGGATTTGGGGGCTAAAATATACGGTAGTTCTTCTTTAAGTCCCAAAGGTAAATATCTTTATGGCTATAGCAGAAAGGATAGTACATGGTTTACTTATAACTTAAACACTTTAAAATATAAAGCCTTAACTAAAGGAAAGCAGTTTTATAATGAACTACATGATTATCCTGATGACCCTTATAGCTATGGTGCTGCGGGATGGACAGAAGATGATGCACAATTTTTGATTTATGATCGCTATGATATTTGGGCGTTTAATCCAGATACTGGCCAATCTGAAAATCTTACCAAAGGTCGATCCAAAAAAATGCGCTATCGCTATCTTACATTAAATAAAGACGAAAAAAGTATTTCTTATAAAAAAACATGGCTATTAAGCACGTTTAATGTAGAAACCAAATATGGTGGGTTTTCACGTTATAATCCCCAAAAGAAATCTTTAAAATTTCTATTGTCTGGCCCTAATAAGTATGGTAATCCTTTGTTAGCTCAAGAAGATAAGGAACAACGTATCGTGTTTACTAAAGAATCGTTTACAGAATTTCCAAATCTGTGGAGTTCGAATTTGTTATTGAAATCTCCTCAACTACTTAGTGATGCTAACCCTCAACAGAAAAACTATAATTGGGGAACAGCAGAATTAGTAACATGGGTATCTCTTGACGGTAGGCAAGTAAAGGGAATGCTTATAAAACCTGAAAATTTTGACCCTAGTAAGAAATACCCCATGATCGTAAATTTTTATGAGAAGAGTTCGAATGACTTATACAATCATCACGCTCCTTCTTATGGAAGAAGTACTATTAACTATTCCTTTTATGCAAATCGCGGGTATTTGATTTTTAATCCTGATGTGCATTATCGTGATGGATATCCAGGAGAGAGTGCTTTTAACTGTGTGATTCCCGGAATTAAATCCTTGATTGACAAAGGGTTTGTTGACAAAGAAAATATAGGTGTTCAAGGACATAGTTGGGGCGGGTATCAAATTGCTTATTTGGTTGCAAAAACAAATATTTTTAAAGCAGCCGAATCTGGAGCTCCGGTACCTAACATGATTAGTGCTTACGGTGGTATTCGTTGGGAGACAGGTTTGAGTAGGCAATTTCAGTACGAACATACTCAAAGTAGGATAGGAGGTACTCCCTGGAAATATCCACAACGTTATATAGAAAACTCACCTATTTTTAATATCGACAAAATCAATACGCCACTACTAATTATGCATAATGATGCTGATGGACATGTTCCTTGGTATCAAGGAATTGAATTCTTCGTAGGCTTACGACGTTTAGGTAAACCATCTTGGTTTTTGAATTATAATGGTGAGCCTCATTGGCCCTTAAAATTGCAGAACCGCATTGATTTTAATATTAGAATGGAACAATTTTTTGACCACTATCTTAAAGAAAAACCTAAACCTATGTGGATGGAACGCGGTGTACCAGCGATTGAAAAAGGGATAAATCAAGGATATGAGTATATAGAAAAGGGGCAATAGTTATCAGAAATTTAAGTGTTTTTACTAAATTATGCCATACTAAATAGTAAGTACAGAATATGCTTAAAATGCTTATAGATAATTTAAAACACAGCTAATAGTCTGTTTTTTTATGCACTTATGAATATATTAGTTCTTATAGAGTTCTATTGCAATAAACTAGACTTCCTTTAAACGCAAAACAAATAATCTTATGCCATTTTTTATAATAATATCCAGAAGGTTTAAAAACTTTCTGGATATTAAAAGCAGGGTAGTGTATGAAATGTGATTAAAACCTATTTTTTAATTATTTAAAATTTCCAATGCACGTTCTATTCCACCATCTTTTTCTTCTAGAAAATCTTGAGTTAATAAAAAGGGAACTTGATTTTCTTTTGTGTTGGGGCCAATACCAACAATTTCAAAAACCGCTCCCTGAGCATCACTATATATTTCATTAGATAATCCTATTTCTGTTCCATTGGGTAACACATGCTCTAGAATAGTTGAAAAAGCACCACTAGTATTTTCTCCAACAATAGTTACATATGGTAGATCTTTTACACATAATGCAAAAAGTTCGGCTGCACTTACGGTGTAAGGGCTAGTTAGTAAAATAATATCGTCGGTAAATTGGAAATTCCCTTTAGGTGATACAGAAAAGGATTTGTTTTCAGTATAGCTATCTCCTAATCTTGCCTTTTTAAAATAAGAAATACGTTCCTCATCCATAAAACGAGATACCATATCCAAGGCTACGGTATCATAACCACCACTATTAAAGCGTATATCTATAATTAGTTTTGAAACTCCAGAGTTCTTAAGGTCATTCATCACTGTGTCTAAAAGAACATTTAAGGCTGAGATTTCATCGTTAAAATCAGTTCCATACCCTTCCATATTTAAAATATTAATGTATCCAACATTATTAATTACCCCCCACACCATATTTTCTCGTTCATCTAATTCAAAATTACCATTCAAATATTCTGTAATTATGGTAATTAGTTTTTGATTGCTTAGATTAATAAAGTCTTCCTCATTTTCAAGAATTAGATCTCCACTTAAATAGGCATTTAATCTTTCTAATAATTTAGGGTTTCCAGATTCGATTTGTATGTTTTTATCATCATTTATAATACTTACATGGCTATCTTCTAATACATAGGCTAACTCTTCTAAAGTACTATAAAAGTTTTCTGTAGTAACTTGGTTTCGTAAGTTTTCATATCTTGACCAATCAATATTTCTTGCTTCAAAAAAAGCATAGTAGTCGTTAAAAATATTCCAGAAATGATCAAAATTAATTATAGGATCTTCTGTATTCGAAACTTGATCAGGTAAGCAATTTGGGTTTTGATTTGGCAACCGAACAAATTTTATTTCAGAATCTGATAGTTCTGAAGAGGCTATGAGTTCATTTTTGCGGATCATATCAAATTTAAATCCGTAAAAATCTTTAAGTATAAAATCATCGTTTTGAATTGCACACCCAGCTGTATTTATGTTGTAAAATATATCATTTCCATCGGTAAATTCGAAAATCCACCCCTTGTCTTCTATTTGCCAAAACCCATTGATTGAATCTTGTGGTAGAGTAGTGCTATCATCAATTTCACAGGCAGTAAAACTTAGAATAATCCATAGTAATGAAAACGCTTTAAGAAGCTTTATTATTTCTTTTTTGATATCGGTATTAGTCATTTTTATATTTTTTGATTTGTGAGGTAAAAGTATCAGCATCAAAAAAATAAAAAGGTAATTTTGAGATTGAAGAAGTGCTAAAACGTTAGTATTTTACGAATCAGGACGTTTTTTGAAGTTTTCTAAAAGCCCCTGGTGACATCCCCAAACTTTTTTTAAATGTACTATAGAAAGTACTCTTGGATTTAAAACCTGCTTCCATACCAATGGCTTCTAAAGAATATTTATTAAACATTGGATTATGTAATAAGTTTTTTGCAGCTTCAATTCGATATTCATTTACAAACGAAATGATACTTTTATTCAGTTCCTGATTTACAATCTGCGATAAATACATTTCGTTAGTACCTAATCGATTTGCTAAATCTAACCTACTTAAAAGAGGATTTTTATAAAGTTCCTCTTCATCCATTATTTTATAAAATTGAGCAATAATTTTTGAAGCAGTAGCTTCGTTTATTTTTCTTTTGGATTTAGTGTTTTTTATGTTTTTTGAAACTAAATATTGGTGTATTTCGTCTTTTTGAGTTACAATTTGTAATCGGAACACACCATAATATAAAATCCACCATGACAAACAGGAAACCAGTATCCATAGAAGGTTTGTTGCATATACAGAATCAAAAATGGACACTTCAAGTTGAGACAAAAGCCAAATTATAATAATGCATATAATAAAGAGGTTTAATCGTAATAACCAACGTTTTTTTACTTCAGAAATAGTATGAGAACGTTTTACTAAATTCCTCCCCCAAAAGATTAAAAACACATTATAGGCATATGATATACCACTCTTTAGGTCAAATAAAAGATCATCTAAATTTTCATCATATTCGTAAAAAATAAAATATATCCAAGTAACACTATCAATAATCACTGAGCAAAAGAAAGGAACGTACAACCATTTATACCACTTTGTTTTAAGATAGACATGATTAATTTGAATTAGAAAATATGTGAATAAAGTAACAGCCAATAACAAATCTAACATGATATCGAATAAAAATATCAAGAAGATATTTTCTGCCTCATACCAATCTAAAATGGTCAAACTTGTTAGCAAGAACAATGATAAAGAAAGGTAATTGTTAGCGCGGCTTTTATAAAAAGAAGTAGTAACTAAGGAGAAGCTTATAAAATACCCTATAATTCCACTCGCAATAATGGCAAAATCTAATATGGTTGTATTCAATCTTTGTAGAAATTAATTAGGCAAAAGTTATTGCTTATAACATAGTTGGTTTTAAGTGTTGAATATACAAGAAAAAGTACATTCTAGAGAAATACTGAGCAAAGTTACTTAACATTATTTTTACAATCTCATATTAGGAGGAAGCATAATTTATAAGAAACGAAGAGCTGGAATGAATAAATAACATTTTATTTAGGGAGAGTTAATACCTTTGGTATCAAAAGATATAAACTATTTTTATGACATAAACGTGTTATTAAAAGTTGGTAGTAAAAAATATACAGTTGTACAACTTCGATGAATAACTTTAAAATATAAATTACAAAATGTTGACTACCGGTGTCATCTTAATTCTTGCCTCTGTTGGTCTGGTACAAGGGGTATTCTTAAGTTTAAAACAAATTAAAAGTAAGTAAGAACCTATTTGGTTGGTACCAAAAGATTCTACTAGGAGCAACACTTATTTGGATTCATTACATCGGAAACTTATTAGATTTTACCTACTATTACATTAGAATTATTATAATAACCATAATTATGACTAATTCATAAAGCTTTATCACACCAATGTAGCAATTTATACCTATCCAGATAAGCTATTGGGTGAAGGTGCAGATGGATTAGCTTCAATTTTTAAAGAAAGTTTTGAAAACAAATCAATATCGGTAAAGATTGCAAATCAGATGGATAATGGCCCCTATGTTATCAATCATGAAATAGTAACCAAAGAAGGAAAAGAAACGAAATACATTTCTATTTATAAAGTTGAAAAAGGGCTTATTCCTAGTGTAAGCTTTGTTCGAGAATTTTAAATAGACTTGATATTTATCTATCAACTTAAAGAATTTCTTTAAAAATGTAACTATTCGAGCTACTATATAGTCTAATCGGTATCAATCAAAACTAAATTAATGGCAAATAACGCATTATCAACTACTGCTCTAGGGCAATTTCATTTAAAACCCTAAGATTTTTTCTCTGTATTTTGTATTCAACAATGCTTTGAGTCGTTTTTTATTTTTACTTTTCTTGAATGTTTGTTCTTGATTTAGAAGAGTTAATACAATTTTCATGATCACACTCATATTTTCAGGGGTGTTTTCTGTTCTTTTTCTTGAATAGTCCTCTCCAAAAATCACATCTAAAGACCAATGTAATTTGTTTTCTATACTCCAGTGACTTCTTACTATATCATTGGCTTTTTGTGCATTTAGATTTAGGTTTGATATATAGTATCGAGTTTCACAAGCTGTTTTTTTTGTGCTTTTTGAGTAACTTTCTTTCTCTATGACTATGAAAGAATAAAGACCTTTCCATTGCTTTACCTTTTCAAAATGGGTAAGATTGTTGAATACTTTTGCTGTACGTTTCTCTACCCTTCCATAATCAACATTCTCTGTGATATCAACACTATAAGGTTTCTCTAACTGATCAGTATCCTTGATTGCTTCTAATAATTCCTTTTGATTTGCTTTAGCGGCAATAAGATAGTTGGCTTTTTGGTCTATAGCAGTGAAACCAGAAATATTCAACTTTAGTATTGTTTTGTAGGTATTACTTATCAATTTAAAATTCATCAAAATAAATGGAATGTTCATCAATCAAAAAATGGTCAATAAGAATATCATAGATGAAGCCAAAAAACAAGATATTTCTGTAACAAGACATTTACCTATTGATATAATAATGATACTTAAAATATAACAACAATTCAAAAGCGTATTACGATGATTCAAAAGAATATGATTTCGTATTCTCTTTATGATTGACATATTTGGCTATATATTAACATAATAATTAAATAGCCAAAATATGACTCCAGCAGCAGTTTTTTCAATAGCAAATATGATTACGATTCCTATGTGGGCTTTAATGATCCTACTACCAAAATGGAAGGTCACAAAATTTTTAATGGATTATAAAGTAATTCCGTTACTATTATCCTTGATATATGCAATTTATATTCTATATGCTATATATATGGGAGGAATGATGGATTTTGGAAGCCTTAAATCTGTTATGAAATTGTTTACAGAAGAAAGTGCGGTATTGGCTGGCTGGGTACATTACCTCGCCTTTGACCTTATAGTTGGGATGTGGATTTTAGATCAAAACAAGAAGTATAAAATTCATTCATTACTTATGGCTCCTTGCTTATTTGCGACATTTATGTTTGGCCCTATAGGTTTTCTTATTTTCATTATTATTAAAACATTTAAAAAGAAGTAATCATGACCAATCTAGAGAAAGTACTTAGTATTGTAAAAAAGGAAAGTCCTATACTTTATCGAATAGTAATAGTCCATTTATTTTTGACTATTATATCCATATTTGGTCTTCTTATTGATGATAGAACCTTGATGGGAGTTAATGTATGGATTAAACCATTAAAATTTTTAATTTCTGGTGGTATTTATATTTTAACGGTAGGATTTCTTATGACTTTATATCCTTATTCCAAAACAAAGAAAAATGTTCTTAATGCTATTGTTTCCTGGACATTACTAGTAGAAACAGGTATTATTATTTATCAAGCTTCTCGAGGTGTACAATCACATTATAATAACTCTAGTTTGTTTGATGGGTTGCTCTTTGCTGCTATGGGTATTTTGATTGCAATCAATGTTATAATTATGATTTTATTCATTATTGATACCATTAGATTAAAATTAAAAACAAGTAGACCTATTCAATGGGCTATAGTATTAGGTTGGATAATTATTGTTGCTGGTAGTTGGATAGGCGGACAAATGATTGGTCAGATGTCTCATAATGTTGGTGTAACAGATGGAGGAGCTGGATTACCATTGGTTAATTGGAGCACTGTGGGAGGAGATTTGAGAGTAGCACACTTTTTTGGGTTGCATGCCATACAAATAATTCCGTTATTCGCTCTGTGGCTATCTAATCGATGTAAAAATACAACAAGTAAAAATCGAATTATTGTTGTAACTATTTTTGGTCTAGTGTATGCTTCATGGATCGGGTTTACATTCTATCAAGCTAAACAAGGCATACCATTAATAAGTTTATAATTATGCATATAATATGTTAATCAACAAAAAGAAACGTTTACAGTATTTAGGCTTTAACGATCTTTGGTTTACGATTATTGGTATTCTTATTATAAGTTTTATTGCAGATTACCTTATTAGTAGATCATTTTCACGCTATTCGCTGGATATAGCATTGATTAGTTGGAGTTTTTCTTTATTCTTTTCTATTTGTGATTGGTTTATTATAAGAGGTATTTTGATTTTTTTACGGAAAAAATATCCAAACTTTCGTGATGATATAAAACGTATTGTAATCTTTCTTATAGCTATTATAGCTACTGTGATATCTGTTGATTTTATAGGGGGGGTATTGATCGTTAAAATATTTCGTCTCTTTGGTCAGAGTGTCAATCACTCTGCACAATTGAAAGTATTATTGCCTGTAACGATAATTACTATAATGATCATGGCTATCTATGAAGTTATCTATTATTATGTGCGATTAAAAAAATCAATTAGAGAAGAAGAACAAATAAAACAAGTAATGATTCAGGCACAATTAGATACCTTAAGAAATCAGGCACAACCACATTTTTTATTCAATAGTTTAAATACACTACGTGATATTATTGACCAAAATACTAAAGAAGATGCTAAAGATTTTGTAGATAGCTTATCTGAAGTATATCGTTTTATTATCGAGTCTGGAAATTCAAATTTAGTTTCCCTAGAAAAAGAGTTGAAATTTGCCAAAGCATATATTCATATCCAATCAGAAAGATTTGGAGGTAACTTACGGCTACATTGGAATATTCCTGAAGATAAACTTTTAGCAATGGTAATACCTATGAGTTTACAACTTTTACTAGAAAATGCTATAAAACATAATATCGTATCCAAAGCCAAACCTTTACTTATTACGGTAGCAATTAAGGCCGATAACTTGTTGGTTAGCAACAAAATTCAAGTAAAATCAACCCAAATGCCGTCCACAAAAATTGGATTAAAGAATATTGAAAAACGATATCAACTCATATCAAATAAAACACCTGTTATCTATAATGATGGAGCGTATTTTACCGTTTCTCTTCCATTACTAATCTCATTAAAAGAGAAACGTCATGCCGACCAATAAAAAAATAATCCATATAAACAGATGAAAATAGTAATAGTTGAAGATGAGCCTCGTGCAGCAAGTCAATTACAAAACTTATTAGACAAAAGTGTTTTTGATTTTGAAATACTAACTATTATAGATTCTGTTGAAGATGCAATCTTATGGTTCAGAAAAAATATGATGCCAGATTTAGTTTTCATGGATATTCAGCTAGCAGACGGCTTAAGTTTTGAGATTTTTCAGAAAATAGAAGTCACTGCACCTATTATTTTCACTACAGCCTTTGATCAATACGCTATTCAAGCATTTAAAGTAAATAGTATTGACTATTTACTAAAACCCATTAAGCAAGATGACTTAGACACAGCCTTAAGCAAATTTTCAAAATCCAGAAATCTAATAGCTCCTACTATTTTAAAAGAACTTTTGGATAGTATGCAAGTCCCACAAAAACGCTCTGGAATATTGGTAAAAGAGGGGAGTGGGTTTGTACAAATAAAAGTATCAGAGCTTTTATATATGTACTCGCAGGATAGTATCACTTTTGGTATTACTCATAACAAACGTTACATTATAGATGAGACTATAGACCAATTGTTTGATTCTCTAGAAGACACTCAATTTTACAGAATTAATCGAGGTCAAATTATTTCCAAAATATCAGTTCAGAAAATAGAACCCTATTTTAATCATCGAGTAAAGTTATTACTATCAAATCCTCGTGACCAAGAATTTATTGTAAGCAGACAAAAAACCAGCGATTTTAAAAATTGGATGAATAAATAGGGGGGGGGTGAAGTTTTTAAAATCGGATGATTGGTATCGAAAAATACTTTTAACAAGAGTCTAGTTTCTACTTTTTTCGTTATTGTACGGATTCCCATAAAAAGTTTACTGTAAAAACATCTAAATTCACAAAAAGGACTGAAATACAATGATTTATGTATACCTCTTCCTTTTGTTAAAGTTTTGTTTCACATATAATCAAAAATCAAACAAATGAAATTTTTTTATTTATTCTTTTTAACCTCGATAAGCCTATTTTCACAAAATTCTCAAAAAGGGACACCCACTAATGCAAAAAATCAATTTCATATTGATTTTGTAGGAACAGCAAATTTACAACAAAACATAAATGAAGCTAATGAAGATGTTCAAGGTTCTGCTGGCCTGGGCGTAATATTTGAACGTTATTTTCTGCAAACCGATGAAAAAGGAAAATTGAAAACTGATGATAAAAATAAACTCATTGAGAGTTTAGACATGGAAGCATATATAAATGTGGCATCTAGTATTGATTCTCTAAGGGCTGAAGTAGTTTCAAATGAAATTATTAATCAAAGATTATTTGGAACTTATATCTTAAACCCCGTAAGTCCTAAACAATCAATTTTCATTAACACGAATATTTTTTTTAACCCTGAATTAGAATGGAGAAAAGGTAGTTGGTTAACTAAGTTATTTAGTGGAGCCAATGTACGGATTAATGCATCAAATGTTTTATGGAACCTCAATGATGGAACAACTAATTTAAGCCGATTTGCAGGGGCAATTAATTTTAGGTTTGGTCTATTTCATGAGTTTCTTCCTAATGATATGATTAGAGACGATAAGTTTAAAAGGAAGTATAGTGTTCGACTTGGTTTACATTATAGCTCAAGACATATCACTGGTGATATTTCATCTGAGAGTAATGATGAATTAAGAAATAGATTTTTAGGAACAAAGGACAAGAATTTTAGTGGTTTGGAGCCCTCATTTGGTTTTAGATTAAATAATATAATAGCCGAATTTACTATGCCAAGGATTGGCGGATCATCAAAAAGCGATATAGAAGGCTTGACCGATACTCAATTTCAGTTTTCAATTCGATTTGTTGGAGGATTCAGTCTAAAAATCGAAGGAAAAGAAAAAAAGAGTAATGAAGAAGCTGAAGATGAGGGTAATTGAGTTTAAACATTATAGCTACGCTACGAATAAGCTAAACGTTTTGCAAATTGGCTTTTACATAATTGCTGACGATATAAAACACCTGACGGTGTTGCTATATCTGTAATTATGTAAAATACTACGTATGCGCCAGTTTGCTACAATATACATTTGTACTATAATGTACTTGCGTTATGTCACTTTGCTTTGGGAAAAGCAAAGTTTTATTGTTCTACCGTTTATTTTAAAAGTTTTCTAACGAAATGTTCCTTTAAAAAAGGTAATGGAACACTTATTATACGAGCCGACGGCAGGAGGGGAGTGTAATGTGTGTGGAATGGCTATTATAACCATAAAATTAGTCATTAAATAAATATCATATCAAGTGATTTATTATGTTTGTTTGTATAAATATTTAAAATTATGGACATTAGAAAATTTGCCTCTTTTAATTTTGCATTGACTTATCAAATGGCTGGAGCTATAAGAGAATTTATATTGAGCAATGAACCAGAAGAGCATGTGATGGATTTCATAATTTTGGATGATTTTATACAAAAAGCTTTAAAACCATCAAAAACCCCAATGCTATATAATACAATTGAAAGCTGTCTTCATACTTGGATAGAATCATGGACTGACCACTATGAAGAAGAGCATTGGAAAGAGCTTTTGATTAGCTTTAATATAGATTATGAAGATATATTAGAGAATAAAAGATTGGTTAATGATGAAGAAGAAGAGGAAGAAGATTGTTCCTATGAAATGTACAAAAGATTTATCACAAAAGGACTTAATAAATTATCGTTAGAAGTTTTTACTCTTCTTTTTGGAGATAGATTATTTCTTATGGAGTATCACAAACTAGTTGCTAACTACATACGAACATTAAAAGTAGCTGAGGATGATTTTAATCTATTAGAAAAGGACGGAATTGTTAATCGATCCACATATTGGCCAGTATGGTTAACAAATGCTTTGATTCACAGGGAAAAAGGGAAGTGTGCTATTTGTAACAAAGACCTAACAGCTTTATTTTCTACTGTTGATATTTCTCTTCATATCGATCATATTGTTCCTTTAAAATTAGGAGGAACTAATGATACAACTAATCTCCAAGTATTATGTGAAACACATAATCTTGAGAAAGGAGGACATACTGTCAAAACAACTGGAAACACTCCATTATATTGGGAGTTTTAAAATTTCTTCTTTAT
Organism: Aquimarina discodermiae; assembly: GCF_040786235.1. NCBI lineage: Bacteria > Pseudomonadati > Bacteroidota > Flavobacteriia > Flavobacteriales > Flavobacteriaceae > Aquimarina > Aquimarina discodermiae. The sequence goes on from NZ_JBFMKP010000026.1 coordinate 32,710, forward strand.
TTCTTTTTATTGAAGTATTGTAATATCTGCATAAAGTGGTAATAAATTAACGCCGCTTTTTAAGGAATAAGTGTTTGATTTCGTTTATAAATAGCCAAATCCTCACGACCATTCGCTTCTGTTTGTAATTCCCTAATATATCTTAACAAAGCTGGTCTTTCCCTTTTTATAATTTCCAAAATTTTGGCAGAGTTATCTGTTCCTATAAAATCTTTTTCAAGATTAATTGATTCATAAAAGACATTCATGAATATTGTTTCAAAATGAATATCTACTCCTTTTTTATGCCATGCATCTTTTAGATAAGTACAAAATGTCATCAGCGAATATAATAACCGTATTGCAGGATGTGGATGTAAACGCTCTTTATAATAAAGATCATCAACGTCATTTATAAAAGTTAATAAATATTGACATATTACTGTACCCGACAGAATTGTTAATGCTTCAATAACTTCTTTGTCTAAATCGCCCTGAAATAGACGTTCATAATAACTTACTGTGTGATTTGCAAGGCAAAGGACACTATAACAATCTGCATCATACTCAAGAATATGACTTTCTAAATTAAAAGCTCCATGATTAGCTAAGGATCTTTCTTGAATACCAGGATTGAGCAAAGGGGAACGTTGGATTAAATGTCCGAGTTCATGATAAAAAGTAAAATGAGAAGCCAATTGATAATAGAATTCATTAATTCCAATATCTAGTTTATTATCAAGTTTTTCTAAAGCCTTTAAATCAGCATTTACCATAATTTTGGTTCCTAATTGGAATTTCGTAATCAACCAATTCACCAATCCTACATTTAATCTAATAACATATCTTGTTCCTATATTCCCTGCAGCGGCATTTTTGCTTGTATCTGAGGAGATAAAAATATAAGGTTGGACAATGCCATAATGAGCACATTCTCTAACCAACGTTTTATAATAAAAATCAAATGATTTTAAAATTTCCACAAGCAAAGGACTTCCTTCTGGATCAAATATATCAGCTTCTGTAAATGGCAAATCAGCGATTGTATTTGCTTTAATGGCATTGTATTCTTCTAAAGTCATAGTTCTTATTAAAAGTATCAAGAAAGATATTAAAACAAAATGTTTTTCTCTAGAGATAATCAGAATAAAAGAAAATTGTTCATAATTAACATCATATTGTTAATATATAATATCTCAAATAATGAGATATTAAAACACTACTTTTTATATTTTATGCTGTAAATCAATTCATTACAATGAATCGTATAAAAGAAGTTTTAGAAGATAAAGGTATTAAGCAAACTTGGTTAGCTGAAAGGTTAGAAAAGAGCTACAATATGGTTAACTCATATGTGCAAAATAGGAGACAACCAAGTCTTGAAGATTTATTCAAGATTGCAAAAATATTAGATGTTGCAGTAGCTGAATTATTAGAAACCAATACTAGTAAAAAAAAATATAGCTCCATTCAGTCGACAATTTTTCAAACTTCGGAAAGTGAAGGTGAATATGAAAAAATGGTAAGTATTCCTGTATTAGGTAATGTAGCATGTGGGCATCCTCTTTTTGCAGAAGAAAACATTGAAACTGAAATTTCTGTTTCGACAAAACTTATAAGAAAGGGTAAAAATTATTTTATTCTTCGAGCTTCTGGAGATTCAATGAACAAAGCTAATATTGATGATGGAGATTTAGTTTTAATAAGACAAGAACAAACTGCCGAAGATGGTGATAAAGTAGTTGCTCTAATAGATGATGAAGCAACAATAAAAGAGTTTTGTAACCAAGGAAATATGATTGTCTTAAAACCACAATCTAGTAATAAAGAACATCAGCCCATAATATTAACTAGGAATTTTAAAATACAAGGGATTGTAGAAAGTATTATAAAAATTTAAAATAAATAACATGGCTAGAAAAAGTAAAAGAGGTAGAGATGCTAGTACTGGTAAATTTATTTCCATAGAAGATGCTAAAAGAAGGCCGAAGACAACAACTATTGAAACAGTTAAAGTTTGACCTACTAAAAAAAGAAAGAAATGAGAATAGAACATAAAGATTTATTAAATAAGATATTAGAGTTTTTAGGAGGAGAGCTAGATATTACTAAAACTCAATTCGAATCGGCAGTTAAAAGTTATCAAGCTGTAGCGGAACAGCTTACTAAAGATAATTCAGCCCTATTACCTTATAAGCCAAAAATTTTACCTCAAGGCTCATTTATGCTCGGAACGATGGTCAAACCAGTAGTAGAAGGTAGCAAATTAGACGTTGATTTAGTTTGTCAGTTAATAAACAAAAATGCGAGTTGGACACAATATGATTTAAAGCAAAAGGTTGGAAATCAAATAAAAGACAACAAGACATATGAGAAAATGATTAAAAAGCCCGAAGGAAGAAGATGTTGGACTTTAGTTTATGCTGAAGATTCTAATTATCATATGGACATTTTACCTTGTATTGTGGATTCAAATTATAATGTTGTATTCGAAAAATCATTTACTAATACTGAATTAAAAGATGCTGATGAATTAGCAATAAGAATTACAGATAAAGAAGATTTTGGATATAATTTCACAACAAATCATCATGATTGGTTAAAAAGTAATCCTTTTGGTTATGCAAAATGGTTTTTTAGAAGAGCAATAATTAATTCCACTAGATCCATATCTTTAAAAGCGGCAATTGAACCAATAAGAGACTTTGATAAAGAAAAGTTTCCATTACAAAGAGTCGTCCAGATTTTGAAAAGACATAGAGATATAATGTTTTCAGAGGATAGTGAGTATAATTTGGACCATAAGCCAATATCTATAATTATTACAACATTGGCTGCCAAATCATATGATAAAGAGGATAATATTTTAGATGCTCTAGTTAATGCAGTTGGCAACATGAGAGGTGAAATCAAAGAAAAGTATAACTCAAAAACAGGTAAAATCGAAAAATTCATCGAAAATCCTGTAAATAGTGAAGAAAACTTTGCTGATAAATGGATTGATGAGGATAAAAAAAGAAAATATTTCTATGAATGGCTTGATAAATTAGAAGAAGATATTGCATCTATTATTAGTAGTGATGGCATTGGTTTAAATAATCTTCAAAAGTCAATGTCAAGTCAGTTTGGAAATTCTGTTACAGAAAAAGCATTTGTAAATTATGGTAATCAAAGTAGAATTTTAACTGAAACTGGAAAACGTAAAATGGAGGCAGGAACAGGACTTTTAGGAGCTACTGTTTCAGGACCTATAATCAAAAAACATGATTTTGAGGGATTAAATGGGTAGTAGTTATATAAAAAGTTCAAAACAGGCTAGAAAAAAAGGTTTTTCCGCTAATAAACAACTCGAGAAAATAAGAGAGTTGTTTCCAAACATGAAAGTGATTAAAACCAAAGGAAATTTATTTGAAGTTGTTATTAAATTAAAGCCAACACCTGTAAGTAAAGTTTATGATGTAAAAATATGCTTTGATAAGTATTCTGGAGTAGATATTTATGTCATTAATGAAAAATTAGAAGTGGCTTCAAATAGAAAAACATTGCCACATGTTTATTCACATATAGAACAAAAACTTTGTTTGTATTCTTGGAAAAAGCGACAGTGGACAAAAGAGAAACTTATATCATCTACAGTAATTCCTTGGGCGAGCGAATGGTTAGAATTTTATGAGCTTTGGTTAATTTCTGGTAAGTGGTTAGGCGGAGGTCATGATGAATATGGTGAGTACGAAGAAAAAAAATCGGATTAAGTCAATATGCTAGAAATTACATAAACTGTGAAAGAAGTAACACGTTATATAAAAAATACAACAGAGAGAGAACTTTGGGCCAGAGCAGGAGGTAGGTGTCAATTTAGTGGATGTAATACTCTACTATATAAATCTTCAATAACTAATGAAACTGTTAATTTAGCGCAAAAGGCTCATATTTATTCTTTTTCTGAGAAAGGCCCTAGAGGCTGGGGAATTTTTAAATTAAATCTTAATGGTTTAAATGATATCAGTAACCTAATGTTGATGTGTCATGGTTGTCATAAAAAAATTGACCAAGACATAAAAGGAGTTAGATATAGTGCCGGTTTATTAATAGGTTGGAAAAATGAACATGAACAGAGGATTGAAATTGTAACTGGAATTAAACCGGAAAAAAAATCTCACGTACTTATGTATGGAGCTAATATTGGTTCTGAAAAATCTTTGATAAACAATTCAAGTTGTGTAGAAGCCATGTTTCCTGATTTATATCCTGCTTCCGAAAGACCGCAAATTCTATCAATGACATCAAATTTAATGGATAGTAGTAAAGAATATTGGGTAGCAGAATCTATGAATTTAAAAAATGCTTTTACCCAAAAGATAGTTCCAATAATTGAACAGGACAAATGCCAATCTTATTCCTTATTCTGCCTAGCACCACAACCATTATTAATACAATTAGGAGCCCTGTTGACTGATAAAATTAAGGTCGAGACATTTCAATTACATCGAGAGCCCGTTAATTGGAAATGGAGAGATACCCCCAAAAATTTTAAATATATAATTAATCGGCCAAATGAAAACCACAATAAATCTGTATTAATTATATCATTAAGCGACCACGTATCTAGAGATAGAATATTTGAGATTCTTGGCGACAATTTAAATATTTGGGAAATAACTATTGATAGTCCTAACAATGACTTTATGAAATCGAAGAGTCAGCTTTCAAAATTCAGAGAATTAGTTCGTCATTTAATGGTTGAGATAAAAGAAAAACAAGGAAACAAAACACCATTGCATATATTTCCAGTAATGCCCGTTTCTTGTGCTGTAGAATTTGGTCGAGTAAGAATGCCAAAAGCTGATATGCCATGGTTAATTTACGATCAAGATTATAAAACCAAGAAATTCATAAAGTCTATTGAATTAGATGGAGATATACATGCATCTATTATGTAAAATAGAGTTTCGATGTTAAACTCGGCCTCAGAAAACTTTGGAGAAAACAATAGGTAAAGGAGCGTCAATATTTTAGAGGTCTAGTACTAAGGTTTAATGAGAGTTCTGCATATTCATTTTAGTTCTAAATAATCCTATGAGTCAGAATGTTTTCTAAAATATAGCGACTGCGCCACGTGACAAAAGAAATTATCCAGTGGATGATTGCTTTTGGCGGCGAGATGATGCGGCTGGCATTCCAAAGTTTTGGGAAGCCTTGATTTTTTGTTTCTTTTTCATCAAGGAAAAAGATAATGCAAAGAATGTTTAATCGGAGTTCTACATATAGCATGTGCATAGAAATTATCTCGTTAGAGTAATTTTATGCTTATGCGGGAACCTTCACGAGAATCGCGTAAAAACTTTTTTCACGTATATTTTATCAAATACGCGATTTATAATGCATCTAAAAGTTTTGCTTTTTTTGGCGTGGGCTATGCGGTTGGATATTGTGTGTAAAAATAAATGCCATATCAGGCATTTAAATTTTTATAAAACAATCGAGCGCATAGGCAGCGGCAATTTTACATAACGGCAAATTATAGCTACAAATATGAAAAGATCCGCAAATTGGCTTTTACATAATTGCTGACGATATAAAACACCTGACGCTGTCGTTATATCTGCAACTATGCAAAATGCAAGCATCCGCCAATTTGCTACAATATACATTTGTACTATAATTTATATTATGTAAAATAGAATATTTTAAAACTACTCTATCAAACCTGTTTGATTTAAAGTCTCTATACCAGCATACTAATTATCCACTCTAATACTTACTACCATTTCAATATAAAATCCTTATATTTAAAAAAGAAAAAATTGCTTGTAAAATTATATAGCTCCTACTAATAGAAATGCTACTAAAGGAAAATTCAATTGCTTTATCGTCTCAAGATGATTCTAATTGCCAAAATCAGACGTCATCTATCAAATTAAAAAGTCAAGCATTCGGTTATAAACGATTTTTAGACATACTTTTTGTGAGCATACTTATACCTATAGCTATTCCATTAATGCTTATTGCTTGCCTCTTAATGAAACTTACTTCTAAAGGGTCTATTTTCTTTTCTCAAATAAGAATCGGTAAATATGGTAAAGAATTCGTCATGTATAAAATACGTACCATGACCGATGGTTATCAAGAATATTTGCAGGATCAAGATAAAGATTCTAGAATCACAGTACTTGGTAAGTTCTTAAGAGTTACAAAAATCGACGAACTCCCCCAATTATATAATATTCTTAAAGGTGATATGAGTCTAATTGGCCCAAGACCCGAACAACCTCGTTATGTACGAAAAAATCAAGAAGAAAATCCGCTTTTTAATCTAAGACATGTTATCAAACCAGGAATTACAGGCTGGGCACAAATTCATATTCCAAAGGCAACCCCTGCAGATAATCTTAAAAAACTCACTTACGATTTATATTATATAGAGAAATATTCATGGAGACTTGATTTTATTATTCTCTTAAAAACCGTTAAGATAATTTTGACACTAAATAGTCGTTGATCAAACATTTTAAAATTGCTTACACACATTATTAATTTATTAAAAACGAAAGATGATGCTATACTTACAATGGACGCCCTTGTAAGATGGAAAAAGTCTAAAAATAGTTATAGTTTTGATTCATTACCCAAGACGGCCATTATTACGGTATTTAATACTAAAAAAGCATTCTTCTCTACCTCTAAAAAGAAAAAAATAAAAGGGTTCAAAGGGCAGAATTTTATCGTAGAAAATAAATTTGTGTTATGTACAGGCTGTGGGTATGGTGCACCACATGTTATTAGTCTATGCGAAGAGTTAAAAGCTTTGGGGGTTTCCGAATTTATATTTATAGGCTTGGCAGGTATGTTGGATGAACAACTAAATGAAGGTGAATTATTCTATCTAGACAAAGTTTTTTCTGGAACAGGCACTTCTTATTATTATGATAAGCAGGAAATGGTCATTCCTCACAATTTGAATTGGATACACACGCTGTCAAAAAAAATGGGAATCTCCCCTATTTGTGGCTGGAGTACCGATGCTCCGTTTAGAGAAACCATAACGCTAAAAAACCATTATATAAAACAAGGAGCCAAAATAGTCGAAATGGAATGTGCAGCCATATACGCTTTTGCCAATTTCTACAAACTAAATGCTGCTTGTTATGTAATTACTTCTGATAGACTAACCAATGACTGGCAACCACCACAAAACATATCAAAATTGATAGAAAAAGAGCAAGAGTTGATAACAACTATAAAAGAGACCTTATGGAACCATTAGTAAGTATTATCATTCCATTTTATAATGAGGAAAACTACATAGAAAGATCTATTATTTCTGCTATCGATCAAAGCTATCCCCATACCGAAATTATACTGGTAAATGATGGCTCTACAGATACTTCTGCCAGTATTGTAAACACCTATGTAGAAAAATATGCCAATGTAACTTGTATTACTACAGCAAATTTTGGGTTGGGAAATGCAAGAAATGTGGGTATTGAAAGAGCCATTGGCCAATTTATTACTTTTTTAGATAGCGATGATGCTTTAGAATCCAATGCTGTAAAATTAATGGTAGACAATATGATGTATTATAAAAGTGATATTGTAGTATCTATGTTTACCTTATATAGTAAAGCACAAAAGAGTTTTAAAACCACAGGCTGGAAAAAAGAAAACAACCATCCTATAAAAGGAATGGAAGGAGTAGAAAAAATGTATACCTCAGGTATTGCTTCCACCGTATGGGCAAAACTCTATAAAACAGAAATAGTAAAGAAAATTCAGTTTCCAACAGGAGTTTGGTTTGAAGATCGTCCATTTTTGATGGAATATCTCCTTCAGACAGATACCATTAGTTTTGTAGAGGAAAGTTTACTACGTATTTATGCAAGAGAAGATTCTATTACTAGAAGAACAGTAACCAAAAGACGAATCATAGATTTATATAAGATTTATGAAGTCGAAATGAATACCTTAAAAAAATACCAGGCTAATGCAAGATTACATGAAATTGTAGTGTATCACCATATCAATGTAAAGCTAGATACTTTCTTTTTATTAATGATTGACAAAGAAGATATTAAGAAAAAAAGTAAAGAGTTTAGAGCAACCTATCTTACGTATATGTCTAAGTTCAAAAAGAATTACCAATCTTTTTCGGTTTCTTTAGGTTTAAAAAAACGAATATTGATAAAACTATTAAATTTACCAAGGGTATTACCCTGGAGCTGGACCGGTTTTATAGTTCGTTCTATTTTTAATAGTAGATATGAAGGAATTCGAATTCTAAAAAAGACTTAGCCTATGAAGATCGTTGATATATCCTATCATAGTAGTCATTGGGGCCTTTCTACTTCTGAGTATTTAAAAATATCACAACCCAATATCGGATACGCTTCTCAACTACCCAATAACTATACAACTTCCTTTGTTTTTCATTCTAAAAATAGTGAAACGATAGTAATAGATGAAGTTACTTATATCTTTAAACAAAAAAGTACTAACTCCAAAATAAGATTTCCGTTTAGACTATCTTCAGAAATTAGAAAGTTACAACCTGATGCTATACTGGTACACTCCTTAACTTATCTACATTTTGCAGCATTTTTAAGATTATTTCTTCCTAAAAAAATAATTATTCTAGTACAACATCATGGAGAACTACCTACCACTCACCCTCTAAAAAAGAAAATAATACAATGGAGCGATCACTTTATAGATGGATATTTGTTTACTGCTAAATCGCTCGGTTTACAATGGGTACATCAAAAATTAATATCCTCACCATCTAAGATTTTCGAGGTTATGGAAGGCTCTAGTCATTTTAAGTATCAAGAAGAAATAGCTAGCCCCGATGTAGTAGAACTTGGCAAAAAGGAACTAACAACTTTTCTTTGGGTAGGAAGATTAGATACTAATAAAGACCCTATTTGTACATTAAAAGCTTTTAGGCAGTATCGTGATAATGGTAATCATTTTAGATTATATATGTTTTATCATACCACCGAATTATTAGAAGAGATATCTAATTTTATCAAAAAAAATGAGCTACAGGATGTTGTTTTCTTAAAAGGAAAAATTACTCATCACCAACTCGAACAATGGTATAACTGGGCAGATTATTTTATTTTGGCTTCTCATCGAGAAGCTGGAGGTTATGCCCTATGCGAAGCAATGGCATGTGGTTGTATTCCTATCGTAACCCATATTCCTTCATTTGCATATATGGTTAAAGATAACTACTCTGGTTTATTATTCGAACCTGGTAACAGTGATGATTTGTATCAAAAACTGAAAATGACCAATGGTCAGGATAAAACGGTCTGGCAACACAGAGTACTAGAAACTTTTAATGAACGATTATCATTTCAAGCCATTGCCAATGGTATCGTCTTTACTATCGAAACATTGTTAGCCAAAAAATAAATCATGTACTATTTTGGTAGTACTTTTATGATCACTACTACAGAACCTTTTAACAGGCATCCCCTCCTCTAGTAACATTTTTACTTTATGAACGATCTCTTTTTTAGATGTTATGTTATAAAAAGGAATATTTTCTCCCTCTATAATAGGTAGTGTACTAATAACCTGGCAACCCGAATACAAGGCTTCATGAAGAACTGTTGCGCCTCCTTCAAAATAAGAAGTATGGATAAATATTTTTGTGTTATTCATATACTCAAGTACTTTTTGATGAGGCAATAGTCCTGGTAACGTAATGATATTGGTTAGTTTTTCTTCTCTTATTGTTCTTTGTAAATTTTCTTCTAATGACCCGTTACCTATTAATACCACACGAATATTAGGAAGTGTTTTGTGTAGTTCTGAAATGATATTCAAAAACAAATCATAGTTTTTTAACGGAATTAATGCACCCACTCCCAAAATATCTATATTTCTGGAATATTCATTAAGTTTTGGAAAAAATGAAGGTGTAACTGCAATCGGAATGGTTGTTTTTGCTTTAAAACCAAAAGCGCTATAAAGGTGTTTATTCTGAAAGTTAGAAATTGCGATCAAATTGTCTGGATTGGGGCGAAAGTATTTCATAAATCGATTAGATTCTTTTACATCCTGCCCTTGCAACCACACAAAGTGTTTTTTCTGAAATACAAAAGATAATATATTTCCTAGCATAGCCGTTTCTGAATACCAAAAGCTTAAAATGCCATCCACTTTATGTCTTCTAAGATGATTTCCTATCTTAAAAAGAGATTTCACCAATGAAAAAAGCTTTAAAAACCAAGTTTTTTGTGGGATATTAAGAGGTATCACCCTAATAGATCTCCAAGTATATGGTTTGCCCTTAGGAATGTATAATGAATAGATAATGATATCTAGTTCTTTATAATTCTCTAATAACGATACTAAGAATTGCTGTATAAAAGGCGTTGTAAAAGTATCTCTCCCATCATGAGGAAATCCAGGAATCAAAATAAGTAACCTCTTTTTAGTCAATTCGAATTAGTTTTTTGTTATCTAATTTAAAGGTTTTATCATAATAACCCTGTAATGCTGTATTATGAGATACTGATAATACACTCATTTTTTCTTCTTTCACCATTTCTTTTAAAAAATCAAAAATGGTCAACTCCAATGCACTATTTTGTTGATTGGTTGCTTCGTCTAATATTAACAGTTTAGGTCTTGAGTAAAGAGCTCTCACTAAGGATAGTCTTTGTTTTTGTCCCCCCGAAAATCTAAGACTATTATGCTCGATGACAGTTTCATATGTATTAGGTAAACTATCAATAAGCGTTGATAATTCTAGTTTCTCACATAAATAATCAATGTACTCATGATCGATTTTACTTCTCTCCTGTCCCATAACAATGTTTTCTAATACCGTTCCGCTAAAAAGAAAGGGTTGCTGAGGAACATATCCTATAAATGGTGAGAATGAATTGCTTTCTCTTGGTATATTATCAATAATAATACTACCATTAGCCGGCTTTATCAATCCCATGGTAAGGTATAAAAGTGTTGTTTTTCCTACTCCAGAAATCCCTGTAACTCCCAGGAATTCTCCCAGTGTGATTTGTAAGTTAACGTCCTTTAAAATAGGCTCGTTCTCAGAATAACTAAAGCCAACATTCTTAAACATTATAGAAGAAAAAGTAGAACTATCGGTTACTGTATCGATATTAGCAACTGTAAAATCTTTCAATAAATTAATAGTATAAAAATGAGATTTTATATGAGTTATGGTATTTAAAATTTTACTGATAGAAGGAATAATACGAATTCCTAATGCAGCTAATGTAGATAAAAATATAATATTATTTCCTTTGTCTCCAAGGCTTAAAAAAGTCAATAAACCCAATGTGATAATCAATGCCGTTTCTAAATGTTTTGAATAGTTAAAACTAGAACTCACCAACATTGCAGTAACATGATTAAGCTTCTCATTTTCTCTTTTAAAATTGTTTATAAAGTAAGACTCATTTTTAGAGCTTTTTATTTCGAGGTATCCATCTAGTATATTGAGTAGTTCAGAGTTGGCGGCTGTTTGTGACTTTTTATAAGTTGTATTGATAATCTCAAAATCTGATTTCCTTTTAAAATAAATAAAAAGACTAAAAAATGAGAGTATTACCAAAATTGTTAGGGTAAATTTTGGGTAGAAATACAATAAAAAACCTAATATCACAATCAAAACTGTTATTTCTGAAAATAGTAAAATGATTGAGTGCAGTAGTTTACAAGAAAAATCAGAACTTACTTTTGTTACTACATTGATCATTTTACCCTTATTTTGTTTTTGATAGGATAAAAAATCTTTGGTAAGAAAAGAATTAACGGCACGTATAGAAATTGTATTGGACAGATTGTACAAAAAACCAAAAAAACGCTTATTAAATTGTATGTGAATACTGTTTTTAATCACATAAAAAAGAATTAAAACAATAATCCCTAGTTGGATTTTTTGAGCCGTCAAAACAAAAGATGTAACCCCCATTTGACCAATCATTTCATCAAACTTACCTTTATCCATCAAAAGAACTAAGACCGGAATGAGGTATGCAATCGAAATTAAATCCAAAAAATTGATAACCACAGATTTAATAAAATACTGTACCAGATTTTTATACTCTTTTGGAGATACTATGTTACGTATTTGTTTAAACATCTATGCAGATTTCAAAATTTTTATCCAATAAAATGGATTTTCTCTTTTTCTTATCAATTTATTGAATATTGAAAATTTGGGTTGATAAACAATTTCAAAACTCTTCTCTTTTATAGTCGATAAGGAATGATGAAAATAGTGGTCAATCATCTCTGGAACTCCAATTTCTCGATAATATGTTGTTGTTCTATTTTTTGCAGCTATCACTTTAGTACGATCATAAAAAGGACTATCTATAATATGAAGTTCGCCTCTAGCAGTTAATTTTTGAGTTAAAACATCAACAATTACCTCTAAATCACTAAAATATTGAATGCAACTATTAACCGTAACAATATCAAAACCTTCTAAAATTTTTGCTTGCGAAGAAAAAATATCGGCATAGATAAAATAAAGATTTTGTTTATCGAAAATCCGAACAGCTTGCTCTAATTCCAATTGGTTTAAATCAACAGCAAATACTTCAGAATTAGGAATCAATGATAATTGATTGCTAAACCATCCATTACCACAACCTAAATCCAGTATTTTAAGAGTTTGCTTTTTTCTTTCTAAATAGCTTATAATTCGTTTCGTAGACTGTTGACGTAGCTTCCATTCATGATAATACCGATGTGTTTTTGTTACATTTGGTAATTTTGAAACGATATTGTCTTCGTATATTCTTTGCTCCTTTTTCCTCACTTCGATATAGGCAGAAGAAAAATTTTCTTGTGGCTCATTGATATAAAAAACCCCATTATTTCTTTCTAAATGTGATACCATAAAATTATTGGTGTTTATAATATTTCATTGCTGCCAATGCTAAGATAGATTTTAATTTTAATCGATAGGTTTGCATCCTACTTGTGCCTAACTTTTTATTTTTATGATAATTCACTTCGCTTACTATTCTACTTACCGCATAATCATAATATTTACGGTTATAAGTTCTTTTAAAATCAATTTCTCTATCGGTTGATGTTTCCCATTGGGGTTGTATAGTAATCTTATCTTCTATTTCATTATATAAAGAAGTTCCTTTTATAGGATAAGCCACTGTAATGGTAAAAAGTGTAGGGTTTGCCTCTTTTAAGTAGGTAACCGTTTGTGTTATATCCTGTTCATCTTCACCTGGATATCCAACCATGATAAAAGTACCGGTTTCGATCCCCAACGCATTGGTTTTCTGTATGGCTTCTTTTACGGTTCCTACATCCACCCTCCTATCCATAGCATTAATGATCTTTTGCGAACCACTCTCTGCTCCTATCCAAATCCTAAAGCAACCCACTTCTTTTAATAGTTGTAGTACTTCATCATTCAGTCGTTCAGCACGAGTAATACATTCGAACGGAATTACAGCATCTTGTTCTAATACTTCTTTATGAAAGCTCTTGAGCCATTTGTGACTTACAGTAAAAACATCATCTACAAACCAGACACTATCAGGCTGGTATTTGGTTTTTAGCATTTTTAACTCTTTGGCAACCATATCGGCGGGTCTACGCCTGTAACTTTGTCCATATACCGCAGTACTACACCATTTACAAGTATAAGGACAACCACGCTGTGTACTTACTGTCATAGAGCTTTTACCATGGTATTTTTTCCAGGTATCTAAGTATTTATGAATAGGTATTGCTTCACGATTTGGTAACGGTAAATGCACCAACTCTTTCATTTTAGTTCTAGCAGGTGTTTTAACTATTTCTTCATTTGATAGATATGCTATGCCTTGTATTTCTTTATAACTCGTATTGTTTAGAATCGCATTCGAAAGTTCGAAAGTAGTTTGTTCTCCTTCGCCAATGATTAAAAAATCTACCCCAGTTCTCAAATAATTTTCACAGTTATAAGTAATATCGGGACCACCAAGAATAATTTTTGGGTTTCCAAAGGTACTATCAGATTTTAAAATTTTTACCAGTTTAATCACATTAACCTTTGTCATTAAATTAGTATAAATAGCAACAATTTTTGGTTGTTCCTTTTTTATAAACTCTAACTGCTCTTTGAACGAATAGAAAGTACTATCAAAAACACTATTTTGTAATTTTTTTTCATTTAGATATCCAGAAATATATAATAAACCCAATGGTGGGTATGGGCGCATAATTTTTTGCTCCTTTTCATCTTCAAATAAGTAATATGCATGGGTTAAAACAACACTCATCTTTTCTGTAATTCTATTAAAAAATGATCTGCATACTTTGCCAAAAATCCAAAATGGATATATTTCTCTACCGTATATATTATATTCCAAATAGGAAATTTGGTGATAAATGATTTTTCTAGGTACGACGGTGGCACCGATATTCCTATAGGAATGTATTTGACCAGAGAAAACTTTTTATTTTTCATTAGCATAATATCCTTAGGATTATAGTACCAAGTAGGTACCTTGGTACCGTCTACATTTACAGATACAGCATCATTTGTATTTCTTCTGGTAGCATTTTTAAAATTTCCTTTTATAGAAAAATACAAACGTTCCCAAAAACAATTTTTAGGCATTAAAACCATGATTAATTTTCCTGAAGGTTTTAATAACCCGGCAGTAGCTTGTATAAAATCTTGCATTTCTTTATAAGAAAGACAGTTAAGTCCACCAAAATTCGAGAAAATAATATCATACTTACTTTTACTAACTGGGTGCTCGCTAAGTGCATTACAATCCAACACATGAAAGTCTACATGGGTATTTTTGCCTTTATGTTTGGCTATTTCTACCATATTTTCTGAAATATCTGTCGCAACAACCTTATGATTTCTTTTATCAAATTCTAAAGCATCCTCTCCTGTTCCACAATTTACTTCTAGAATAGTTAGTTTTTCTGAAGTCAAAAATATAGACTGAAGGTTGCGGTACACCTTTTCTCTTTGTGCCTTTCCTATTTTTGTATTTGTAAATGTATTATCATAGGTAGTAGCTGCTATATCAAAAAAACTACTCATACGGTATTTTGCATATTTTTTAACTGCCATCCATTTATGATGGATGCTGGTGTATAATACACCAATGAAAAAATCTGTCGCCATTCAAAATATCGTAGCCTAAATGGGTTTTTAAGGCCTTTTTTAAGTTTATCAAATCCTTGACTTCTTCTAAAAACCTTATGAATATATCGGTGTAATTTTTTATAAAACTTAGAGTTAAAAGTACCCCTAAACATCATGGCCAAATCATCAGAATCGGTCCAGTTCGCCTTTAGTTGTAAATCATCTTTTACTTTGTCATAAAACTTCGTTCCGGGAAGCGGATAAGAAACAGAAACTCCAATATTATCAGGTATTAACTCTTTTACCATAGCAATGGTCTTATAAATATCTTCCTGGTTTTCTGATAGGTATCCAAACTGCAAAAAGAATGCTACTTTAATGTTTTTTGCCTTTAATAATCGCGTTGCTTCATAAATTTGATCAACGGTAATCCCTTTATCCATAGCATCCAAAATCTTTTGTGATGCGCTTTCTGCACCAACCCAAACTTCTTCCAAACCAGATTCTGCTAGGCAATCTATGGTATCTTCTTTTAGCAATAGATCTACTCTACTTTGTATATAATAAGAGATTTTTAAATCTTTTTCTTTTAAGCACTCGTTAAACTCTTGCACCCAACCTGGTTTTAGGCCAAAAATATCATCACACATCCAAAATTTACGTACTCCATAGTTATCTTGTAAAAGCTGAATATGTTTACTAATATACTCTGGTGAATGTGAATTGTACCTGTTTCCATAAATAGGCTTGGCACACCAGTTGCACTTATATGGGCATCCTCTAGTAGTAGCCATGTTTAACGTAAATTCTTTACCACTTTGTTTCCATATATTTTTATATGCCTGAACATCTATTAAATCCCAAGCTGGTAGAGGGAAATCGTCTAAATCTTTATAAACAGGTCTTTTGGGATTTTTAGTGATTGTACCTTCATCATTTTTATAGACCAATCCATTTAACAAGTAAGGGTCTTGTTTATCTTTTATAGTATCGACTAACTCTTTCAAAGTAACTTCTCCTTCTCCTTGAATTACATAATCGGCTCCAGCATCCAAATATTTTTCATAATGATCTGTTGAGTCCGAACTACATACTACTACTTTACATTTTTTACTTTTAGCAAAAGCAATCATTTCAAAAGCAGCTTCTCGCATTGTAGTTAGGCACATTTTTGTAAGATAATTGAAACCGTCATCATAAATTACGAAAACATCTGGAGTGTTATTTTTATCAAAAAAAGAATCAAGGGTACTAACATCTTCTAATAACCCGGTGTCAAACAACGATACTTTATAACCATTCTCTCTTAAATAAGAAGCAGCATAGATAGTTCCCAAAGGAGGGAACGGTGTTTTGTTTTTCCATTGTTTTTTATCAAAACGATAAAAAAATGAGTGTGAGAAAGCTACTTTAAGCATATTCTTTATCTAGTTTAATTCCGTACGTTTTTTCTATTTCACTATATCTTTCATTTAATCGATGTAATACCTTTGTTTGAAAGTTTTGAGGGTGATGTTTTGACATATTTTCAGAAGATTTAAAAGCAATTTTAAATTCTTCATCTGATAAATGATTAAACATTTTATTCCACCTCTTAATCGTTTTTTTCATAAAAAAACGTTCAAAAAAATCACCTATTCTTGAGTTTAACCCCCACTCTATTAGCTTAGATAAAGTCGATTTACGAATCTCTTTTGCATTGTTACCAATGTCTTTTTCTAAGTTTGGAAAGAAAGAATATACCCATTCATTTCTCTTTGTAAATGCTGTATAAATCTCTTTTCCGTACAAGGGAGCGAGTGTAGCAACTTCGGTAGCAGTAAATCTATTTTCTTCATCAACTTTTAAGTATCCACTACTCATGAAGTAATTTACACAAAAAAACTCTTTAGAGTTTAGTAAAAACATTTTTTTATAAAGTACTAAGAAGGTTCTTGTAATCCATAATCTGTTTTTTTCTGAGATAATAAAAAAATCTATGTCACTATCTTTATCAAAATATCCTTTGGAAAGTGATCCAGAAATACATACCCCTCTCACATAAGGAAACTTAGAAATGAACTTTCCTACTTCCCAAGCTTTAGGCATAATTTCTTCTGCCGCTTTATTTCCGTTAATTCGTTTTTGGAGCGTTTTTCCATTAGGCTCAAAAAAATAATGATCCTTTACATTATATATTATTTGTTTATACTCTAGTTCCTCCAATCGTTCTATAAATTCTTCTTTATTTGTGTATTTACAAAACCTAAATATTTCCTCTTTGGTAAGAGGATGGTTAAACAATGAAAAATATGTTATAGTTTTTAGAATAGTCATTTTTTATATTCAGAAAATTGAAGAAGCGTTTTTTTATTTATAATTTTTCTTTCTCTATCAACAAGCCAACCCCATTTATTAAAGTATTTAATTGATGATACAATATGATGCATAAATACCTTATTATTTGTATAAGATTCTTTATTGTATTTGTGATAAACAGCTGTTTCTGAAAAAAAAACTGTTTTGGATATTCTGCCAATACGTCTAGTAAGATCCAAATCTTCAAAATATAAGAAGAAACGTTCGTCAAATCCACTTACTTGTTTAAGAATGTCAGTTCTTGTGAACATAAAACATCCGGATACGTAAGGAATCTCTATATTTTTATCATGCTCAAAAAAACGTAATTCATATGTTTTATTATTCTTTTGAATCCACCGTTTAATCGGAGAAAAACGTCTTATAATTAAGTTTTTAGGACTTGGTATCAGCTTACATAAAAACTGTTGTTTGCCAGAAGGGTATAGTATTTTTGGCATTAGCAGCCCTATTTCTCCATTTTGATCCATAAAACCAATAAGCTTATTGATAACTTCCTTACTAAAGCTAATATCAGGATTCATAATCACATGATATTTTGATTTTAAGGTAATAGCTTTTTTAATGGCAATATTATGTGCCATACCAAAGCCTAGATTTTTACCGTTAAAAATATAAGTAACATTTTTATAGTTCTTAAAATGAAATTCTCTACTTTTTGAAGAGTTATCTACAATAAATAAATTGGCGTTTGGGTAAGAAGAAAAAAGACTGTGTACTACCTTATTAACGTCATCGACATTATTATTATAAAGAACTAAAGAGGCAGTTAAATGAATCAAAGATACTTGTGTTATGTAAACAAATATAATTGATATTTTATTGAAAGAAGTATAAGTAATAATAAAATTTGACAATATTATTATTACTTTTTTTTAATATTTATAATAAATTTGATAATAAAATATTGATTATATAATCATATTCATAAACGCTCGAAAAGACTATGTTTTTTTCACAAAACACTGTTTTGAAAGCAAAGAAAAACACAGATAAGATATTACAATTCAACATGGTATAAGTATATTTTTAGATTGTAAATATCACAATACGAAGAAAAAAATGTAAACAATAAAACCCATTTTCGCATCACTAAGAATTAAATTAATAACACTTAAATAGAAAAGAAAATGGGCTTAATAATATTTTTATTTGGCCAGTGATTTCATCACTTTATATATAATATTGGTGGTAGAAGCCAAGTATTTAAAATTCACCGTAGTATATTTATCTTCACTTTTACGAACAAAGGGAGAATTATCAGCATTTCTTAATTCTGCTGTCAATGTTACCGTATCAAAACCAAAATTGGCAAAGAATCTGCTCTCTGGTGTTGCTACAATTCTTTTGTAAATAGGCACAGGTGATTCTATACGATATAATGACTCCAAACTTATATTAGAAGCTAGTAATTCAATAGCTCTATCTTCATCATTATCCCAACCCATATAGTCAGCTCGATGCATAGAGTGTATAGTATAGTTTTCTTCTTTCAACTTTTTAGTAAATAATCTGGTTCCGATTAAATTACTTTTCCAATGATCAAAAAAGACCACAATAAAACTCTTGTTACGTTCTTTTAATTCTGCTATTTTTTTTGCTACATAAAAAGCAATAGCCACACCTGTAGCATTATGCACAGCACCTGGGCTATTCTCTACAGTATCAAAGTGCGAGGCTATAATAACATATTCTTTGCTACCATTCGTTGCGGGAATCTCTGCATACACATTCATTCCTTTAAAAATATCCCCTTTTTTATTCTTTACATTATACTCATGTTTTTGAGCTTTAAGACCTATGTCTTTTAGAGAATTATACAAAAAATCCGCAGTAACCTTACGTTCAGAGTCAGAAGCTCTGCTGCTTAATTTTTTTCTTCCTTTAATGGGCTCATGTCCCGTAAGTTTGGCCACAATTGTTTTTTCAACATTAATAATTTCGGCCTCCAGTCGATCATAATCAGTTTGCGAAAAACCATTCTGAATCAACATAATAACAAGTAGTAAAAATATTCTATACGTATTCATTTTATTTATTTTGTATTCTTTTTTCCCAGTCTACAAATTTATTAAAAACTTATCATTGTACAATTTTGTACATTTAGCATTTAAATAGACTTTCACACATGTTTAGTACAAAAACCGTACCTTTTATTATGTATGCATTGTTTTTTATACAATGTAACACTTATAGTCCAGAAAATAAACTACTTGCTCCAGAAAATTGGAAAAGTGAGATAATTAAATTTCCTCTTGGGTTTGCTCCCAATTTAAAATACTCTGGTGAAGAATATGTACGTTTTGCACCAGGTTGGGGAGATATAACTGCTTTGGACTATTTTTCTTATGCATTTTTATGGGATATTAATGAAGATCCAAAATTATCTTCTAAGAAATTAGAAGGTGAAATGGAAGCTTATTTCAATGGCCTTGTCAAAAAAGATGATTTTAAATCTAAAGCATTTTTTGAAAAAATAAACGATACCCATTTTATAGGAAAAGTAATTACACATGATTCGTTTACCGCTAACAAAGAAGTACAATTAAACATCATTGTAACTCAACAATATTGTGATCAAACCAAAAGACATCTTGTTTTGTTTAACATATCACCGCAAAACCTTGAACATCAGGTTTGGAAACAACTTAAAAAGATTGAGATTGCTATAGATTGCTAATAAATATGGCTCCCCATTAATAATTTTGGCACGTTAATTAATCTTTATTTTTATACATTTTGAACCATTGTAGCTCTATAATAGATTTAGCATCAAAAATAGAGTTACTATATTAGTATATTTCTTTTAGCTATTAGTAATTCATTCACAAAGCTTGTAATGACTCAAAAAAGAGAAAATTTGTAATGATCGCCTTCTAAATTGAAAGTTAAAAATAACCGCACATTTTTTAGGCATACGGCAATATTATTTAAGTTCATAATTACAAAATGTAGCTATAAAAAGTCATTTTATTATCAATTTGAAAAAAGTTTAAACCGCTTCTATATGATTATAACAAAAAAGCGTTGTATACCTACATAAAGTTTGTTACTTTCGGCCTCAATTTGATATTATTAAATCACATTATTATGCAAAATACTGCCTTAACAGAAACTCATATTGCATTAGGAGCAAAAATGGTTCCTTTTGCTGGTTATAATATGCCTGTATCCTATGAAGGTGTCAACATAGAACACGAAACTGTCCGTAAAGGAGTGGGTGTTTTTGATGTATCTCATATGGGAGAATTTTTAATCACTGGTCCAAACGCGTTAGACCTTATTCAAAGAGTAACTTCTAACGATGCATCTAAATTAGTAGACGGAAAAGCACAATACAGTTGTTTACCGAATGATAAAGGTGGAATTGTAGATGATCTTATTGTTTACAAATTAGAAGATGAAAAATACTTATTGGTTGTAAATGCGTCAAACATTCAGAAAGATTGGGATTGGATTAGTAGTCACAATACTATGAATGCAGAAATGCGTAATTTATCAGACGAATATTCTTTATTAGCTATTCAAGGACCAAAGGCGGTAGATGCAATGCAATCGTTAACTTCTGTTAATCTTGCCGAAATGAAGTTCTACACATTCGAAGTTGCAGAATTTGCAGGTGTCGAGAATGTTATCATTTCTGCAACAGGATATACAGGTAGCGGTGGTTTTGAGATCTATTGTAAAAACTCTGAAGTACAGCAAATATGGGATAAAGCTTTTGAAGCAGGAGCAGATTTTGGTATCAAACCGATCGGTCTTGCAGCTAGAGATACTTTACGATTAGAAATGGGATATTGTTTGTACGGAAATGATATAAACGATACAACCTCTCCTATAGAAGCAGGTTTGGGTTGGATCACAAAATTCACCAAAGACTTTATCAATGCTGATGATTTGGCAGCTCAGAAGGAAAAAGGAGTAGAAAGAAAGTTAATCGCCTTCGAATTTGATGAGCGTGGTATTCCTCGTCAGGGTTATGATATTGTTGATGGAAATGGAGTTAAAATTGGTGAAGTAACCTCTGGTACTATGTCTCCTTCCTTAGGAAAAGGAATTGGTTTGGGTTATGTACCAACTATCCTTTCTAAACAAGGTAGTAAAATAAATGTACAAGTTCGTAAAAATGCCGTTGCTGCTACAGTTGTTAAATTACCCTTTTATAAAGGTTAATTAGCATCGTAAAAATAATTATAGTTAAGTTTCGGGGTTATATTTTATTATATTCTGAAACTTAACTTTTTTTATACCGTATATTTTGGAAAAAATTTTAATCATAGGTGCCAGTGGGTTTATAGGAAATGCGCTCTACAAAGAGCTCAATTCTTATTTTGATACATATGGAACGTATCGAACTGACAATGCATTTTATGAAAAAAATCAAAAGTTTTTTCAATATGACATGGAACTAGAAGATATTTCTATCCTTCTTGACAATCTAAAACCAACAATTATCATTTCTGCGTTTAGAGGTAATTTTACTTCACAACTTGATGCACACTACCGTATTATAAAATGGATCAGTGCAAATTCATGTCGTCTAATATTTCTCTCTAGTGCCAATGTATTTGACTATTTTAGTAATTTCCCATCATACGAGTATGATAAAACTTTAAGCGAAAGTATTTTTGGTAGATTTAAAATTAAGATAGAAAATGCCTTGATGAGGCTTCCTGCTCACAAATATGTAATTGCTCGAATACCTATGATTTTTGGAGCAACTACACCTAGAGTACAAGAAATAAAAACCCTGTACGAACTAAACGCTCCTATAGAAGTGTTTCCTAATGTAATTATTAATGCTACTTCTATATCCAAACTAACACAACAAATACATTATATCATTAATCAGAAAAAAAAGGGAGTTTTTCATTTGGGAAGTACTGATTTGATATATCATCTTGATCTCATTAAAGAGATTTGCGATGCTCTTAACTTTGATAAACCGATCTTTAAAAAGGTATATAATTCTAATAACGATCGATACCTTGCTGTATTACCTAAAGATAATATACTACCCAAAAACTTACAAATAAAAACAACCCAAGTAATTGAATCAGTGGCAATTAAGTAGCTTCATGTAAACTTTTGCTTAGTATTTAAAATCAATCACTATTTGCAGTGTTTTTTGACGTTGTAACTTACCATTTTCTGTCACAATAAATTGTGGAAGAAAAAATATTTCCTTAGGAACTTCATACTTTCCTAGAGTTTTTAAATTGCTTATACTTTCTTGCAAAGACAAATGAGTAATTTTATCATAAACCTGTTCTACAAGAAGTATCAGCTTATTTCCTAAAGCGTCATCTGGTAATGAAGAAATAAAAAAACGATGTCCAATCAAAGGCTGTAACTTAGCTTCTATTTCTTCTGGAAACAATTTAATCCCTCCACTATTTACAACATTATCATATCTTCCTTTCCAAATAAACTTTTTATAAGTCTTTAATTCGACTACATCATTAGTTGTAATAATGTCATTGTTTAAAAGAGGAGCCTTTATTATCAAACAATCCCTATCATCTAGATTAATAGAAATATTTGGTAATGCCTTAAAATATCTTGTTTCTCTTTTTTCCTTTTTTTTAGGATTAATCCTTCTGGCAGCAATATGAGAAACAGTTTCTGTCATCCCATAAGTTTCATATACTTTGGTTTTAATACCTTGTACTAAATTTTTTAAGTTTTCTGAAATAGTACCACCACCCACAATTAATTTTCTAATTAAATGTAAACGGTTTAGAGAATTATCTAATTGCAACGGCACCATTGCACAAAAATCGTATTGTTTATAAATATTATCCAAAGGATTTGTTACAGGAGGTGCCAGGTCAAGTTTCCATCCTAATACCATGGCTCTTACCAACATCATCTTACCTGCGATATAAGTTGCGGATAAACATAATAATGCAGTAGTGCTTGCTTCGACCTTAAAAAAACTACCTGAAGCACGAGCACTGTTGATCATATGCTGTTTAAGAACCCTAATTTTTTTAGGTTTGCCCGTAGAGCCAGAGGTTTGCACAACAATGTAATCTTTATCATTTAGCCAGTTTAGCAAAAAATTACCTATATCTTGTTGATAAACTTCACCGTCTTTAATAAAGTTATATGCCAAATATTTTAAACCTTCTCTATCCAGCGTATTCTTATTAACAGAAAACTCTGGATGTACTTCGAATTTAAAAAAGGTTTTACTTGTTTGCATATTCAAATTTCAAATTTATAATGTACCCGTGGGTTAACAAAAAGTAAAGAGTACATTATGGTTTTATTATCTGATATTTACGGTACAATATTTCCAAAAAGCTTATTTTTCCATCCAGACCAGCCATATTTTTTAGACAGTACCATAAAAATAATAGGAAAAACAATCAACAATGGTAAAAAAACATCAAATCCAGCACTTGGTTCTGATATATCCAAGAATATAGAATCTGTTTGTAGTGCAGTCCAATCTGCTGTTATCAAAAGTACGGTAACTAGGTTATTCGCAGCATGAAAACCTAGAGCAAGTTCTAATCCCTCATCCATTAGTGTTATAATTCCTAAAAATAAGCCAGTACCTATGTAATAAAACATAATAATATAGCCAATTTTCTCGACTTCGGGATTCGCTATATGCATAAGACCAAAAAGCACAGAGGTTACCAAAAGAGGAATCCATTTATTTTTAAACGCCAACCCTAATCCCTGCATTAAATATCCTCTAAAAAAATATTCTTCGAAACTGGTCTGTATAGGAACTAATAACAACGAAATAATAGCTAATATGAAAAATGAAGCAGGTTCAAAATTAATCTGATAGATTTCGGGGCTTACATAGTAAGAGATTATAGTAGAAATCGCAATAAAGAGTCCCACTATCATAAAATTAAAGAACACTCTACCCCAGTCTACTTTTTTTCTGCTAGTGGTAAGAGATAATAACGATTGTTGATGTACATAGCGCACCCAAAAAAACAATCCTCCTAGCAGAAATACGAATGGTATCATGTTTTCTGCAAAAAACTGATTTTTTCCTTTAGCACTGATTTGTTGTTTTATAATCTCAGTAACATCTGCTCCAAGCATATCAGTAACAAAGTAGTTAGCAGCCATTAATAATATAAAGGCTATGGGTAATGGCAAGTATTTCCACATTCCTAATTGTCCTTGTCTTCCTTGTGTGATATACATACTATTTTTTATATTAAAAATTAACTTCCCATTCCTTTTTAGGGTCATATTTCAATGTTCCGTTGTGAACATATAATGGAGACTCAAAATTATTGGTATATAGGCCTCCGGTACCTAAACCTTGTGGCATCTTATTATTTAAGGTATATGTAAACTGTGCTATTGCATTCAAACCAATATTACTTTCTAAAGCGCTGGTAATCCACCATCCTATCTGTAAAGACTCTGCAATATCAATCCACTCTTTGGTTCCTTTAAAACCTCCTATCAAACTAGGTTTTAGAATAATATATTGCGGTTTTATACGCTGCAACAATTCCTTTTTCTGATTTAGTTCAAAAACTCCGATCAACTCTTCATCCAATGCAATTGACAATGGAGTTTCTTTACATAATACCTCCATATCTTCATATTGTCCTTGTCGTATAGGCTGCTCTATACTATGCAGTTCGAAAGCAGCTAGTTTTTTTAATTTATCTAATGCTTCTTCACTTTCAAATGCACCGTTAGCATCTACTCTTAACTCTATTTGTTTTGAAGAAAAATTAGATCGTATATAGGACAACAAGTCTATCTCTGATTCAAAATCAATTGCCCCAATTTTCATTTTAATGCAATCGAATCCATTTTCTAATTTATCTAGAATTTGCTCATACATAAATTGCTTACTTCCCATCCAAATAAGTCCATTAATAGGAATACAATCATTATGCATACTAAAATCTGAAGGAAACAATAAAAAAGAGGTATCACTTTCTAACGACTTAAAGGCCATTTCTATACCAAACTGAATACTCGGAAATTCTTTGAGCTCTTTCCATAGTTTATCCACTCCCAAGTGAATGTTTTCACATACCCACTTTAGTTTATCTTCATAATCAGGTCTATCATCAATACTTAGTGTCCTAAGGATTCCACATTCACCTATGCCCTGTTTGCCATTACTAGCGATAATCAAAAACCAAGTTTCTTTAGTTTTTAAAACACCCCTAGAGGTTCCACTTGGTTGTTTAAATTCTAGAATATATTTATGATAACTTGCTTTCATTAGATTTCTATACTCTGTGCAATATCTAACAATACTAAATCTTTGTTTTTATCAGAAAACTTTTGTTTTGCACTATCATGATCAATCTCAATATAACCGAAGGTGTCATAATGTACTCCCAACACTTTGTTACACGCTACAAAATCACTAGCTATTATAGCATCATCTACTCCCATCGTAAAATTATCCCCTATAGGCAGTATTGCTAAGTCTATTGAGAATGATAAAGGAATTAATTTCATATCCATTGTTAAAGCAGTATCCCCCGCTATATAAATAGTTTTATCAGCTCCTTTAAGTACAAAACCTCCTGGCTGCCCACCATATGTCCCATCAGCAAAGCTACTGGTATGAATTGCATTTACATACTTTACTTCTCCAAAATCAAAAGACCAACCACCACCATGATTCATAGGGTGTACATCAATACCTCTACTTTGGTAGTACATGGCGATTTCATAATTAGAAACAATAGTAGCCTTATTGTTTTTTGCAATAACCTCTGCATCAAGAACATGGTCCTGATGAGCATGTGTTAATAAAATATAGTCTGCTTTAATCTCATCTACTGCTACTTTATCTTTTGCTAATGGATTACCAGTAATAAAGGGATCTACAAGAATATTTTTTCCGTTAACTTCTATCAACAAAGTATTTTGACCGTAAAATGTAATTTTCATTTTTATGAGATGTTAATTATATATAAATCACTATCAATTATAAAAAAATCTGTAAGCCAGAAAGCTATTTACAATTTAAACTCTAAATTATAAAATCTGACCTAAACTGAACAGTAGTGCTAGTAAAAATGTTGTTAAAGCAACTTTCTTTAATTCGGGATCTAATAATTTAGGGCTTTTTGTCTTTTTTACTTTAATTATATGAATGATCAGCGGGGTATAGGTAAGTAGAAATAGCATGCTTTTAATGGTAACATAATTAAAATATACGTACACCACCATAGATAACATTGCGATAAATAAGATGGAAAAATGATATCCCCTTGCTTTTGGTATACCAAGTTTTACGACCAATGTATTTTTACCTGCTTTTTTATCACTTTCATAGTCTCTCATATTATTTAAATTAAGCACAGCAGTACTTAACAAACCTATAGTAATAGCGGGAAGAAAAATAAAAATATTTATTTGTTTCGTAAACAAAAAATAACACCCAACAACACTAACCAATCCAAAAAAAACAAATACAAAAACATCTCCCAACCCCCGATAACCATAGGCAGAATTACCCATCGTATATTTGATTGCAGCCACAATAGCAGCTAAACCTAAAAAGAAATAAAACAATGAATACAAAAAGTTTTCTTTTCCGAAGGAAACATATATCAATGTAATTGCAACAATTAATGTAATAATTGTGGTAATACATATCCCTGTAAACATTTCTTTTTTTGATATTGCCCCACTTTGCAAAGCCCTCTGTGGCCCTACTCTATCTTCATTATCTGTTCCTTTTACACCATCTCCATAATCATTTGCAAAATTAGATAAGATTTGTAAACTCAAAGTCGTTGCTATTGCCAACCAAAAAATAGCCGTTTGATAAAATGCTAATGAGGTTTGGGTATTTAACATATCTAGCCCTTTTTCTGAATATATATAATGATTACAACCTAAAGAAGAACCTATTATAATTCCTGAAACTGATAATGGTAATGTTCTTAATCTGGCAGCAGATATCCAGGCTTTGAATTTGGTCATATATTTTTAAAATTTAGCTTCAAAGGAACAGTTTTTTAAACAAATACCAAATAAAATGTGGTATCAATGATCCTGTTTTCGGCTAAAAACTCTACATATATACAAGTATTTTTGAAGAATGTGAGATTTATTGAGTTAGATACGTATTAAATATAGATCTAAAAGCGCTTTTTTAACTCATTTCCTGCCCATATATACGTTTAAAAAAAATATTTTCTTAAATATTGACAGGATTCTTAATCAAGAATATTACATATAAAAAAAGAAGTCTTTCAAATTAATGAAAGACTTCCTAAAATCACTTTGTTAATACCGAGTGTTAATCACTCTAACTTACAATTTTAATGAATACAATCTTTACGAATACTATTCTATTTTTTAACTAATCTCAAAGTTTGAGTAGTTCTATTTGTTGCAACTTTTACGAAATAACTTCCAGAGTTCTTGATCTCATCATTAATAACGATCTGACCTGGATTAGTTCCGTAATTTCTTTCTAACAGTACTTTTCCGGTAATATCATAAACTGTAATATTTAAATTATCACCATCAATGTTAGAAACATCTATATTTACAAATTTTTCGAATGGGTTTGGATATCCACTTAAGTTACTATCAATAGAAGCAGATTTTCCTGTTGACCTAGTTGTTGTTAAACCTTCTCCCGCTGTAGAATTATATGCATAATCCAATATGGTATATGACAATCCGTCTGCTGCAACCGTTACATACATCCATCCATAATGCGTATTTCCACTTATTTTGAAAGAGAATCCAAGGTATCCAGAATTTCCGTTCCATGCAGTGTATGAAGAAGAACTTACCATAAAACTATTACTATTTGAAGTAAAATTGCTAGATGGTCCTACCACCACACCTTCTCCAAGCATCGTTACATTACTAGTAGTTCCTTCTGTTATCATATCTTTTCCATAGTTTACTAATCTTAGGCCTCCACTATACCAGGCTCCAAAACCATTATCATCTCCAACTTCAATTCTAAAGAAATTCCATGTAGCAGTATTAGAAAGTGCTATATCATCTACATTATTCTCAAATATATCTTGATACACTACAGTTCCGCTGGTAGCACATGGTGTACAAGAAGTACCTCCACAATCTACACCGGTTTCGTCTCCATTCTGAATACCATCTGTACATGTTGGAGTAGCTTGACAAGGCGAACATGATGACCCACCGCAATCTACACCAGTTTCATCTCCATTCTGAATTCCATCAGTACATGTCGGGGTTGGGGTTGAACCTCCAGATACTACCACAGAATAATCTTCTACTTCATCTCCTTCTGTAGCACCACAAGGAGAAGGGTTACTCCACCATCTGTAACGTACACGTAATCTGGTAGTACCTTCTAAAGCTGTATTAGGAATAACTACGGTAGCAATTCCAGCTCCTGAACCTTTTGGTTTCATTAAAACTTCTTCTCCTGCATCTCCAAAATCACCATTTTGATTCCAGTCTATCCATCCTCCAATAACATTAGAACCCCAACTATCATTTCCAGAATTAACGGTTAGCGTTATAGATTCTCCTTTTGTTACGTTGGTACTTATAGAAGTATTATCTGTATATGCACTGTTTTGACTGGAATGTGAAATAGTTCCAAAATTAACAGTTGCTATATAATTAGAACCTTGATTCCCTGCAACACAATATGAAGTAGATGTTTGACATGGATTACAAGAAGAGCCACCACAATCAACACCCGTTTCATCTCCATTCTGGATACCATCGTTACAGTTTGGTTCAACCTGACATGCAGCACAAGACGTACCACCACAATCTACACCTGTCTCATCTCCATTCTGAATTCCGTCATTACATGTTGGTGTGGGAGCACTTCCTCCTATATTTACTATGTAATCTTCTACTTCACCTAAATATGTATCTGCACCACAAGGAGTAATCTTGTCTTCTGATCCATATCCTATACGTACTCTCATT
Source organism: Aquimarina discodermiae (assembly GCF_040786235.1). Lineage (NCBI taxonomy): Bacteria > Pseudomonadati > Bacteroidota > Flavobacteriia > Flavobacteriales > Flavobacteriaceae > Aquimarina > Aquimarina discodermiae. The sequence goes on from NZ_JBFMKP010000026.1 coordinate 62,063, forward strand.
CTTACATTAGCAGTTTCTGCCGTTGCAGGAATAGTAACATTTGTATTATAAGGACCTGATCCGTATTTAGAAAGTACTTTTTCTCCTGCATCTTCAAAATCTTTATCATTATTCCAGTCGATCCATACTCCAACTGCATTTCCAGACCAGCTATAGTTATTGATTCCTACGGTAAGTGCTACGGTACTACCTTTGTCTGCCGTAGTTGTAACAGAAGTATTGTCTACATAATTGTTATCTCCAGAAGATGAATGGTCAATTTGTCCAAAACTTACATTGGTAATATTTAATCCTGTTCCTGCATTAGAAGCATCACAATATGCTGCTGATGTTTGACAAGGGTTACAGGATGAACCGCCACAATCTACACCAGTTTCATCTCCATTCTGGATACCATCAGTACAAGTTGGATCAGGCGTTGTTACCAAAGTACTTTTACCTGCTCTAATTGGACCGTTAGGTTCTAGATTAATTCCATAAGCAAGTATTTTCATTGCCGAAGCATCTGCTGTGATTTCTACTTTTAACCATCCATAATTTACTTCACCTGGGTATGCGGTTACCTGAAAACCAATATACCCTGTTTTTCCTTTCCAAACGGTATAGTCATCTGCATAAACTTTAGGCAAGTTTGGATGACTCTGACCTGTTTTCCAATTACTCGCATCAGAGATTAATTCATCTTCTTGAAGAAAAGTAACATTTCTTGTGTTTCCATCCAAAACCAGATCGGTTCCAAAGGTCTCAAAGTAAAAACCTCCATTTTCATAAAAAATCCCTCTTTTATTATAATACAAACCTGCATATAATGGAAAAGTTTGCCAAGCAGCTGTTGTGTTAACTTCTTGAGTAAATGGATCTACATGCTTAATATAATAAGGATCAAAGAATCTAAAATTAAAAGACACCTTAGAAGCATTCACACTTGTCGTTCCTCCTGTAATAGCAGCATTGGTAAACGTAATGCTCTTGGCTTTGATGATATCTGCTCTCCCATGATTAGCTACTTGTCCGCTAAACTTCACATTTACTTTTGTATTATTAACGACAGTGATAGAAGCATTAACACCTGCTGGTAAATCTGTCGTAAAGTGAGTGCCTGAAGACATTGTACCAGAATTCATAGAAAAAGTTGATCCTGTAATTGTAATTTCATAATCTCTATCAGTAATAGTACCATCATTTGCTCTTGACTCTACAACTTCTCCATATTTCATAGCTATAACTCCTTTAGTAGCATTAACACCTGTTGCTGTAAGGTTTGTTGCTTGCCATAAAGGTTCTCTTGTTGGATCTTCTAGAGCTGCCTCCATTCTAGCTACCTGACCTGCTGTAAACATTTTTGAACATCCTGTTGCAGCATCATATCCCATATAATTTTCATAATTAATAAGGTTACCACATTCTGTTGCTCCTACGGTACATCCTTTATCTCCTGAATTCGAATCCTCTTTTGGAGTATCATCAACATGATCTCCATTAGGATCATCACAACCACCATTAAATGTATGTATAAGGTTTAACCAATGTCCAAACTCATGGGTAAGCTGGGCAAATTCCTGATGATGATAATTATCATGTATCATACTACCATTCATAACTGCTCTAGCTATACCTTGATCAGAATCCCATGTACTGGGATACCATGCCACACCAGAGTTTGATGAATTTTCATCATTTTTAAGATCAGCCAGGATAAATAAGTTCATATACCTATAATTATCCCATGAATATTCTTTTACTTTATTCTGATAAAAGGTTGTATTAAGACCAAGTCCGACTTCTTCTTCGTAAAAGAGTACACCACTAGTACTTCCTCCTTGAGGATCTATTTTTGCAAGTTTAAAGGTTACGCTGATTGAAGATTTTACAGCATCAAACGCTGGATCAACTGTATTAAAATCGGCATTTAGTCCTTGAAAGTTCTCATTTACGATATCTATCGCATTTTTAACTTTCTCATATGTAACGGATTTCCCCCATTGTGTTTCACCTAATACGTGAACAACTACAGGAATTTCCCAAGAAGTAGCAGATCTTGAAGCGAACCCCATTTTTGCTGCTCTTTCCTTTATTTTTGCTGATTTATTCAGTCTATCATGTTGTGCTTTTAACCTGGGATTCTGTGCATATTGCTCCCTTAAGTTATCTTCTGTTAACAAACAAGAGTTTTGTGCATGTAGTCCAGTTAAACCACAACACATCAAAACAATTAATATTGTAATTTTTAATTTCATATTACTTTATTTTGGGTTATAATCTAGGGGTAATTTGCATATAATAAAGAAGTAAGGCACTGCTAAACAATGGCTTTATAGAAACCTTATTACATCAAGTGAAGTTTCGGGGTCTTCATTGAATTCACGTATAAGTGAAGTGTGAATTTGTGAATTCGATTTTTGGGGCATATCTGAGTTGAACTTCTGAATTCAGAATCTGCTTTTAAAGCTAAGTAATTATTTCAATCATATTTGGGGCTTGTGTTTGGTTTGTGTTTATAGTTAAAATCTGCTATTAACCGACAAATAGTTTAATTTTTTCTTACAAAAAATATTATAATAAAAAATAAAACATAACATAACTACGGTAATACCACAAATTTATAGTTATTTATTAATACATAACAATACTATATTACCAAGATTTGACCCAATAAATAACTTAACTTATTAATATCGCACTTAGTCGATATTAAAATGTATTTTAACGAATTTTAGAAGCAAGTTGTTTTTATGTATTGTTTTAACATTTATTTAATAGTATTTTTTGTGATAAAAATTCGTACAATTAAATCACTTGGTACAAACTTAGTTACCCAAAAACCATATTTAATAAAATAACGATATACATAAAAATATCATACAATCTTTATATGATAAAACAAAACAATAAAAATGCTGGTACTAAAAATAATTTTATAAAGTATCTGTAGAATTTATTGATACTATAAAGGTTAAAAGTAGTCTTTTAGATACTACTATCCATTAAAATCATCATCCCAATTTTTGACTCTGGGCGATCCTAATTTACCTACAGATTTTGCAATTACCATGGATACGGTAGCGTCTCCTGTAACATTCACGGTAGTTCTAAGCATATCTAACGGCCTATCTACGGCAAATATAAGTGCTAAGCCGATTGGTAATTTATCAGAAGGAAAACCTATAGCTTCTAAAACGATTACTAGCATTACCATACCTGCACCAGGTACCGCTGCAGAACCTATTGAAGCTAACAAGGCTGTTAATACAATAGTAATTTGATTACTAAAAGTTAATCCTTCTGGCCAAAGTACCTGCATTATAAACACAGCAGCAACTGCCTGATACAAACTGGTACCATCCATATTTATGGTTGCTCCAACAGGAAGAACAAAACTAGACACCTCTTTATCCACTCCAATATGCTCCTCTACTCTTTCCATAGTTACGGGTAGCGTAGCAGCACTAGAGCTTGTAGAAAAAGCTAATAACTGCGCAGGACTAATTTGCTTTAAAAACCATAATGGTGATTTTTTTGTAATTACAGCAACCATAACACAGTAAAATACAATCATTAAAGCAAGTCCAAATATTACTACACCCGCATATCGCAATAAAGCCAAAAGTATATCGGGATCATCAGAAGTAACCACCACGTTTGCTAATAATGCAAAAACAGCAAAAGGGGCAGTAAGCATGATCAAATCTACCATTTTTAACACTACCTCATTTAAACTATCAAAAAACTTCTTTAAAGGCTCTGATTGATCCGGCTTGATCAATAACATACTTATTCCTAAAAAAATAGCAAAGAAAATAACCTGTAACATCATTTTGTTATTGCTCATTGCTTTGATGGCATTTTGAGGAACCATATCTACAACAAACTGTAAAGGCCCGCTTTCTTTTTGTTTTGTTGCCTCTGCAATACGTTCTGATATCTTTGCATTACCAGCATACTCTGCGGTTAACTTTGCAATAGTCTCTTGAGTAATTCCATTACCGGGTTTAAAAGCATTTACCAACAACAACCCAATTGTAATCGCAATTATAGTCGTTACTATATATATAAGAATGGTTCTTCCTCCTATTAACTTGAATTTTGAAATATCTTTTAAATCAGAAATCCCTTTTATTAAAGAAGCTAAGATTAATGGAACAGCGATAAGTTTTAACAGGTTTACAAAAATAGTACCTAAAGGAGCGATCCAATCATTGGTAAATCCTTTGCCCCAAGAAAATGATGTCATTAAAAAACCAAATAAGATTCCTAATAACATCCCGATCATGATTTGCCAATGTAGTGCTATTTTTTTCATTTAATTATGCTGTTTTAAAATCGTATTGGGTCGAAGATATAAATAAAGTACAACTTATTATCTATATAAATCCAACTTATTTTATTGTATTAACGCATGCTTGCGCACATTTTTCTCCATCTATAGCAGCAGAAATAATACCTCCTGCATACCCTGCTCCTTCTCCGCATGGATACAGACCTTTGATTTGCACATGCTCTAGTGTTTTAAAATCTCTTGGTATCCTTACAGGAGATGATGTTCGTGATTCGGGAGCATGAATAATTGCATCATTGGTAAGATACCCCCTCATACTTTTGTCAAATTCTTTAAAACCATTTTTTAAAACCTTATAAATAAACTCTGGAAATACTTGCTTCATATCGACAGAAGTTAATCCAGGTTTGTACGAAGTCTCTGGAAGATTTGATGACACTTTATTGGTAATCATATCTACAAGTTTTTGAGCGGGAACCCGCTGTGTTTCTCCTCCCAAATGCCATGCTTTTTGCTCTATACTCTTCTGAAAATACATAGCTGCCAAAGGACCATAATGAGCATATTCTTTAAAATCTTCTTCACACAATTCTATTACAATACCACTATTTGCGGTTGGTTGATCTCTTTTAGAAGGTGACCATCCATTGGTAACTACTTCTCCCGGGCTCGTTGCACATGGGGCTATCACGCCACCTGGACACATGCAAAAAGAATACATTCCTCTACCTCTTACTTGTTTTACAATACTATAGGGTGAAGGTGGTAAATATGGTCCTCGTACCTCACAAGAATATTGAATTTTATCTATTAACTGTTGCGGATGTTCTACCCGAACTCCCAAAGCAAATGGTTTTGCTTCTATTTTTATTTTCTTTCGATATAAAAGTTCAAAAATATCTCGAGCAGAGTGACCTGTAGCCAAAATTACCTTATTAGTCCTAAGAATATTACCATCTTGTAACGTAACTCCGGTTATTTTCGAATTTTTAATTTCAAAATCAATCACACGAGTATTAAAATGTACTTCGCCTCCTTGATCAATTATTTTCTTTCGTATAGCGGCGATAATTCCTGGTAGTTTATTGGTTCCAATATGAGGGTGCGCATCAATCAAAATTTGATCGGTCGCTCCAAACCCCACCAAAAGTTTTAAAATACGATTTACATCACCTCTTTTTTTTGATCGGGTGTATAATTTCCCGTCACTATACGTTCCTGCTCCTCCTTCACCAAAACAATAATTAGAATCCTCATTAACCACATGATCTCTATTAATTGCTTTTAAATCTCTGCGGCGCATTTGCACATCTTTACCTCTTTCTAAAACAATAGGTTTATACCCTAATTCAATACATTTTAATGCAGCAAACAAACCTGCAGGGCCAGCACCAATGATTACTATTTCGGGTGCATTAGATACTTCGGGATATTCTGGTAATTCTATGGGAGTATCTACAAAATCTTCTTGCACAAAAACTATTAGTTTTAAATTTATCTTAATATTTTTTTGTCGTGCATCTATAGATCGTTTTAGAATTTTAATATGTCTAATATCACTCTCTGGAATCCCATTTTTGGCCGCTATATTTTTTTTAAGAAGATCGGGACTCGCTGCAATATCTGGTGGTACTTGTGTAGTAAGCTCGTGCTGCAATGTTGCTTATTGTTTTTGAAATTTGTAGCGAATATACAACATTCTTGTCTTTTGATATTTTACTTAAAATAAAGTTGATTAGTCATTAATTTAATCTTTTATTAAGGTTATTGTTCCTATATTTGACTTCAACAAACCTTAAATTTACAATTATGAAAAAGCTTTTTTTAATAGCAATCGCGGTAATCGGTTTTTCAATTTCTTCAAATGCTCAAGATCTTAAGTTTGGTTTTAAAGGTGGTGTAAACCTTGCAACTATAAACGGAGACGGGGTTAACGATAATTTGGATGGAAGAACCGGATATCACATAGGAGCAGTTGCACAATTTAGTCTTCTGGAAACAGTGGCTTTGCAACCAGAACTTCTATATTCTGCTCAGGGTATTGAAGATACTGATATTGATTATATCAATATACCTGTTTTATTCAAATTAAAATTTGCAAAAGTATTAAGTGTGGAGGCAGGTCCTCAATTCGGATTTGTAGTGAATGACAATTTTGAAGTAGGCGAACCAGAAAGTTTCGATTTTAGTGGTGCTGTAGGTGCCGGTGTAGAATTCGGAAAGTTCTTTGGACAATTAAGATATAATATAGGTTTTACAGATGTTATTAAAGATGTAGATGCTAAAAACGCTGCATTTCAAATTTCTGTTGGATACTATGTTTTTTAAAAACATCTAATTAATTATACAAAAAGTGAAGGGCTTGCCTTTCACTTTTTTTTTGCAAATAACTTAATTGTATTAAAACAATACATTTTGAAAATTAAGCTAAATCTTAAAAAATCTAATTAGTTATTCTACACCATAAAGACTCTTCTTCAAAAGTTCGTATATCTCAAATCTTATAGTATATTTACACAACTAAAGACTTAATAAGTTAGGAATGCAATTTAAACATCCAGAATTTTTATACGCACTTTTTGCTCTTATTATTCCTATTCTCGTTCATTTATTTCAACTAAGACGTTTCCAAAAAAAAGAGTTTAGTAATGTTCAATTTTTGAAAGCAGTTACTATTCAAACCAGAAAAAGCTCACAAATAAAAAAATGGCTTACGTTATTGGCTAGAATATTAGCGTTGGCATCAGTTATAATTGCTTTTGCTCAACCATTTTTCGCAAATGAAAAAATCGTCGGTAAAAAAAGTAAAACAGTATTTTATCTAGATAATTCATTTAGTATGCAAGCCAAAGGACCGAAAGGACCTTTGTTAAAACGTGCAGTTCAGGATATACTTAGCGAACTTCCTGATGATGAAATTTTTTCATTATTTACAAATACAGAAACATTTATTGATGTTTCAAAAAAAGATATTCAAAACGACTTATTACAACTAGAATATTCTTCTAGTCAGCTTTCTTACCGCGCAGTAGAACTTAAAGCCAATCAACTTTTAGGAACCTCGCAAGAAACTATAAAACGGATTATTATGGTTTCTGATTTTCAACAAAAAGGAGGAGCATTTACGCTATCTAAAGGAAATTTAACCAAAAAGCATCTGGTTCAGTTGCAACCTGTAACCAAACAAAATATCTCTATAGATAGTTTGTATTTGGGATATAATAGTGCTAATGAATTAATGCTAAATATATTGCTAAGCAATACAGATCTTACTTCAGAAAATACTTCGATTGCATTATACAATGATGATAAATTAATAGCAAAAACTGCAGTTACAATTTCAAAAAACAGAGGGACTAAAGCTTCTTTTAGACTGGATGAAAATGTTAAAATAAATGGAAAAGTTATTATAGAAGACCCTTCTATTACTTTTGATAACTCCAGATATTTCACCATAAATACTCCCAAAAAAATAAGGGTGGTGGCTGTTAACGGTGCTAAAGATGATTTTATTAAAAATATCTTTACTCCGGACGAGTTCATACTACAAAGCAGTCCTTTAGAAGAACTTAACTACAATGATGTAAGCAATGCCAACTTGGTAATACTAAATGAAATCGAACAAATACCTATTTCTCTAATTAATACTTTAAAATCTTTTGCAAATGAAGGAGGTACCATCTGCTTTATCCCTTCTGATGAAGGAGATATAACACATTATCAACAATTCATAAATGGATATTCTTCACAAGGGTTTGTTTCGAGAAAATTAAACAATAAAAAAATTACTAGTATTCAATTTTCTCATCCATTGTATCGCGGTGTATTTGACAAACAGATTACTAATTTTCAGTATCCAAAAGTAAATAGTTATTATTTGGCCAATGCCAGTAACAGTATTCTTTCTTACGAAGACAATACACCTTTTTTATTCAAGACAAATAACCTATACGTTTTTACAGCTGCATTAAACAGAGAAAATTCTAATTTTAAAAATTCTCCACTTATTGTCCCTACCTTTTATAATTTAGGAAAACACAGTTTACAACTTACAGATATTTCTTATACTATTGGACAAAACAACAGTTATGATGTGCCAATATCACTTGGACAAGATGGTATTTTATCTCTTGTATCAGAATCAGAAAACATAGTTCCTTTACAACAGAGCTATGCTACCAAGGTACGAGTTACCACAAATGATGTACCTACCAGAGCCGGAATTTATTCGGTACAAAACAAAAGCACAACTATTCAACATGTAAGCTATAATTACAATAGTGAAGAAAGTGACCTACAGTATTATAACTTAAAACCAACCGATCATTATTATGTTAACGAATCGGTAACAGAATTGTTTGATCAAATAAAAGAAGAGACGAGTATTAATGAACTTTGGAAATGGTTTGTTATTTTTGCGCTATTATTTTTATTGATTGAAATACTATTCCTAAAATATCTCAAATGAAGTTCTTACTAAAGGCTGCTACTGTAATCGACCCAAAGTCTCCTTTTCATCATCAAACCGTCGATATTTTGATTGAAAATGAAACGATTATAGATATCCAATCCACAATTCAAACTACTCAAAATACACAAGAAATAACGCGTACAGATCTACATGTTTCTCAGGGTTGGTTTGATAGTAGTGTTAGCTTTGGAGAACCTGGTTATGAAGAACGAGAAACCATCGAGCACGGTTTACAGGTTGCTGCAAAGAGTGGTTTTACCAAAATAGCAGTGCACCCTAACACAGTTCCTATCACAGATAATAGTGCTTCTATTGGTTTTCTTAAAATCAAATCGCAAAATAACGCTGTATCATTATTGCCCATTGGGGCATTAACCACTCAATCGAAAGGTGTTGATATGGCAGAATTATATGATATGCAACAAGCAGGTGCTATTGCTTTTGGAGATTATAAAAAAGCTATAGAAAACCCTAACTTATTGAAAATAGCTTTGCTATACACTCAAAATTTTGATGGTTTGGTACTCTCCTACCCCCAAGAAAATTGTATTGCAGGCAAAGGAATGGTAAACGAAGAAGAACAAAGTACATTATTAGGTTTAAAAGGAATTCCCGCACTTGCAGAAGAGTTACAAATTAGTAGAGATTTATTCTTATTAGAATATACAGGTGGTAAACTTCATATCCCCACTATCACTACTGCAAAATCGGTTGATCTTATTAGAACAGCTAAAGCAAAAGGACTACAAGTAAGCTGCAGTACTTCTGTACATCATCTTATACTAACCGATGAAGAGTTAGAGACTTTTGACACCAACTATAAAGTACGACCTCCTTTAAGAACAAAACAAGACACAACGGCATTGTTAGCCGGAGTGAACGATGGCACTATAGATATGATCACTAGTGATCATTGCCCTATGGATATCGAACACAAAAAAGTAGAATTCGATAATGCAAAATACGGAACCATCGGACTAGAAAGTTCGTTTGGAGCTCTTAATATTACTCTTGGTCTTGAAAAAACAATAGCGATGCTAACGCAAGGAAAAAAAGTCTTTAATCTAGAGCATCAAACCATAGCTATCGGCAATAAGGCAGACCTATCCTTATTTACACCAAATAATGAAACTATTTTTACAGAAGAAGATATTCTCTCTACATCAAACAATAGTGCGTTTCTAGGGAAAAAAGGAAAAGGCGCTACCTATGGAGTTGTTTCTAATGGTAAAATCGTATTAAAATAACCCCCTATCATAAGCACACATCATGCAATCTAACTATAAAAAACAAGGAAAAACGGCGGCAATAGTAGCGTACATTACAATCATTGGTACCATCATTGCATTTTTTATGAATCAAGACAGTAAAAATCAATTTGCTAGTTTCCACATACGCCAAGCATTAGGATCATGGTTAAGCTTTTATATAATAACTGCTTTTACAAATATTTTTAACTCAATTATGATTCATTTTTCATTTTATATTTTCTGTATCGTACTAATTGTATTTGGTCTGATCTTAGCGATAAAAGAAGAAGAAAAAACAGTACCTATTCTTGGGCCTCACTTTCAAAAATGGTTTAATTTCATAAAATAGATTAAAAAAAGTACACTTAATTTTTAACTAGAAACAATTCTTAAAATGAATACTCAAACGCTTTCATTACATCATATCATTAAAGAACCTTCTATAAAAAAAGAAAAACAACCAGCTCTATTTTTGTTTCATGGATATGGAAGTGACGAAAACGATTTGTTTTCATTTGCATCAGAATTACCAGAAGAGTTGTGTATTATTTCGGTTCGTGCTCCGTATGGGTTACAACCTCATGGTAATGCTTGGTATGCTATTTATTTTGATGAGAATCAAGGAAAATTTAGTGATGACAAACAAGCAATTGTATCTCGAGATAAAATCATAAACTTCATTGATGAAGCAATCGACACATATAACTTGGATGCATCCAATATTAGTATTCTTGGTTTTAGTCAAGGTACGATTCTTAGTTACGCTGTCGCACTCTCTTACCCAAAAAAGATAAAAAATGTAATTGCATTAAGTGGTTATTTGAATGAGGCAATCCTAAAAGAAGGATATGAAGCTAATGATTTCTCTCACCTAAACATTTATTGTTCACACGGCAGTGTAGATCAGGTAATTCCTGTAGAATGGGCCAGAAAAGCTCCTATAAAACTTACTGACATTGGTATTACAACTTCCTTAAATGAATTTGCTGTAGGACATGGTGTAACTCCACAAAATTTCTATCAATTTAAGGAATGGTTACAGTCTAAAATTTAAATAAAATAGGATCCCCATACCTCTTCGATGGTTTAACAGGTTTATGGAGTTTTTCGTAAAGACTCCTTAACCTTTTACTAATCATTTATTTATAAAGCACAGATCGTTTTATAATATCCTTGGTGTATATTTATAGTGTTACTAACCAATAACAATATACATAACATGAAACGATATAAACAAACTTTAAAAACCAAAAGTAGTATCTGTTTTACACTAGTATTATGGATTGGAATATACACACTACAAGCACAAGAAATTCAAACAAAAAAAGATACTTTTAAAGTGCTTACAAAACAATATAGCGCTACAAAAATATACCCAAAAGGAACTGGTACGTCCTATTTTATTTTCGAAGATAAGTTACGCATCAAATCTGGTGCATCCAGGATTAACTTTTCTGAAGCTCCTTCCTCTATTCAATACATTAATCCCGTATTGGCTAATCAACAACCGGTTCCTTTTTTTAAAAAACAACCTCTAAAAGCAAAAAGAAAGACCATAGAAAAATAGTCATATTTTTTAAACAAACTTAATTCTATTTATATATGAACTGGTTTAGACTTTTTCGCATGAATCAAAAAAGTTTAAACCAGTTAACTTATAAAAGTAATCATTAATCTTTAGGATATAAAAAAGATTTTTCAACCTCAAAATCAACCACACCATCTTCTCTAACCTCGTAGGTAATGAATAATTCACCCCAATATACTCCATCAGTAAAATCTGCAATAATCCATTTGTGATTAAGCAACCTAACTTTGTTAACACTCATATTTCCTTCCATTCCAACAAAAGGAATAATAGGATTATCTTTACCCGCTTTATTTTGACCAATAATTTGATCACTTATGGTTAATGCTAACCTATCTGGTTGATATCCTAACTCTTGAAAATAATTTGCAGCATCCTCATTACTTTCTAAAGAAAAATAAGTAAGATCCATATTTGTAGTATATAAAGAATCTATAGTAGCTTCTTTTTTGGTAATATTAGTTTTTAAATTTTCGATTTTTGCATCATACGATTCTTTAGCTTTTTTAGCATTCATAAACTGAAAAAGAATAAATAATAATGCAAAAATAAATAGGTATAAAAAGATCTTATTTCTCATAGTTAAATAGTAATTTTTAAATTATCATAAGCCAGGTATACATTTTCTGGCAATAGTTTTTCTACTTCGGCATGAAATCCTAACATATGGCTAATATGTGTCAAATATGCTCTTTCTGGCTGTACACTTTTAATAAATGCGAGTGCCTCTTCTAAATTGAAATGTGAATGATGCGGTTCGATTCGTAATGCATTAATGACCAAAACCTTAAGTCCTTTAAGCTTATATCTTTCTTTTTCTTCAATTGTTTTAACATCTGTTAAGTAGGCAAAATCATTAAATCGATATCCAAAAACTTGTAAACGATTATGAAGTGTATTGATCGGTACAACATTAATATTACCTAACCTAAATGGCTTATTAACGATCTCTTTTTCTTGCACACTTGGCGCCCCAGGGTATTTATTCTCTGAAGAAAAGATATAATCGAATCTCACTCTTAAAGCATCTAACACTCTTTTATGAGCATATATAGGAATATCACCCTGACGAAAAAAGAACGGTCTTATATCATCTAATCCCATGGTATGATCAGCATGTTCATGTGTAAAAATCAATCCATCAATCCTGGATACATCATTGGCTAACATTTGCTGTCTAAAATCGGGGCCACAATCAATAACATATTGATACTCATCCCACGAAACTAAAACAGATACCCGAAGTCTCTTATCTCTAGGGTCATCACTTAAACAAACAGGATGTGTACTTCCTATTACCGGAATACCTTGTGAAGTACCTGTTCCCAAAAAAGTAATTTCTAAAGCCATACAATACGCAAATTTAAATATATTTTTTCTCCCAAAAATCATATCTATAGGATAATTGTTAAAGTATATTTGGATAACAGAAATTCACATCCAAACTTTTTTAATAGTCAAGGTATTGTTACCTTTACAACAAACAAAAAAAGCCCTTTTTACTATGCCAATTAAAATAATGGGGGATAAAGAATTTGAATCTGTCCCTTCTATAAAAAGCAAAGCTTTACGCATTAACCTTAACCAAAATATATACGGTACTTTTGCAGAGATTGGTGCTGGTCAAGAAACAGTTCGTAATTTTTTTAGAGCAGGTGGAGCTTCTGGTACAATCGCAAAAGCCATGAGTGCTTATGATAAAGATTTTAGTGATGCGATTTATGGAATAGAAGATGACAAAAGATACGTTACTGAAGCGAGGTTAAAAAAAATGTTACGTCACGAAGTAAACCTTGTTGAAGAACGAATTTCTAGAGAGAAACATCCTAACAAACTTTTTTTTAGCTATGCAAATACAGTAGCTACTATCGATTTTGCCAAGAAATACAAAGGACATGGTTGGGTAGGTATTCGATATCAAACGACTCCAAACGAAGATTACAACGAAATTGTACTACATATTCGTTTTCATGAAAATGACGCAAGGCTACAACAAATGACTTTAGGGGTCCTTGGAGTCAATCTCATTTATGGAGCTTATTACAAATATGATAACCCAAAAAAATTATTACGATATTTATATGATCACCTTGATAAGGATCAAATAGAGATCGATACCATTAATTTTTCTGGACCTCGATTTACCAAAGTCGACAATAGGTTAATGAGCTTACAATTGGTAAAAAATGGAATGACAGAATCAGTAATGTTTGGACCAGACGGCCATAATGTATTACCTGCTGCACTTTTATACAAGAAAAACGTTTTAGCTCTTAGAGGAAGTTATAGACCGGTAACCAAGGTAAATATGGATATCTATAAAAAATCTTTGGACATGTTTTTGAATGAAAACAAAGTCAATAAGGATAAAACTGTAGTTATCTTTGAAATTACCCTATCAAACCTAAGAGCCGAAGGAGAAATTGACGAAGCTGATTTTATGGCTAGGGCCAGATTACTATGCTCTTTGGGGCAAACCGTAATGATTTCTAACTTTAAGGAATATTACAAAGTTGTCGAATATTTCTCTAATTATACCAAAGAACGTATGGCCATGGCCATGGGAGTAAACAATTTAATTGATGTATTTGATGAAAAATACTATCGACATCTGAGTGGAGGCATCCTTGAGGCATTTGGTAAGCTATTCTTTAAAGACCTAAAAGTATACCTCTACCCTCTTAAAAATCAAAAAACAGGTAAATTAACTACAAGTGATAATCTGAAAGTACACCCTAGAATGAAAGAATTGTATAAATTCTTTAAATACAACGGAAAACTTCAGGATATCACCGATTATGACGATAGTATAATGGATATTTTTTCGAGAGAAGTCCTTCAAAAAATACAAGAAGGAAATTCTGGCTGGGAAGATCAGCTACCAGATCTTATTCCTGAAATGATTAAAGCGAATAACTTTTTTGGATATAAAACCAAAGAAATTGCTAAATAGAAATTAAATAAAAAGGGAGCTGATTTTCAACTCCCTTTTTTTTTGTTTCAAAAACTTTCTATAAATATTTTATAGTATCTGAGCAGTGTGATCTTTTGTTTTTACTTTGGTAATCACTTCTGTAATTATACCACTCTCATCAATTACAAAAGTAGTACGATGAATCCCATCATACTCTCTACCCATAAATTTCTTAGGACCCCAAACACCAAAAGCTTCAATTACCGATTTATCCTCATCTGCTATCAAAGGATATGGTAATTCATACTTATTTTTAAAGTTTTGTTGACGTTTTGCACTATCGGCACTTACTCCTATAATATCATATCCTTGATTTTGAAATGTTTGATAATTATCTCTAAGGTTACACGCTTCTGCGGTGCATCCAGGTGTACTTGCTTTTGGATAGAAAAAAACTACTAATTTCTTTCCTTTAAAAGTATCTAATGTAACTGTGTTTCCATCTTGATCTAATCCAGAAAAACTAGGTGCTTTATCTCCTGCTTTTAATGTCGTCATTGTTTTATATAAATTAAGAAATGAGTCTTATACTATCATATAAACTCATAAAATATAGTTAGACAAAGGCAGCAAAGTTACAATAATGAAACGGTATAGGATAATGTTATTGATTATTTATACATTAGCAAAAAAAATGTGTTTTTATGACCAAACAAGAAAAGGTAGATTTTACTATCGCGAAGCTACAGGAACTATACCCACAAATCCCCATTCCACTTGATCATAAAGACCCTTACACCTTGTTAATAGCGGTACTAATGAGTGCTCAAAGTACCGATGTAAGAGTGAATCAAATCACACCTCTTCTTTTTGAAAAAGCAGACAATCCATATGCCATGGTTAGGCTATCTGTAGAGGAAATCAGAGAAATTATCAAACCTGTTGGATTAAGTCCTATGAAGTCCAAAGGAATTCATGGGCTTTCTCAAATTTTGATAGAAAAACACAATGGAGAGGTACCTCAAAGTTTTGAAGCTCTTGAAGAACTACCAGCTGTTGGACATAAAACAGCAAGTGTTGTAATGTCACAAGCATTTGGGGTTCCAGCTTTTCCTGTAGACACTCATATACACAGACTCATGTATCGTTGGGGTTTTACTAACGGTAAAAATGTTACCCAGACAGAAAAGGATGCCAAACGATTATTTCCTAAAGAATTATGGAATGATCTGCATCTTCAGATTATTTGGTATGGTAGAGAATATTCACCTGCCAGAGGATGGGATCTCGATAAAGACATTATTACAAATACTATTGGTAGAAAAACGGTTATTACCGATTACCACAAAACAAAAAGACCTATTAAAAAATAGGTCTTTTGATCTTGTTTTACTATACAAATAGTAAATTAATTTAATATTGTATCAAATTTTAAGCTTTGGAATTCCAAAACTTTTAATGACTTAGAATAGTTTAACAAAAAGTCAATTGTTCTTTTACTTGGAATTACAAGGTTTTCTTCAGAATTTGAAGGTTTAAAGTATAATTTTGCCATATTAAAAATTTTAAATAAATGTTATTTAAAACTATAACGGACTTGTTTATACTTTATTGTGTTCTTTTGTAATTAATCTGTTAAAACTATATTATTTTTTTCTATTACCTTTCTTAAATTAATTAATGCATAACGCATTCTTCCTAAAGCAGTATTAATGCTCACTCCAGTTTTATCAGATATCTCTTTAAAACTCATGTCTTTATACATTCTCATTACCAATACCTCTTTTTGATCTTCTGGTAATTCTTGAATAATATTTCGTAAATCATCCTCTACCTGACTCTTAATTAGTTTCTTTTCTGCATTCAAGTTTCCATCGCTAATCACAGAGAAAATACTAAACTCGCCATTATCTTCAAATTTTGGCATACGATTACCTTTTCTAAAGTGATCAATTACCAAATTATGTGCAATACGCATTACCCATGGTAAAAACTTTCCTTCTTCATTATACTTTCCGTTCTTTAATGTTCGAATTACTTTTATAAAAGTATCCTGAAAAATATCTTCAGAAGCATCTCTATCAAAAACTTTAGAATATATAAAACTGTAAATACGTTGCTTATGACGCTCTATCAAAACGGAAAGTGCACTTTCATTTCCGTTAATGTAATTGTTCACCAGAACTGCGTCTGAGAGGGTGTTATTCTTCATACCTGACTTTAAATTATGACCAACAAGCTTGGGGCTCGTGCTATGTTAAACGTAAAAGTAAAGGTATGCTATAGGCAGTTTTGTTTTATTGTTCTGGTTATTTGTAAAGTGCTAATATAAGAACAATCCTTTAAAATCCTACTATTATCTGCTATTTTTTTGATTTCACATTCGATTCAGCTAGATTATAATACTTATATTCTAATCGTTATCTTTGCGCTCATACTGCAGTTTTACTATGATCCAAGACATTACCACTATTAGTCCAAAAGAGAATATCATTATCAAGGGAGCTAAACTACACAACCTTAAAGATTTAGATGTAGTTATCCCTAGAAATAAGTTAGTAGTTATCACAGGATTGTCTGGATCTGGTAAATCAAGTCTCGCTTTTGACACCCTTTATGCAGAAGGACAACGTAGATATGTAGAAAGTCTTTCTTCGTATGCCAGGCAGTTTTTGGGACGTCTTAACAAACCAAAAGTAGATTTTATAAAAGGTATTGCACCTGCAATTGCTATAGAGCAAAAAGTTAACTCTACCAATCCAAGGTCGACGGTAGGTACTACTACAGAGATTTATGACTATCTTAAATTGCTTTTTGCCAGAATTGGTAAAACCTACTCTCCTATTTCAGGGGATCAGGTAAAAAAAGATAGTGTTACCGATGTTATCGAATATGTAAAATCATTTAATACAGGTGATAAACTTTTACTATTGGCCCCAATTCATATAGAAGAAGGTCGCACTCTAGAAGGAAAATTAAAAGTTTTACAACAACAGGGATATTCTCGGGTAAAAAATAATAGTACCGTACAACGTATCGAAGAAACCACAATAGATGAAAATAAAGATTTTTATTTGGTAGTAGATCGAATTGTTAAAAAAGATGATGAAGATTTTTACAATCGATTAGCTGATGCTGTAGATTCTGCTTTTTTTGAAGGAAAAGGTAGCTGCATAATAGAAGCATTGGCTACCGATACTACAAAAGAGTTTAGTAATAAATTTGAGCTAGACGGAATGACATTTTTAGAACCTAATGTACATTTATTTAGTTTTAACAACCCATATGGAGCTTGCCCCAAATGTGAAGGGTACGGTGATGTAATCGGAATTGACGAAGACTTAGTTGTTCCTAATACAGCTTTAAGTGTATATGAAGGAGCCATTTTTCCGTGGAAAGGCGAAAGCATGGGATGGTATAAAGATCAATTGGTAAATAATGCTTATAAATTCGATTTTCCAATCCACAAGCCTTACTTCGAACTGTCAGAAGATCATAAAGAACTATTATGGTCGGGTAATGAATATTTTGAGGGCATTAATAGCTTCTTTTCTGAATTAGAATCCAAAGCTTATAAAATTCAAAATCGGGTAATGCTTTCTCGCTATAGAGGTAAAACCAAGTGTACGACATGTAAAGGAAAACGATTACGTAAAGAAGCTAATTATGTAAAAGTAAACAATGCTACCCTAACTGATTTGGTAGAAATGCCATTGAATGAATTAGCACATTTTTTTACAAACCTAACCTTAAATGAGTATGACCAAACAGTCGCTAAGCGATTACTAAAAGAAATAAATAGTAGGCTTAGCTTTCTACAAAATGTAGGCTTAGACTATCTAACACTTAACAGAAAATCAAATACCTTATCAGGGGGAGAATCTCAACGTATTAACCTTGCTACCTCTTTAGGTAGTAGCCTCGTAGGATCGATGTATATACTAGATGAACCAAGTATAGGACTGCATCCCAAGGATACAGAAAAATTAATCAAAGTACTTCAGTCGTTACGCGATTTAGGCAATACAGTGATTGTAGTAGAACACGATGAAGATATTATGAAAGCTGCCGATGAGATTATTGATATTGGTCCAGAAGCAGGAACCCATGGTGGACATGTAGTTGCTACTGGCACCTATCATGAAATTCTAAAAGCAGATTCCTTAACGGCAAAATATCTAAACGAAACCCTTAAAATAGAGGTTCCTCCTACTCGTCAAACGTCTAAATACTACATAGAGATTCTTGGCGCTAGAGAAAATAACCTTAAAAACATTGACGTAAAAGTGCCATTGGGTGTTTTTACCGCCATTACGGGAGTCTCTGGAAGTGGGAAAAGTACACTAATTAAAAAGATCGTATACCCCGCCATTTTAAAAGAATTAGGTGGATATGGAGAAAAAGCCGGACAGTTTACAGAGATTAAAGGAAACTACAGTAACATTAAGCATGTAGAGTTTGTAGATCAAAATCCAATTGGTAGATCCTCACGATCAAACCCAGTAACTTATATCAAGGCATACGATGATATTAGAAACTTATTTGCAGAACAGAAACTATCAAATATTCGTAACTACAAAGCCAAACATTTTTCATTTAATGTAGATGGTGGTAGATGTGAAACTTGTAAAGGAGAAGGTGAAGTAACCATAGAAATGCAATTCATGGCCGATGTGCACCTTGAGTGTGAAACCTGTAAAGGAAAACGCTTTAAAAAAGAGGTGCTAGAAGTTACTTTTCATGATAAAAATATTCATGATATCCTTACGATGACAATAGATAATGCTATTGATTTTTTTTCTGAGCATAAGCAGACAAAAATTCGTAGAAAACTGAAACCCTTACAAGATGTAGGGCTAGGCTATGTGCAATTGGGACAAAGTTCCTCTACTCTATCTGGTGGAGAAGCACAACGTATTAAATTGGCTTCTTTTTTGGTAAAAGGAAATACCAAAGACAAAGCACTATTTATTTTTGATGAACCAACTACAGGGTTACACTTTCATGATATTAAAAAATTACTTACTTCTTTTAACGAACTTATTTCTAAAGAACATTCTATACTAGTTATCGAACATAATATGGACCTGGTAAAATGCGCAGATCATATTATTGACCTGGGACTTGAAGGGGGTAAAAACGGAGGCTCTATTATTGCAAAAGGAACGCCAGAAGAAGTTGCAAAAATCAAAGAATCGTATACCGCTAAGTTTCTTGGTGAAAAATTGATATAAATTATTGCTATTTAAATTAGATGTTTTTATAATCTAAAGCTTTATCAATTAAGATAGTATAATATTTTATCCTTTTAATGGTTTAGCACCTATTCGTTAATAAAAAATGACTAATCACAATTCTAAAACTTTATAGGGTGTACGACAAATTTCCCTATTTGTTTAAATAGTTTTATTTTGCAAATAAACTATGGACTTCAAGCATAGAGCTACCGAATTACTTACTAAACATTTAGAAGAATGGGAATCAGACCCTATACGTATGCAGAGTGGTTATGATTATGAGTTGTCATATGCAGTTATGATGAAAAAATTTGAGAAGGAACTCTTACAATTGTCCGTTGGTAATGTTCCTAAGGGCAAGAACTCAAAAAAAAAACTCCAAACCCGATTTGGAAAAATAGCCTTGTGCAAGAATCATGTTTTATCCAAAACGGTTGGGTGTATGAATATTAGCAGCCTGACCCAAGAAACAATGTGTTACATAGGGCA
>NZ_JBFMKP010000027.1:0-77677 GCF_040786235.1 Aquimarina discodermiae
CGATGGACAATGAAAGGGTTTCAACAAATGGCGCAGCTTAGAGTAGTATACAAAAGCAAACAAGAACATAGAATCAAACAATTATCAAAAAATGCGGCTTAAGGGAAATTTGTCGTACACCCACTTTATATCAAAGCCAATTATCAACTATTAATTTAGTATTAATGATATTAGGGACTCTTTTTTTTATAGGATTTGGTGTCAATATTTTATGGAATGCGCTTCAATTCATAATAAATTGGGTCGTAATTATACCACTTAGTTCTATCTTTCTTGGTATTTTAATAGGCTATCACACCGTTACTCTAAGCACAGTTATCATTACTAAAGATTATTTGATTCTAAATTATCTACTGATAGGAAGGAAAAAATATATAGCATGGAAAACAATTTCAGATGCCAGTATGAGATTTATAACTACCAAAAGTAGCGGTAGTGACTATTCTTTTAAAACAGGAAAAGAGATAAGGTTATTTTCAGAAGGTAAAAATTACATAATTACAACGTTTTCAATTAAAGAATCGGAAAAACTTTTAATTGAAATAAACAAGAGATTAGATAGTCATCTTAAAACTAAAATGAAGAATGAATATCGGGAAACTAAAAATAGATTTTGGAAAGAAGAAAACAAATACAAAAAGGTGATGACAAAATTCGTTATACCTATTTTTATACTGATTTTAATTTCAATATATGCTTTTGGATAATCAAAACAAGTCCTGATGAAAAAACATAACTATTGAGGAAAGGAAGAATAAGACAGAGCGGGGTTTTCTGCAGAAGTTATGTTTGCATCACATTATTTTGATAATAAATAAATTATGGTATTTCTTGGTGATGGCTCCACAAAAAAAGCCTGTTCCATGAACAAGCTTCTTTATGTTGGCTTCTAAAAAAGCCTATTTTTCCCAATAATCTTTTTTTATTAAAGATACTATAAACTTGTTGCTTGCTTAGCCAGGTTTTCCCAATCGGCTTTTACAGCGGCCAACACATCCTGGGTAAATACGTTAAAAGAAGTAATTTTTTCACTTGCTAATAGTACATTAAAATTACTATCCAAGGTTTCCCAACCATCCATTAATGCATTAACCTCACTGCTAATAACACCAGCTGTAGAAAGGTAGGTCTGTGTAGCACCCAAGGCTTGCTGTGTCGCTTGTAAATCCATATAAGCCTGTTGTGCAATATGTTGGGCCTGCTCCATTTCTCTTTGTTGTGCTCCTATTTGACCTGATAAAGCTTCTATAAGTTCTTCTATCGCCTTGGCAAGTGGGCTAAAGATTCCCAAAGAATTTAAAATTTCTTGTTTTTTGGCTCTTTCTTCTTCTAGAGATCGAATTCTTCTCTGTGCATTTTGTACATTCTGAACTGCAGAAGCGTGAGCCGCATTAGCTTGTTGCTGATCACTTCTAAAATTTCTAGAATCTGTATTTACATTGTTATCAAAAGCACTTATAGCTGATTGAGCTGCACTAGCTTCTCCTGCTGTTTTTTTACTTACCGTTTGTAACTTTGTTAACTCTGTTTTAAATTCTGCAATGGCTTCGGTATCATCGGTACCTATCTTCTTGGCTGCGGCCAATAAAGCACTATATTCAGCATCAAAAGTCGAACTAAAATCAGAAATTCCATTTAGGATTGTAACCAAAGAAGGTCTTAACGTTTTTGTCCAGGTATTTCCGTTTGCCTTTGCTGCCTGTATATGACTTCCTAAACTTGGTGTTATTGAAGAAGAGGTTGCTGGTAATTGTTCTAATTGTTTTACACCATTTGTGATCGCAGTTATTGCAGAAACCGTTCTAGGAACAGAACTTATTAACTGTGAAGGTGGATTAATAGCTGTATTGGTGGTCGTAACTTCGTTTTTAGTAATGATCATGATTCGTTTTTTTTATGTTTAGTTGGTTTGTTCTTATTCTATGATGGATTTCTAACCATACAAAATGTTTATCTTCAATTTCTGCCAGGAGTTTAGTATTCTCGAGATCAAACGAAGTAACCCAATGCTCCCATGAATTATTCAATGCATTTATAATCTGAAGTAATTCTTCTATTTTTAGAATAAAAAACTGATAATTTTTAAAGTTCAAATCATCTTTACTCAGCGAAAAGCGTTTTAATTGATGTAGGTACTCTTGTAATAGTTCACTAATTTCATAAAATCGCTCTAACTTATGAGCATACTCTTTTCTTATAATTGCAATCCCATCAAAAGCAAACTCTGGATTATTAGCTTCTATATTTTTTTTCAGATCAGGAAAAAAACTTTTCCAGAGGTTTGATGAGCTTAGCATCATCGAAAAAATTTGAATAATATTTTTCTGAATTTCATCAAAATATCGCAGTACAATTTCTGACACTAAACTCTTATTATCATTTGGTAATATTGGCTGCTCAATAACTTTATGAGCAGCCAAACTTGTCTTTTCTATCTGATAGAATAACTGATCAATAGTTTTAAGTAGTATAGTTGACGCTTGACTGTTCATTGGTATTTATAGTAGGATTAACTTCTATAATCTGAAAATTCATTATTTGAGTGTGTAAATTGCTCCAACCTGATTTAGCATCGTCTAACTGAAGCTGCAAACCTCCTCGTAACGAGAGTTTTTCTGTTAAAGATGTTTTAACGAGGTTTAAACCTTCGACAAAATTTTGCGATGCTTGTACAAATGCTTCAATTGATAATTGTGCACTTTGTACATTCGAGTACAATAAACCATCCATATGTGTTAAAGTTTTCACCACACCATAAATAGCTTCTGTAGAGAGCAAATCTGTAATTACAGTTTTGTACAAATCAAACTGTGTATTCACATCGTCTAATGCTTTTTGTTCTCTAGAACCTTCTTCTGCTGCTCCTTTAATTCCGGCAATAATCATTTTAAAACCATCTGCCGGGCCTTTGTAATACGATAGAACCACTCCTAAAGAAATTTGTGCAGCGGCAACCAAACCATTTACTGCTCCTTTAGAAATTTCTTCATTATCAGCTTCTAGTTTGCCCAAAATTGCTGTTAAAGCAGATTGTAACTTATCTATTTGATCTTTTTTGAGCAATTTCTCTGCCATTTTGAGATCTGCATCCAAGGAATTGTTATCTTTTTTCAAAACATCCAAAAACAATGCAATAGAATTCAATGTTAATTTTATTTGCATGTTTCCCTGATCAATAGATTGAATAAGTACATCTATCCCTTTTATAAAATCCTTGACAGCTACTTGTCGTTGTTCTTTAGATAGACTACCATCTTCAATTTTTTCTGCATCAGATACTAGTGAATCGTATTCTGCCAAAATCAGGTTTGAAAACGCCAGTGGATGAGCAATTAAATCTACTAAAGAAGGAATTAACTCTGTTTGGATAGATATCGCATTTCTAGTCGCAGTTCCTTGATCAGTAACAAAACCTGGAATTTCTGGTATATCTGCCTCTGCTTGATTAGCTACTGCCATGGCATAAGTTTGTAACAAATTGGCCGATGACATCACATTTTGTGCTCCAAGTAAAATACCTGAAGCACTAAATGGGTTGTTTACGATACTCATGCTACTACAGATGTTTCGTTAGATTTTTTTGTAGGTAATGTTCCATATTGCTGTAAGCTTTTTGCCAATGTTAATGCATCTTGCCAATCGGCATTAGCAGCTTCCAGAGTATTTACTAGCCAAGACCCCAGATCTGGGTTACTTGTTTCTAATTGACTTACCACTTCGTTAAAATCACTCTGCAGTGATTGCCATCCTTTTTGAAGCCCTGTAACTGCTGTTACCCCCTGCCCTACTGCATTTTGTAAATTTTCGATGGTATGACTAGACATTTTTGTACTGGTGTAACATAATTTATCAATTGCTAACTGGCGACTTGCAGCTGCAAGATCTGATTTTGTTTTTGACAAACTCTTACCAGCAATTATCATTGCAGTGGTTCCTCCTGCAACAACTGCAAGTCCACCTACTACCAACGCAGTAGAAGCACCTGCTGTTTCTATTTCTGCTAATACACCAACAGCAATCATCAACCCACCAACAACATCTGCGGTAGCTCCTCCTGCAATAATCGCCATATCTTTATTGATGGCTTTATTATCGGCAGCAATTTGTTTATTTAATTGTTCTATAGCACCATGTTCTCCTCCCAAAGCTACTGTAACATGTTGTGCATCTGTAGTAAAGTTTCTACTATCTGTCTCTATTTTAGGTAGAAAATCATTAAGTGAACTAAGAGCGGTTACCGTATTGGTTTCTTTTTGTTTTGTTTGTGAAATTAAATTTGCAATACCACTTTTAAAGGTCTCCTTATTGTCGCCTGTATTAATATCCTTTGCCAGCGCTAATAAACGATCGTATTCGGCATTCCATAAATTAGAAAAACCTACAATATCAGCTATTCCCTGTACCAAGGTTACATTAACAGTATCTAAATAATAGTTAGCATTTTTTCTAGCTAACGCTTGATGAATAGGTAAATCTGCAACAACATTACTCTTAGAATCTGTACCTACACTGGCTGGTAAAATAATATCAGGTGTTCCTAATACTGTTTGTGTGTAATTTTGCAATAAAATTGAAGCGGCTTGAGTATTACTCATGGCTCCTTTAACTTGACTTCCTCCGATATTTACTTTAGGTGTACTCATTGTTATTTTTTTTTAGATTGTCCTACTCTATTAAACAAGGCTTTTCAGAATTACGCCCCCGAAATAAAAAATTGATTGTAGCTACTTAATCGAAATAATTTACCTTCGATCACATTACTAATTTCAATAAAAATGTCTAAAAAAAATATTTCACCATATTTCATATCCACAAAAAAAAGGCTATAAAACTTAACGTTTTTATGCCTTTTCATTGTTGTTATTTTTATGGATTGTTAACCTTGAACCGATTAATTAATATTTATAAAATTCTAATAGGACAATCTCTAATCATCTAATAATGAAACTCCGTTCAGATCGGTAGTTAAAACATCACTCATATAATCAAAATAGGGTCTTAGCAATTCATAATGATAGATCAGTTTATCTAAAAAATCTGGAGCAAAAACCTCTTTGTCTGTAAAATCATGAGTTACATAGAAAGATTTGTTTTTGATTAAATCTATGCTTGGATGATCTTTACTAAATCCCTTGGGGGCTGTCTTTACCTGATTAGAAGGATTAAAACCACCAAAAGCTTTCTTAAAATCAGGATCAGATAAGATATCTCGAATCTCCTGGTCATCCATTTCAAACTCTTTTCTTATTCTTAATAAATCTGCTGGTTCTGGACTAAAAAAACCTCCTGCGATAAGTGAGTTTCCAGGTTCTAACCTAAGGTAATATCCTCCTCTACGATGTGCTCCTGCTCTGCTAAAACTTACACTTCGATGGATATTGTATGGAGTTTTATCTTTGCTAAAACGAACATCGCGGTTTATTCTAAACACTTTGGTTTTTTCTATCTCATCCTTTTCATTTAAACGCTCTGCAATCGCTGCATAAAATTCTTTTAGCTTCTTCTCATTCCCTTGATACTGTTTTTTATGTTCGGTCATCCAATCTCTATGATTATTCTCCTTTAATTGTTCTAAGAATTGAAATGCTTCTTTAGGTATGGTTTTCATAAAATATAGTTATCAAATTTTATTTAAAAATCAAAAGGTAAGAAAATAATTGATTTTTAGGAAAGAGTTTTTAACCCTAAAACAAATGACGCTATACAGTAATAAATTACCATATAGTACCATCCTAAAATATATCTCTAATTATGATTGTAGAATTATAAAATATAACAAAGTTGTATTGCTACTTATAACTTAAAAGAAAAAAAAAATTTATACTTAACAATAGAAGTTGTTTTTCAGGTTTTTAATTTTGAGGTTACTCCTATATTGTATGCAAAAATGAGCTTCAAAAAAGGAAAGTTTTTTATATCTCATTTGTCTAAACATCTTCCCAAACAATAGCGTTGATCCTCCATCCACTTTGTATATTTACTAGTTGAAATAGTTTGTTTCCGTTTTGTGTGAAATAAGTCCCATTCAATTTCCCTTTTTTTGTATAAACCGAATACCGTTGCGCAATATTTCCTATAATTTTTGTTTCTTCTTTGATTTCCTTTTCTTCAAATTCTATCAAATTTCCAGCAGTCAACAGCTTTTTTCTTGGTGCTATAAAGGTTTCAAGAGTATAAACCTCTTGTTCTTTGCCTTCCTTTTTTATAATTAATAGTTCAGGTAAGCAGGTTTCATTAATGATACTCCAATCAGGAGATTGGTTTCCCTTATTTTTTAAAATACTGAAGAAACGTTTAATCAACTCATCAATTTGGTATTTATCATCCATATCAAGGTATATTCTTTTTCTCAATTATTTTTTACAAAGGTTGTAATGAACTTCGTTCAACTTTTTCCATACGAGCATATAAAATCTGTTCATTAATATGTAAAAGGTTAATTAATCGTAGTGCAACAAATATTGCAACTCCTATAATCTCACTTGTATTATCACTAAATTCGATTTGTAATCCAACATTATTAGTGTGATCATCATTAGAAACTTCTTCGGGGTCTTTCCAGGTTCCTGTAACATTCACCTCTGTAACTGCTTTCAAAAAAGGCAATGCATCTGATTTACCTAGGGGTAATATTATGGTTAAAACTTCTTCCCTTTCACGTGTAAAATCAACATTTATTGTTTCATCTCCATACAAAGCTGCATAGAGCATATCTCGAGCTTCCTCGAGAAGTACTTCTCCCTTTTTTGACCTTTGATGAGATTCAATAATATCCAATCCCATATGTGGTGGATTTATTAGAAATCCAGATTCTTCCAGGTCCTCTCTACTAATCTTTCTATATTTATCAATAAACTTAACTACCATTTGATCATCATACCCAGTTTTGGTAATTCGATTCAAACATTTTTTCATTGCATCAAGAGAGTGTTTCTGTTCTTGTAAACTATGCCTTTCGCATGTTAAGTAAATAATCTGATCAATAAGCCAACTTTTGTCTTTCTTCTCTAATTCTTTACGAATTTTTAACTCCAACTCAGGAAACAAATCATCCTGCGCTTTTTTTATAATACTTTTTATATTATCCATCTAACTTTAATTATACTGATCAAAATTGATTGCTTGTGACAGTAATTTTTTATAGGTATTTAGCTTTCAATAATTCAAAAATTATTTGGTGATCTTTTTCATTGTAAAGACCCGATTTTGAAACATTAGCTTTTCTTTTAATTAACTATAAATTTATTCAAAAAAACAAAAAAGAAATACCACTTAATATTTTTTAATTCTCATTGTTGAAATAAGTTATCAGAGGTTTTAACTCGAAGAGTTGTTTTGGTTATTTTATTATTTCTAATTAGAACCATTATACAGGTTATTTTGGATATAGAGTTTCTTGATTTACAAAAGAATTAACTTAACACAATATCCAAAATCGTTTAGAAAATCTCAAAGGACAAAACAGGTAACACTAAGTATAAGCCCTAATTTAAACATATTTATTATTCAGTTTAACTATTTTTAATCTTTTAGCTTATAGCACATTTCCTATTGTAATTATAACATATTTAATTTAGGTGTGTAAATGATTCTTCCAATATCCTTTCCGTTATGATGATTGGTAATTTCAGGGTCGCCAATATGATAATCCTCTAGATTAAAATATTTAGAAAACCATTGATTAGACTCTTCCAGATTTAGCGACCAGGAAACTATTTCGGTAAACTCTATTTCTGTAAAAACAAAAATTTCATACTCTTCTCCTGAAACCAAACCAATCCCCTTCCATTCGATCTGAAAAAAATTATCTTTAATAGCTTTCATTTCTATAGTCGTATTTTTAACGTCTTCATGTTCGAAAACATAGATTCCTGCAATATTATCATCAATTTCCTCATCCCAACAATCTTCAAATTCAATCTTAACAGTACCCAAATCTCTCCAATGTTTTAATTCTAATCTTAGGTCCTCACAATAAAGCTGAACTCCCCAATCAATATCTTCAATTTCTTTAACATCAGAATAGATATCAATCCACCAAGTTAAAATCCCTTCTTTAATTTGAACATATATTTTTGCACTTCCCTTATCGATACCCAAATTATGGGTACCCAATTTAAAACTCTGTTCTTCATATTATCATTTTACGTTTAATATTATGTTCTTGATACTAACAAATGTTACCCTACTATTTAATTTTCGTG
Source organism: Aquimarina discodermiae (assembly GCF_040786235.1). Classification (NCBI taxonomy): domain Bacteria; kingdom Pseudomonadati; phylum Bacteroidota; class Flavobacteriia; order Flavobacteriales; family Flavobacteriaceae; genus Aquimarina; species Aquimarina discodermiae. Next base: position 8,205 of record NZ_JBFMKP010000027.1, read on the forward strand.
TGTACTATTTAGCCGGGAAATCTCATTAAACATACTTTCAACCTTTTTATTAAGGTTTCATTTTCAAGACATTCTAAAGCAGTTAAGTGATCCAATGCCCGAGCTTTCAAACTCATCTATATAACACTTTGTTTTCCTAGGTGATAATTTATCACCTTAGCCAAATCAATTTGGTTTTTACAAAGCTTTAAAAGATGTTGTTGAATATCAGAATTGGTCCAATCATCTTCAAACATTTTTGAAAACGTTGCCCAACTTTCTTCTCCTTCAAAATATTGCTCTAAATCTTCCATGTGTTTACAAATCTAACAGATTTTCTAATAAACCATCCATAAGTGAAGTTAACCGTTTAACCCCTGTACAAAAAAAGGGTTTTTAACGGCTACCAAAACCAGTTATTAAACTCTTTATCAATAAGTTATATAGTTATAATTTTGAGATATCAATAAATTAATCTTAAAACTTAAACAAAATGGGGTTTATTCTAAAAGGTAATCTTGCAGGGGAAATATGTAGAGATTGTAAGGAACCATTATTGGGTTCTATCGTACGTTTTTATAGAGTAGAAAATCTTAATGTAGACGTAGTAACGCATGTTACTGCAGATCCAAAAAACACTTTACAAATATTAGGCGAAAAGCAAGTTAAAGCAAAATCAAAACTATTAATTGCAGAAGCAGAAATCGATGAAAAAGGAAATTATGAGACCGAATTGAAAGGAAAATATGCAGAATATGATGGTCCTATTATGATCGATATTCTCACAAAACGTGTATATAATCAAAAAAGTAAAGATCGTGATCCAATTCAATTTACCTTAACATCACTACAACCAAGATGGAGACAAACCAATCAGGGTATTGTATTTTATTGGAAATATTGTATCAATAGTCGTTTTTGGTGCAGAATTCGTGAGCTATTTGATGCCTGGGTAATTTGTGGAATATTACTGGATTGTAAAAATGATAATATTCCTATTCCGGGAGTAAAAGTTATTGCTATGGATGATGACTGGATCGGTGATGATAAGCTCGGATCCGACGTAACAGATCTAAATGGGCACTTTAGAATAGATTATAGCAGTAAGGATTTTAAGCAAACCTTCTTATCACCACTCATAAATGTAGAAACTCCTTTTCCTCCTTTTCACAGTGGTCCAGATGTATATTTTAACTTAGAAATTAATGGTAGTCCGGTAGAATTTGAAAAACCATCTGACAAAAGAAAAGATGTGGGACCTTGCCTTTGCGTTACACTTTGTTTAGACGACATTGTGATTCCCGAAATTCCGATTCCAGCATCGTTTACTAATTTTGGTTTAACCCGTAAAATAAAGATTCAGGACGAAATTAATACGGTCAACGGAAAAACACTACGTGCAGGGTTTAATGATTTCGCGTTTTTTAGAACTATTAACCTTATAGGAACCATTACCAAAACGTTAAATGGTAATCCTATGGAATATATGTTCGAGTATCAGGAGGTTGCAGCTCCAAATAACATTCTTTTACCTGGAGGCTGGTCTCCTGTAACACCTGCAATGATACCTTCTACAATCATAGGTAATTTTATCATATTAACAGGTGATCCTAATAATCCAGTAGATAAAGTTCCTTATAAAACCAATAGTATAGCACCTAATAATAATTTTAATGGCAATTGGGTTCCTGTTCCTCAGAATGGAAACTTTGAACCGCATCAAGACGCAGAGATCCTTAAACTAAACACGTTACAAATTGCCAACATGATTCCTATAGATATGAGTTCACCAACTTCTGATATTGGCAATGCAACTGTATCTCCTGCAAGACCACATACACGTAATCGATATTTTGCCATTCGTATGAAACAAAGAGAAATAAATAATGCTGCAACTGAAGTGGTAGCAGGAACCTCTAAACCTATCGCTATATTTAATGTCGAATATGACAATGTTAATAAACATGGTAGTTGGGCACCACAGGTGGTAAATAATCAGGTGGCAGCGGTATCAGTAAATATAGACGAGATTGTATCGGGTACTACCGGGTGTAATAAAATTACTAATGCCTTACATATAAAATATCACGCAAGAAACGAAAACTTGTCTTCTGTATCGTTATCGATTACAGGGCCCAAAAAGCCCGGACAAAATTTTGGGTTTTCTCCGATAGCTTTAATGGCATCACCAGAGACATATGGAACCACACAACTAGTTAATTTACCTCTAACCTCTCCTCCTACTCTTTTGGATGTAAATGATTTATTGCCCTGTGCATATACAGTTACTTTAAGAACAACTGTAAAGCTCACGACTGGAGATGGCGAACCAGGCCCTATCAATGATTTTATATCATTTTGTAAAGTTTGAGGATTAGTAACTAAACTTTAAGCCACTTAAAGAGGTATCAAATAACGGTACCTCTTTATTTATGAACCCAAGAATAGTTTAATCTAGATATCCATTAGCCTTAATAAAACTTAACAACTCTTCTTTTTTACCTCTACTTACGGGGATAGCCGCATCTCCTATCATTACATGATTTCCTTCTAAATGCGAAATAAACTGAAGGTTAACGATATAAGATCTATGAATTCTAATAAATCGTTCTCTTGGTAGATTATCCAATATTTTACTTAATGCTAGTCTAGAAACGATTCTTCCTTCTTCTGTATATACCTTGGCATACTCTCCAAAACTCTGTATGTATCGAATACCATTATGATTAACTTTGATAATTTTACTCTCTTGTCTAAAAAAAATATAATCACTTTTTTTTTCTATAATAACGGGGACAGTGGTACTTGCTGATGATCCAATACTTTTTGTAATTGTAGCTTCATCCTTCTTATTCAATAAATCTATAACCCTATTTGTTGCTTTTACAAATCGATTAAATGCAATTGGCTTAATTAAGTAATCTACTATATTATCTAATTCATAACTGGTAACCGCAAATTCAGAATATGCAGAGGTAATAATGGTAAAAGGTGGGTTACTTAGAGATTTTAGAAAATCCATCCCGCTTAGGTTTGGCATTTCAATATCCATAAACAATACATCCACATGGTTTTTGAATAAAAAATTCTGTGCTTCTATTGCACTATTACAGACACCTTCTATTACTAGTGTGGGGTAGAGTTTTTCTATATAACCTTTTAACAGATTACGTGCTAGGGGTTCATCATCTACCACCAAACATTTTAACTTCATATAGTTTACGTTAATTAATAAATAATACCAGTCCAATAACAATTCAAAACCTAACAAAAACTTAGTATAATAATCACCCTTGTGATCATGTTCAAAACCTACAGCTCAATTTGTAGTTTTAAATGATACTCATTATCATTTTCTTCAATATCAATAGTATACGCTTCAGAGTAAATATATTGTAGTTGTTTAATTACGTTTTGGTGACCAATATTATTAGATTCGATTTCAGAAATCCTCATTTGAGGTTTTGAATTGATTGCTGTAAAATGAAGTGTGTCATTAACTACGACTACCTCGAATTTTACCCACGCCTCATCACAATTATAAATATTACTATGCTTAAAAGCATTTTCTACAAATGAGATTAATAACATCGGGGCTATTTTATGATGAGGCTGTACATTTTCATAATAGAAATCAATATGATGCTCTTCTTCAAAACGAGTACCATACAGTTCTATATAATCCTGAATAAGCTTGACTTCTTTACTTAACAATACACTTTTTTGACCGCTATCATACATAAGATATCTCATTATCTTAGATAGTTTTTCGATCATATGTGCTGCTTTGGGACTATCAATATATGATAATGAATATACACTATTTAAAGTATTAAAAAGAAAATGAGGGTTTATCTGGCTTTTTAAAATTTTAAGTTCCCCTTCTAGCTTTAAATTATTTTTCTCTAAAATGGCTTCTTTATCCTTTGCTGCTACCCATTCTCCCGAAAAATGCATGGCACCACTAGAAATAATTAGAATACAAGTAGTTATGATCTCTACAAGAAGTCTATTTACCAATGGGATATCAAAAAATTCTCCCTGAAGATATAAGTCATAGGACAATATTTCTACAACTATCGATAGCAGAATAATGCATACTACAGAGGTGAAATATGCTAAATATTTTCTTGAAGGAAGAAATAAAGGAGATAAATACTTATAATGCACAAAAAAAATTGTGGCATCAAATATTAAACGAAATAGTAAAATGACTTGAAGATTACTTTTTTGCAATTGGTAATTCAAAACATATTCTGACATTATAAATAACAAGAAAAACAGAGACCAAAATACTATATGTAATCCTAAAGTATATTGTTTCCCCGAAATTCGCTTCATATTTTATTTGTCTAATTACAAAACATAAATATAACTACAATGCTTAACTATTAAAAGGTGATGCAGTGAATTGCATTATTAATACCACGAGAAGTACAAATGAGCCTATGAGTGCACTTTTTTTCAAATATGGTAACTAAAGCAATTAACCCTTTAAAATAAGTAGTACGCTTATAAAGATAGGGTGTTCGTTGCATTAATTCTTATATAAATTTTATTTTTCCATAGATTTGGATTATACACACCCCTATCATAGAATGAATCTATTTTATCTATCAATAATGGTGAAACTATTGTAGATACTTAGATGCTTAATAAAAAAATATACAGTAACATTTTTAACAAGTTGTGCTTGAATTAAATAAAAAATTCAAAAATCATTTAGGTTAGAAAATAGAACAACTTGATTATATAAAAGGTAAAAACAATGGTTTGTTTGATTCATACGCACTCAACATTTAACAAAATAAGAAACAACGCGATTTTACATCAAGTAAAAAAATAATATTAAAACCTTTTTACGATCAAATATCACATTATTCGTAGTAAGGCTCTATTCCCCCATAGTACATAAATAGTAAAACAAACACCTGAACAATCAAAAAGAACAGTTTAAGTAATAAAAATAATTATCGCATGATTCAAGCGATAATTGGTAGGCAGACTAAAGTATCCAATTAATTCCCTTTTTTTTTTAATACGATACTTGAAATGTTTACCCGCTCCCCCAATTATGGGGGAGTGTTTTTTTTATCCTTAAACGTCTTGCACTAAAAACATGGTTTTATGTCAGATAACGTTCTTTAATTATTTCTATATGATGCTTTTGGTGTCCTGCTAATACATAGCCAACTGCTCTTACACTCATTGGACTACCACTTGCCTCACCTATTCGAACCAACATTTCTTTAGTAAAACTTTTAAACAATGAAATCGAGCAATCTCGTGTAATTTTGTAATCAGAAATTAACTCATTAATATTCCTATTATTAGCGGCAGAATATGGTACATAATCATCCTGTTCAAACCCAATAATTGGGGTTTTATCATTTCTTGCAAAACGTAAAGCCCTATATGCAAAAATACGTTCTGCGTCAATGATATGTTGTATGATCTCTAAAATTGTCCACTTACCATCGGCATATGCGTATTGATGTTTTTCTTTGGGGATGGTATTTATAAAATCAATAAATTCTATTTTTCCTGCAGATAACCCCTCTATAACATCAATATGTTCTGCCTTAGAAGTATACGTTCCATAATAAGGATGGTATTCTTCTTTTTCTAATTGTACTATCATCTTTTATTGAATTAAATCTGTAAAAATCATCAGATTGAAAAGGTATTAATTCTTATCCTGATACTTCATACTGTTAACAATTCTTTAGGCAGAGTTACGACTTGCATTAATATTGCCAAACAAGGACCTGGTAACCATCTTTTCATAAATAGCTAATTCTTTTGAACTAGTATCTCCCGCTGCATGAAGTTCTTGTATTTTCTTTAAGGCATATTGTTGTATAGTTAATAGTGGTAGTACAATCTGCTCTCTTATCTCTATTGAGGCTTTTCCTGCAGGTTCGTTTTCCATTAATTCGGTGTAGCCGGTTAACTTTAATAATAATCGCTTTGTCAACAGGTATTCATTATGAATAACATCCCAAAACCCTCCATACTCTTTATTTTCTTTCATATACGAAGTCAATTCGAAAAAGGATTTGGTAAGACTCATCATACTATTGCCTATAAGCGTTCTAAAAAAAGCTGATCCCTGATACAATGAAATTACTTCTTCAAATTTACCTTCATCTTCAAATGCTTTTAAGGCTGTTCCTACTCCATAAAAACCAGGAACATTTTGTTTTAACTGACTCCAGCTTCCTACAAAAGGAATAGCACGTAAGTCTCCAAAATCTAATGAATCACTCTTACTACGTTTAGATGGACGACTCCCTATATTAGCTTTTCCATAATATTTTAAAGTACTCATATGCTCTAGATAAGGAAGAAACTTAGGGTGTTCTTTAAAATCTACGTATGTACGATAGCTTATATCTGCAAGCTTTTGCATCACCTCTTTATGTGCTTTAGAAAAGAGGTTAGCTTCATTATTTGTTAACTCGTTTTCTACCCCTGCTCCCAGCAATTGTTCTAAATTATATTGGCAAGAATCTAAGGTTCCAAAATTAGAACTAATTGTTTGCCCTTGCACTGTTAACTGTATTTCTTCATCTTCTATAGTAGGTCCCAAAGAAGCATAAAATTGATTTGTATTTCCTCCTCCTCTTGCTGGCGGACCTCCTCTACCATCAAAAAAGACTACTTTAACATCGTATTGTCTTGATACCTCTGTAAGCGCTTCTTTGGCTTTAAAAATCCCCCAATTAGCCATAAGATACCCGCCATCTTTTGTACCATCAGAAAAGCCTAACATAATGGTTTGTTTCATATTTCGACTCTTAAGATGATGCATATACACAGGGTTCTCGTACAAGGATTTCATTACCTTATGCGCAACTTGCAAATCTGGAACAGTTTCAAAAAGTGGAATAACATCTAACGTTGGAAATTTCCAATCACACAGCCTAATTAAAGCAAATGTTTCCATGATGTTAAGTTCGCTACCATTATTACTAATGATATACCTATTTGCAGCTCGTTCACCATTATTTTGCTGAATGGTTTTAATAGCATAAATAGACTCTAAGGTAGCCTTTGTAATTCCATCCTCAAAGACATTAGGATCTAATTTCCCTGTCACCGAAGTAAGAATTTCTAACTGATTTCCTTCAGAAAGTTCTTCATAATCTTCTGGAAAAAGAGAAAGTCCTAAATCTATGGTTTTTGCGATTACTTCTGTAATCACATTATGATGAACTCTAGAATCTTGTCTAATATCTAATGTAGCAAAGTGAAAGCCAAATATTTTTACTTTATTAATTAAATCTTGTAACTCTTCTAAAAATAAAGATTGATGCTCTTGTATGATTTCTTTTTTGATCTCTAACAAACCATCCAATAACACTATTTCTGATAAAGGCTCTGTAGTATGTTCATTATAAAAATTATCATACAAAGCTCTTTCTAAGATTGTTATTTTATCCTGCAGGCTTCCAAAAGTGATTCTACGTTTTAATTTTCTAATATCTCTATAATAATTAATAAGGATTGTTTTTCGCAATCGCTTAGCAACTTTTAAGGTGGTCTCTGTTGTAACAAATGGATTACCATCTCTATCACCACCTGGCCAAAAACCAAGATTAATCAGATCGTTTTGAAAATCTTCTCCTTCAAAAATATTTTGCTGAACATAGTTATATATCTTACTGGCAGCATGATAAAATACATTTTCGAGATACCAAATTAAGCTAACCGCTTCATCATAAGGTGTTGGCTTTTCTTTCTTAAAAAACCCTGTTTTACCTAATTGCGCCAGTAATTGTTTGATACGTAATAAATCATTATTTCTAATTGCTTCATCCAAGTCATGAATAATTCCCAACACGGTACCTGGATAAAACTGTGTAGGATGTGCTGTTAAAGTAGGGCGAATTTTAAAACGCTTTAAATATTCTTGAAGTTCGTCAAGTTTTCCCTTTTCTTGAGCTTCTTCTTTTATACTCCTCAAAGTTCCTCTACCATCCATATTGTTTACAATAGGAAAAGCTGCATCCTCTATCGCATCAAATAATACTACCTGACGCTCTATATATTGTATAAAACGAAAAAGTAAATCATGTTTCGTTTGATTTGAAGGATTATTTTGATACAAATCAAAAAATTGTTCTACAATTTCTGTCGGGTTTTGATGTTGATCGTATCCTTTTTGACATACCTCACTAAAAAGAGGCAACAATACCCCGGTATTACTTATGGTATCAAAAGGTAATGTTATAAATATACTATTGTATATTTGATACTTAGCCAGAACGTTTTCATTAAAACGTTCAATTTTTGGTTTTCTAGCCATTGGTGTGGTGGTTAATGGTTAATAATGGTTAATAAAGTCAAAATAAAACATTAAAAAACCCTCTAAGGTTGGTAATCTTAAAGGGCGATAATTATGTTTTGTGTATATAAAAAGTACCCTTTTATAATTCTTGAAAGATAGAATGCATTAAACGCTTCTTGTCGTTTAGACTTTCTTCTAAAGAAATCATTGTTTCGGTACGATAGATTCCTTCTATATCATCTAACTTAAATATAATATCTTTTGCATGATTCGTATCTTTTGCTCTAATTTTACAAAAGATATTAAACTTTCCTGTTGTAATATGAGCAACTGTTACATATGGTATCTGTGCAATTCTCTCTAAAACAAATTTGGTTTGCGATGTGTTTTGAAGATATATACCTACATATGCAATAAATGAATATCCTAATTTTTTATAATCTAATGTCAACGAAGAGCCCTCTATAATACCAGCTTCTTCCATTTTCTTTACTCTTACGTGTACAGTTCCAGCAGAAATCAATAATTTCTTTGCGATATCTGTAAAAGGAGTACGCGTATTTTCAATTAACATATCCAAAATTTGGTGGTCAACCTCGTCTAATTTAAATTTAGCCATAGTATTGTGTATTATTTTCCCGATTATTTACATTACAAATTTAGCAGAAAAATACTGTTTTCGGGTATTTTATTTCATCTTTTTGCTTATTCTATTAAGAATAATTCAGTATCTAGTGTAAATTTTAACAGCTTGGCCTTTGGAACTATCTCTACTGTAACGTTTTCGTTGTGTATTGTTCTTTTTTTACCAAGAATCTCTTTATGGCCAAAAAAATTACTTAAGTCACCAATTTTTGCTACTTCAGGAACAAATTTCACCTTGTTTTCGATCAATTCTTCTTTAAATTGTACCGCTATATCTACGTTTTCTTCGTTTAGAACCACATCTCTAATGACAATATCATAAAAACATTTTCCGTTTTCTGGTATTGAAAAATACTCCTCAAATTGATCTCCTGTGATATTATTATTACTAATATAATCGATCGCAGTACATAAAGAGTAAAAAATATACTCTCTTGTAATTTCTCTATCATAATCATTAGGGAAATGACCTGCTTCAAAAAGAATAGTAGGTATCTCCATAAAGGTTAAAGTATCTCCAACACAATTTAAATTAAAACCATCATCATATCGTCCTACCCCTTTTGGTATTGCCTTTTGAAGTATATCATTCATTTTAACGATAATCTCCATAGCAATCTTTCTTGTAGAGGTGACAGATCGATCTTGATCCCCAGAGGGAGCTAAAAAAGAAACGGTAGCAGGTATATTAGTGTTACCTACACTAAAAATGGTACGTTGCCCGTGCAAATTAAAAGCAAAATCAGGTTGTATCTGATCCACTATTTGATTAAATACCCTACTTTCTATCTGAGTTTTTTCTTGTGCGTCGCGATTTAAATCCACAAGATTATAATTGAGCCTTGTATACGCACGAGCACCATCGGGGCTTAAAATAGGAATAATATATAAGGTACTTTGTTCAAGGATACGTGTTACTAAATCACTTTTATCGTTGGTAAGAAGATTTAAAAGGTCAAAAATGGCTTTGGTAGTAGTACTTTCGTTACCATGCATTTGTGACCAGAATAACAATCTTTTCTTTCCTCGACCAATTTTGATCAAATCGATTGGTTCATTATTTTCTGAAAGACCAATTTGCTCTATGCTTATTTTTGATGACAAAGCATCTAATAAAGGTTTAATAGTCTCATGCGTTATATACCGTCCATATAAAGTATCTACCTTATAAGTAACAAACCAATCCTGAAGCGTGTTAATATCCATAAAAATGACTTAAATAAGAGTACGAAATTAACGTAGTTTAGTGAAGAATCATAGAAAATTAAATAGTAATTACAGTTGTAAACTATACTCCTATTCACAAATGTAATTCAACACTATTTACAGTTGTAAACATTAGTTAATTTACATTCTTAAACAGATAATTTACTTTAGAACATCTCTATCTAAGAGGTTAATAAAAATACTTTTAAACAATTAATAATTATATATAAATGTTTATAAATTAAATATTTAAAGTTGTTTACCTAAAGTAATAATATATATACGATATTCTAATGTTTACATATGTAACCTTAAATATCTTTATATTTTGTTTACCTTTGTAACATCCTTCTCTTTAAATATAATTTACAATGGTAAACAGTGCTGATTTTGGTAAAAGAATTCAAAAAATAATGAATCACTATGCTATATCGGCTGCAGCTTTTGCTGATTATATGGGTGTAGGACGCTCTTCTATATCACATATTTTAAGTGGTAGAAATAAACCTAGTTTAGATTTTGTAATGAAAATTGTTGACGCATACAAAGAGGTAGATCTTCAATGGTTATTATATGGTAAGGGTACCTTTCCCAGATCCGAAAATGTTCAGAAAACTACACACTCCATACCCACTCCTACACAAGAAATGCCCACCGTTTCAGATACCGCGCAATTAGCTAACGAGCAAGATTTATTTTCTAATACTCCAAAATTTCAACAAGAATTAACAGATACAATCGATATTCAATCAATTAAAGAAAATGAAGATTCTAAACAGGTAATCAAAACAAACCAAGAAATAGATCGAATTGTTATTTTTTATGCAGATGGTACTTTTAATTCTTATGAGATGAAAAAATCTTAATTTTTTTTCATACTTATCTATTAATTTATTGGAAATAGATTTATTTTCGTCGATAGAATTAAGAGCATGATCAAGAAATTTATTTTTTTATTTCTATATACGGCCATTATAAGTGGTTGCTATCAACAAGAACGTAACTGTGTTAACTTTCATACAGGTACTTTTGAATTTGAAACTTTTCTTGATGCTGAATTGGTAAAAACAACTTTTGTTCGTAATGACAGTATAGAAATTGATTACTTTCGAGGGAAAAGTGATACTTCTAGTATTCGATGGATTAATGATTGTGAGTATATCCTACAAAAATTAAACCCTAAGAGCATGAGTGAAGAAAAAGCCATACATATGAAAATTCTAACTACCGATGCTACTATTTATACTTTCGAATACGGCTTGGTAGGTGAAACTAAAAAACAACGTGGAACTGCAAAAAAAATAAACTAATGCTAGAAATTTTTACATCGGCTGATGCTTGGGTCGCTCTATTAACACTTACATTCTTAGAAATTGTACTCGGGATCGATAATATTATTTTTATTTCCTTAGCCTCTAACAAGTTACCCAGTGAGCAACAAAAAAAAGCTACCAACATAGGGTTATTACTGGCAATGGTGATGCGTATTGTTTTGCTATTTGGTATATCCTTATTAGTGGCTATGGAAGCTCCTTTTTGGCATATTAATCTACCCTGGATAGAGGCTGGCATTAGCGGGCAAGCAGTTATTTTGTTTGGGGGCGGATTATTTCTTTTATATAAAAGTGTTCATGAAATTCATGAAAAGGTGGATGAAAAGGGAGAAGAAGAAAAAGAAATAGAAGCTAAAAGTTCTAGCACTTTGTCCAAAGCTATCCTGCAGATTACTTTGATCAATGTAGTTTTTTCTTTTGATTCTATATTAACTGCCGTAGGTATGACCAATGGATTAAGTGATAATCCAAATGATGCACTTATCATTATGGTTATTGCAGTTGTTATTTCTGTTTTGATTATGATGATATTTGCCAATCCGGTAGGTCGTTTTGTAAATAAACATCCATCTGTACAAATTCTTGGACTTGCTTTTTTAATTCTTATTGGATTTATGCTAATTGCCGAAGCAGCACATTTATCACATCTTAAAATATTTGAAAGTGAAGTAGGAACGATTCCGAAAGGATATTTATATTTTACAATTGCATTTTCTTTGTTTGTCGAGTTTGTCAATTTCAAACTACGAAAAAAACAAAAAAAGGTAAAAAGCTAAAGGGAGAGCCATTTTAATCCCCTTTTACAATCTTATTATATTAAAACAATGTTTCTATGAGCTTTGAAAGAGAGTTGCATAAACGAAGTGGATCTGTTTGCGAATTATCAGGAGCATCAGAAAACCTAGTTGTTTATGAAGTGCCTAAATCACCTAAAACAGGAATCGATTCACATATTTTAATTTCGCAAACTTGTATAACGCAAATTGAAAATCCAGAAAAAATGGATCCCAACTTCTGGCGTTGTCTTAATGATAGTATGTGGAGCGAAGTTCCTGCGGTACAAGTAATGGCCTGGAGAATGTTACATCGTTTAAAATCAGAAGGGTGGCCACAGGATTTATTGGATATGCTCTATTTAGATGATGATATGATGGTATGGGCCAATGCAACTGGTGATGGTGATGATAAGGAAGAGGCTATTAAACACCTAGACGCTAATGGGGTTATACTGCAAGCAGGTGACTCGGTAGTTTTGATAAAAGATCTCGAGGTAAAAGGTGCTAATTTTACTGCCAAACGAGGTACGCATGTACGAAATATTTCTTTGGTTCATGACAATGCCGAGCAAATAGAGGGTCGTGCAAATGGCCAACATATTGTGATTCTTACCAAGTTTGTTAAGAAATCATAGCACGAATAATGATAAATAGTATTGTGATGTTATTTATCATTATAAAGAGTTATGTTTTACTACAAGTACTGTCCAAACTATTCGCTTGTTCTTGGTTTTTATAATTAATCTGATTTTATTTTATAACAAATGTTGTAATAAGTTCTTCAAGTCTGTCAAAAACAGAACCCCACCCATTTAATATTCCCATTTTTTCCTGCTGGATACGATATGCTTCAGTCGGATGAATAACATTAAAAGTAAAATCTGTTTTATCCACAACCGCCTTGAACAAAGCCTGAATCTCTACTCCTTCTGTCATGGGTTTAAAATCTGCTTTAGAATATATTTTACTATGATTCACAATTTCTGTATAAACTCCTTCTGCAATAAATTCTTTTCCATCGGGCATTGGCATCGCAAATTTCCATATACCTCCTACTTTAAATTCATGCTCAATTATTTTGGTTGTAATTCCTTTTGTAGACCACCAGCTAGCAATATGCTTGGGTTCTGTCCATGCTGTCCAAACTAATGCTAAGGGAACATCAAAAATTCTTTTTATAGTTACTGTTCTATCCTTCATTTTCTTTGTTTTTTGTTTTTAGTTTCATTAAATATTCTTCAAAAGAATCAATTCTCTCTTCCCATTGTCTCTTATGCTGTTTTAACCACATAAATGCAGGAATCAGATTCTGAGCCTGAATTTGGCAGTACGCTCTCTTCCACTTTTATGAATAGTAATTACTCCACTCTCGTTCAATATTTTTAAATGTTTAGATATAGCGGGTCTGCTTATTTCAAACTGGTGCGCTAGTTCATTAACAGAAGGAGTTTTATCAGACAACAAATCTATTATCTCTCTTCGAACGGGGTCTGCAATTGCTTGATATACATCTCTTCTCATAATACGTAACTGAACAGTTTCAAATACAAGCGTAATCATTCGGTTACACAAATAATTATAAGTAAATTTCGAAGTACTAAAACAATACGTTAGTTTTTCTGCACTTAAAGCAATGATGTAGAATTCATATTAACTAAAACGTTCTTTGTTAACATTCTACTTTACCGGTTTTAAGATTAATAGTCTTTCCCTTACCATACCAAACCAGATCATTTGGTATATCCCATTTTATAACTATGCTATCATAAAATATCCCAAAGTCTGGATTGTTATTGCTTTTTCTTATAATAGTACCTTTTTTTGACTTTTAACACCACTATAACTTCACAATTTCCAACATCACCCAGAGAGGTTATTTTAAAAAGTTTACACTTTGATTTCTAATGAATAATTACCGTCAGGACTTATATATTTTTTAACTCCAAGCTCAGAAAAGAAAAGTTATGCTACAAGAGTAATAATAAATATCGTAGATAACGTATATGTTACTTTTTTCATTTTCTGAATTTTTAAATCACATAACAAGATTTAAACATAACATTTTCAATATGTTATAACAAAAAGATCAATCCCTGATCAGTACTTTTATTTTGGTTCTGATGATGAGTAACAATTATTGAAAGTAGTAAAGTAAAAAACCGCCAAATCCTGCTATTATTCCTAATAAATAAATAATACTAATGACTATTCTAAATGCTTTGTGCCCAAAGGTATGATACAACATTCTTTGGTTTCCACTTGCTGGATCAATCGCCCAGTTCTTATTTTTTAATGCTCCAATAAATAGTATGATAAAAACGATCCCGATGATGAGATAGATATATTCAGGAAAATCGGTAAAAAAATCTTTTAAGTTATTTAGTTGTTCTTCCAATATTGTTTTTCAGTTTGTTATACTTTAATTTTTGTGAAAATTGGCTAATAAATTATTGCTCCAATTTACGATGCTCGAATAAACAAAAGTTAATTTATTTTGTTGTGAGCGCTTTAATATTCTTCTAAATCAGACTTTATGTTATTTACTTTTATGGTTTCAAAGTAATTAATATATTCTTCTCTACTTTTAAATTTTGCTTTAGGATTGGATTCGTACCATTCAATCGTTGCAAGTATTTCTTGGTTCAGTTTTTTTTGAGTTTTTTCTTTTTTTAGAAAAGTCTTGGTTTCTTCTTTACTCAATCCAAAAACTAGTTCTATGTCGACATAAGCTTCTGCATCAGAGCCTGTTCCAAACTTTGCCTCATACAAATCATAAACGTCATCTACCTCCATGTGTTTATACAACATAAAGGCGCATAAATCAATAGTATAAACAGGAATATCATATTCAAACCCTTTTAATTCTTCTTGTAACAGATTCTTTATTAAAGGTTTGTCCACAGAAGAATAATCGTTATACAATTCAAGAATCAGGTTTTTTCTTTTTTTATAGTTTTTATCATCACTATACTCATATCCATTTTTACCATTATGAGTACATGCAAAATCATTTAATAAAGATTCATCATTATTTAATCTAAACTCTTCTATAATTTTTCTATGCGTATTCATTTCCTATTTTATTATCACAGTATTTACTATAAGTTTCATATCAAGTAAATTGTTACCTTGCTTTTTGATTTTTATGCATAGTGATTGCTATATTTTTCTTTGAACAGGTATGTTGTAAGTTATTAAAATTGTTCTTACATACTACGAAACTCTAATGGTTTTCAAAATAGTCATAAAAAAGTAAATTACTAAACATTTTACTATAACCAAATAATACTACTAACCTGAGTTCGATTAATTTTAGGTAAGTTTTTTATAGCAAAAAAGATAGATTTTTAGCAAATCAAAGTTCTGAAATTCAATTTATTAATCTAAAAATCTATCTATGATTTCTTATTCTAAAATTACTGAAATATTTTGTGTTATTGATGAATTTTGCAAGGAATATGGTCAAGTAGTCGATAAAGCCTTACTTGGTAATCCTACAAAACGCCCTTCTGTGATGTCTAAGAGTGAAATCATTACAATTACGGTTCTTTTTCATTTGGGAGGTTTTAGAACTTTTAAACACTTCTATATCTATTATGCCCAAGAGCATATGAAGGAAGAGTTTCCTCAAACAGTATCCTACAATAGGTTCACAGAATTGATGTATGGTAACTTGATAGCGATGAGTTTATTTTTAAAAACTTGTTGTATGGGATGTTGTACAGGAATTTCTTTTGTAGATTCAACTCCTATCCGAGTTTGCAAAAACAAACGGATCAAGAGAAATAAAGTATTTAAAGGGATTGCTAATACAGGGAAATCTACAATGGGATGGTTTTATGGGTTTAAACTTCATATTATCATCAATGATAAAGGAGAGATACTCACTTTTACTATTACCCAAGCTAGTGAGGATGACAGGACACCTTTAAAACAAGAACGTTTTTTGGATAAGATATTTGGAAAACTATTTGCTGACAAGGGGTATGCGGGAAAAGATTTAGCTAAGTTGCTCTTTATAGATGGAATACAAATCATTACACATATCAAAAATAATATGAAAAACTGTCTGATGACACTTTCTGACAAAATACTGCTTAGGAAACGTTCTGTGATTGAAACCGTAAATGATGAACTCAAAAATATTTGTCAAGTAGAGGATTCAAGACATAGAAGCTTCGGTAATTTTCTTAGCAACATAATAGGCGGGGCTTATTGCATATAGTTTCCTACCTAAAAAAACACAAATCAAATTTGTCTGTCTTAACAATCGAACTCAGGTTATTAGATCATCTCTTTAAAACTCTAATCCAAAAACTTAGTCCCCAACATCTCTGATGCCTCCATTACAATCATTTTTGCAGTAGTATCTTCTGCATTAATCAATATCCGATTATTTTTTTACTATTTTTTTGATCGTAGTGCCTTTGTTAGTTTTAATTTCAACAAAATAGATACCAGATTGTAGTTGAGAAATAGAAAAACTATTTTGAAAAGTAAGCAATACAATTCTACCATGATTGTTATATATAGTAACCCTTTGTAAATTATCCAACGTAATGTTAACCATTTCACTTGTTGGATTTGGATACACTTTTAAAGTATTTAAATTATACAGACTAGAATTGAAATCCTTAATATCGAAACAAGAAGATTTTTTTGTACATCCGTTTACAGTTACCATTACTGCAAAAGAACCATTTTGAGTAACGGTATATGATGGATTTGTTTCTCCAACAATAAGATGATCTTCTTCACAATCATACCATTGATAATTTGCTTCAGGCAAAGCAGGTACAGAAAGTGTTAAAAAATTTCTTGTTATAGTTGTTACTAATTCCATAACATGTATGGTTACATCACTAGAATTTGGACATGTTCCTGCGGTGGTATAAGTAACCGTATATAATCCAGGTGTACTGGCGTTGATATCAATTGTACCCGTATCCTCATCAATACTTAAGCCTGAAGCAGCACTAAAAGTTCCCCCAGCCAAACCAATTATGGTAGGTGTAGGATTGCTTTGATCTTTACAGTATAAACTATTAGCATAGCTAAAACCTGCATCATCCAAAGCTGTAATAGTGATAGTAACATCACTAGAATTTGGACATGTTCCTGCGGTGGTATAAGTAACCGTATATAATCCAGGTGTACTGGCATTAATATCAATTGTACCTGTATCACTATCAATACTTAATCCTGAAGCAGCACTAAAAGTTCCTCCAGCCAAACCAGTTATGGTAGGTGTAGGATTGCTTTGATCTTTACAGTATAAACTATCAGCATAGCTAAAACCTGCATCATCCAAAGCTGTAATAGTGATAGTAACATCACTAGAATTTGGACATGTTCCTGCGGTGGTATAAGTAACCGTATATAATCCAGGTGTACTGGCATTAATATCAATTGTACCCGTATCCTCATCAATACTTAATCCTGAAGCGGCACTAAAAGTTCCGCCACTTAAACCAGTTATGGTAGGTGTAGGATTGCTTTGATCTTTACAGTATAAACCATCAGCATAGCTAAAACCTGCATCATCCAAAGCTGTAATAGTGATAGTAACATCACTAGAATTTGGACATGTTCCTGCGGTGGTATAAGTAACCGTATATAATCCAGGTGTACTGGCATTAATATCAATTGTACCCGTATCCTCATCAATACTTAATCCTGAAGCAGCGCTAAAAGTTCCGCCACTCAAACCAGTTATGGTAGGTGTTGGATTGCTTTGATCTTTACAATACAACGCATCATCATAACTAAAACCTGCATCATCCAAAGCTGTAATAGTGATAGTAACATCACTAGAATTTGGACATGTTCCTGCGGTGGTATAAGTAACTGTATATAATCCAGGTGTACTGGCGTTGATATCAATTGTACCTGTATCCTCATCAATACTTAATCCTGAAGCAGTGCTAAAAGTTCCGCCACTCAAACCAGTTATGGTAGGTGTAGGATTGCTTTGATCTTTACAGTATAAACTATCAGCATAACTAAAACCTGCATCATCCAAAGCTGTAATAGTGATAGTAACATCACTAGCATTTGGACATGTTCCTGCGGTGGTATAAGTAACCGTATATAATCCAGGTATACTGGCGTTGATATCAATTGTACCCGTATCCTCATCAATACTTAAGCCTAAAGCAGCACTAAAAGTTCCTCCACTCAAACCAGTTATGGTAGGTGTAGGATTGCTTTGATCTTTACAGTATAAACTATCAGCATAGCTAAAACCTGCATCATCCAAAGCTGTAATAGTGATAGTAACATCACTAGAATTTGGACATGTTCCTGCGGTGGTATAAGTAACTGTATATAATCCAGGTGTACTGGCGTTGATATCAATTGTACCCGTATCCTCATCAATACTTAATCCTGAAGCAGCACTAAAAGCTCCTCCAGCCAAACCAGTTATGGTAGGTGTAGGATTGCTTTGATCTTTACAGTATAAACTATCAGCATAGCTAAAACCTGCATCATCCAAAGCTGTAATAGTGATAGCAACATCACTAGCATTTGGACATGTTCCTGCGGTGGTATAAGTAACTGTATATAATCCAGGTGTACTGGCATTGATATCAATTGTACCGGTATCACTATCAATACTTAATCCTGAAGCAGCGCTAAAAGTTCCGCCACTTAAACCAGTTATGGTAGGTGTAGGATTGCTTTGATCTTTACAGTATAAACTATCAGCATAGCTAAAACCTGCATCATCCAAAGCTGTAATAGTGATAGTAACATCACTAGAATTTGGACATGTTCCTACTGTAGTATAAGTAACCGTATATAATCCAGGTGTACTGGCGTTGATATCAATTGTACCCGTATCCTCATCAATACTTAATCCTGAAGCAGCACTAAAAGTTCCGCCACTCAAACCAGTTATGGTAGGTGTAGGATTGCTTTGATCTTTACAGTATAAACTATCAGCATAGCTAAAACCTGCATCATCCAAAGCTGTAATAGTGATAGCAACATCACTAGAATTTGGACATGTTCCTGCGGTGGTATAAGTAACTGTATATAATCCAGGTGTACTGGCGTTGATATCAATTGTACCCGTATCACTATCAATACTTAATCCTGAAGCAGTGCTAAAAGTTCCGCCACTTAAACCAGTTATGGTAGGCGTAGGATTATTTTGATTTTTACAATACAACGCATCATCATAACTAAAACCTGCATCATCTAAAGCTGTAATAGTAATAGCAACATTACTAGCATTTGGACATGTTCCTGCGGTGGTATAAGTAACCGTATATAATCCAGGTGTACTGGCATTAATATCAATTGTACCCGTATCACTATCAATACTTAATCCTGAAGCAGCACTAAAAGCTCCTCCAGCCAAACCAGTTATGGTAGGTGTAGGATTGCTTTGATCTTTACAGTATAAACTATCAGCATAGCTAAAACCTGCATCATCTAAAGCTGTAATAGTGATAATAACATCACTAGAATTTGGACATGTTCCTGCGGTGGTATAAGTAACCGTATATAATCCAGGTGTACTGGCGTTGATATCAATTGTACCCGTATCACTATCAATACTTAATCCTGAAGCAGCGCTAAAAGTTCCTCCACTCAAACCAGTTATGGTAGGTGTAGGATTGCTTTGATCTTTACAGTATAAACTATTAGCATAGCTAAAACCTGCATCATCTAAAGCTGTAATAGTGATAGTAACATCACTAGAATTTGGACATGTTCCTGCGGTGGTATAAGTAACCGTATATAATCCAGGTGTACTGGCATTAATATCAATTGTACCCGTATCCTCATCAATACTTAATCCTGAAGCAGCACTAAAAGTTCCGCCACTCAAACCAGTTATGGTAGGTGTAGGATTGCTTTGATCTTTACAGTATAAACCATCAGCATAGCTAAAACCTGCATCATCCAAAGCTGTAATAGTGATAGTAACATCACTAGCATTTGGACATGTTCCTGCGGTGGTATAAGTAACTGTATATAATCCAGGTGTACTGGCATTAATATCAATTGTACCCGTATCACTATCAATACTTAATCCTGAAGCAGTGCTAAAAGTTCCGCCACTTAAACCAGTTATGGTAGGTGTAGGATTGCTTTGATCTTTACAGTATAAACTATCAGCATAGCTAAAACCTGCATCATCCAAAGCTGTAATAGTGATAGTAACATCACTAGAATTTGGACATGTTCCTACTGTAGTATAAGTAACTGTATATAATCCAGGTGTACTGGCGTTGATATCAATTGTACCCGTATCCTCATCAATACTTAATCCAGAAGCAGCACTAAAAGTTCCTCCAGCCAAACCAGTTATGGTAGGTGTAGGATTGCTTTGATCTTTACAGTATAAACTATCAGCATAGCTAAAACCTGCATCATCTACTGTACTTACAGGAATAAAAATTGTTTCACAAGTTGCCGAAGACTCATCTATGCACGATAATAAATCACCATCTTCTGCGCGAATATAGTATGTAGAACCAGGAGCATTGGGTGTGACTTCCAAAGTACCTCCATTAGTTGAAATACTTCCAATAAGTGTTCCTCCACAAGAATCAGAATAGACCCTCCAACTTTTTGCAATATTTAAAGTTCCTGAGATCGTAATGGTAGATGTTTCCCCTTCACAGGTAACCGCAGTTGCATATAGTGTTGGTGTTGATGGGGTTATACAAATAGGGACCTGTCTAAACCAAGCAAATCGAGGTATATTAAAACTTCCTAAAATTGCATCTTTTAAACCATCGCCATCAACATCGCCAAAATCAATAGTAGGATAACTCCCTATTTCACCATTAGTTAGTTCTCCATTAAATAGTTTTTGCGGACCATTTCCAAAATCTGGATTCGTAGGCGTACCAATATTTTCTATCCATCTAACAAATCCGGTATCAATCATAAAAAACATATCATAATCTCCGTCTTTATCAAAATCTTCAAATACGGGTATAGGGACATCCATATTTGAATATGCATCTTCATCATCCCAGGGACTATTCATTTCCGATTGGAGTTCGAAAATAGGGTTATTTATATTTCCAATATTTTTAAAATATGTAAGTTTATCACTACCAAGACAAACCAAATCAAGATCAGTATCATTATCGAGGTCTACAAAACCCATTCCAGGATATTCTGCAATTTCTTTATTTTTTAAGCCAGGAAGACACTCGGGAACAAATTCGAATATGGGAACTTGTGGAGTTCCGACATTTCTATAAAAAAGAATATCGTTATCACGATCTCCTTCATAGTCATAGTCAGTGCCAATAAATAGGTCTAAATCATCATCATTATCAATATCTACTAATTGTGGTCTGTTTTGGTTTCTACTGGTTAAAGGTTTATGAATCCAAATAGTATCTATAGTCGGAATAGAAGCGGCTACCCAATTTGGAGCTGTTGTTGTTCCATTATTCTCAAAATAGTGTATATTACCAGCTTGACTTCCTGAAATAAAATCTAGATCATTATCTCCGTCCAAATCACCTAAAACAGCTGAACGTAAACGACCAAAACTTCTGGGTAAATTAGGTATTTCAGCAACATCAAGTCCTGCTGGTTCGGGCCCAGGGCCTGTAGAGGTCCCATCTATATTTCTTAAAAGTTTTCCTCCTCTAAACTCCCAACTAATATGGTCTGCCTGCGCGGTCAGAAATTGATTCCCCAAAAAAACAAGAAAACAAATACAAACTAGTTTTTTCCCCATTAGACTTTATTTATAGTATTAATTTCTATAACGAATAGAAATTAATACTAAACATGTAAAACAATTTTTTATTGGTCCTATCGAGGAATTACATATTTATTATAATATTCCAAAAACATATATAATTCACGATACTTTTAGGTTTTAAGAGATATCATTTTTAGATAATAGACTATATAATCTAGACTATTAAAAGGTTGCAAAATAAACAATTAAGTTATTCATATACAACAAAATATACAAGTTTTAATGTTTCCTTTACCTAGAAAGAGTTTTGAAAAAGAATTGGAAGACCCAAAATATTTTTCAAATTGTTATAGATAAAAAAATGGATACCTTAATTTTAAAAGGTTAATCCAAAAACTTAGTCCCCAACATTTCTGATGCCTCCATTACGATCATTTTTGCAGTAGTATCTTCTGCATTAATCAATTGTCGTAAAGCATTGAGTCTGTTGGCCGGCACCGTCACAAAAATAACATATTTCTCTTTAGTAAGACTTAGGTTATTACCGTTTACCAACATACCATTTACACCAATTTTTTCATTGATTAATAAACCAATTCTCTCTAGGTTATTGCATGAGGAAATATGAACAATTCGTCCATTAGGACGCCCCGTTAATACTACATCTACCATTTTTGTAGTGGTAAATATGCTAATCATACTCCATAATGCTAATTCGACATTCTTAAAAACAATACCAGTAGCCACAATCACAATTGCATCTAAGATAAGAATAACTGTTCCTGTTTTTAATGAAGTTTTTGAAGTAATAATTCTGGCAATAATAGTTCCTCCTCCAGCAGAACCACCTCCTTTAAAAATAAAACCAATTCCGGTTCCTACAGAAACTCCACCATACAAGGTGGCTAGTAAAGGTTCATTACTTAAAGCATGTAGACCAACAAATTGAGAAAGCACATCTATAAACAAACTAATCAATATGATCGCTATCGTACTTTTTATGGCGAAATATTTTCCTAAATACTTTATACTTATCACTAATATCGGGATGTTTATAATCGCAAATAGAATACCTATAGAGATACTAAATAGATGATTAAAAATAATCGCCAATCCCCCTGTACCACCCATTGCAATACTATTAGGGCTTAAAAAACCTACAACCCCAAATGCCATTAGGGCACAACCAATAATTATAAAAGAGTAATTAAGAAATTCTTTTTTCATTCTATACCGATTCTGGGTACAAAGTTATAACAATCTGTGAGTTGTAACTATAGATACATCATTTCATTTCAAATCATGTGCATATTTTAGGTGTATCATCCAGTCATCTGATCATAAAATATTCGTCATTTATCTTTTATCATTACAGTCATTTTTGTTGAAGTCAGCGTATAACTCTGCTATTTTTCTGCTATCTTTAATACAGCTGTAGTTTTCGACAAATAATAGTTTAACATATCTCTAATGACAGGAAAATCGCGATCATCTCATTCTGCCCATAAATTTGGTACTTTTTTGGGGGTTTATATGCCCAGTATTCTTACCATATTGGGATTGATTATGTATTTGCGTTTTGGTTGGGTTTTGGGTAATCTGGGATTAATCAAAACTATTATCGTTGTTTTGATAGCTAGTTCTATCACTTTTATAACAGGATTAAGCGCATCGGCTATTGCAACTAATATTAAGGTAGGTGTTGGAGGAGAATATTTCATGATTTCTAGAAGCCTAGGATTAGAACCAGGAGGAGCTATTGGTATTCCTTTATACTTATGTAGAACACTAAGTGTTACCTTTTATTGTTACGGTCTTTCTGAAGCAATTTTGGTATTACTACCTAATACAGGGCTGGTACTTCCCTCCTACGCTTTACAATTAATGACTATTGGTTTTATTGTGATTATTACGCTGCTTTCAGGCAAAAGTGCTAAACTGGTATTGCGTTCTCAAATTCCTATTATGATTATCGTAGGTGCTTCTATTCTAGCTTTAGTGATCGGTGTGTTAAGTAATGATATACAAACTCCCATTACAAAAGCGACTTATCTTACTGCTCCCGAAGGGTTTTGGTATGTATTTGCTGTTTTTTTTCCTGCGGTTACTGGTTTTACGGCTGGAGTTGGCATGAGTGGAGACCTAAAAAACCCACAAAAATCAATCCCAAGAGGAACTTTAGGTGCAGTTATATCGGGCGCTATTATCTACCTTATAATCCCTCTTTTATTAGCCATAACAGGAGCACTAACCATCGAACAAATGACAGATCCTGAAGCCGGAGTTACTATATGGACACGCTTAGCGGTTTTTGGACCATGGATTGTATACCCCGCAGTTTGGGGTGCGGTTTTATCCTCTGCATTTGGAAGTATATTAGGTGGACCAAGAATTCTGCAAGCATTATCAATGGATGGTTTGGTTCCTAAATTCTTATCCAAGCTTTCTAAGTCAGGACAACCTACTATTGCCACTTGGATTAGTGGAGCCATTGCTGTAAGTGCTGTCTTTTTGGGTGGACTAAATACAATTGCACAATATGTTTCGGTACTATTTCTCACCTTATATGTTGCCGTAAATATGAGTGCAGCTGTAGAACAATTGATCAAAGAACCCTCGTACCGACCTACCATAAATGTTCCTTGGTATGTTTCTATATCTGGAGCCGTAGCTGCTATGATTGTAATGTGGTTAATTAACCCTCTTGCTTTTGCATTTGCATTAGGACTTGAACTCATCATCTTTGTATATCTTATGAGTAAAAAACTCGAACAACAATGGGGTGACGCTTCGACAGGAATTTGGATGCATTTAGGAAGATATGCCTTACTTAGGCTGAATTCTAAAAAATTACATCCAAGAAATTGGAGACCTATAATTATATTATTCATTCATGATTTAAAGGAACATATCGAACTGGTCAGGTTTACAGAAATGCTTGGGCAAAACAGTGGACTTTTAACCATCTCAAAACTTATTACTCCAGAAGATAAAGAAGAACTTCCGCTACGTAATGAAGTAGCTCATGAAATGCAGAAAGATTTGTATTCTTTCGGTTTACAAGCACTTACAGAAGTACATGTGGTAACAGATCTTAAATATGGTATGAATCAGGTAGCTGCGGGACATGGGCTTGCAGGAATTAAAACCAATACCGTGGTTTTTGGTTGGTCTTCTACAAAAAGTGGTAAAATAAAGGAATTAGAGATTATTGGTGAACTGGCTCGATCTGGTAAAAACATCTTAATTGCTCATATAAACAAACCTTTTCCTAAAAAAGTTAAGAAAAGAATCGATATATGGTGGCGTGGACAAGAAAATAATGGGGATCTAATGGTTCTACTCGCCTACTTGATTCAACTTAATAATAAATGGAAGAAGTCTATTATTCGTATATTTTCTGTTACTCATTCTGAAAAAGAAAAGCAAATTCTGGAACATCATATTCGTTTCTCAATTCGAGAAGCTCGAATTGATGCCAAAGTCATTGTAATTTTAGCAAAACCAAAAGAGAACGCTTTAGATATATTGCTTGTAAAAAGTAAAAATGTAGACTTAGTCTTTTTAGGCCTAACTAAAGAAAACAATCTAATTGACGAACATGTGTTATTTATAGATAAGATTTTATCTAAATTGAATCGAGCAGTACTGGTACAAAATAACGGTATGAAGAGTGAGATTCCTGTCATTTTTGATCCGAACACTTCAAAAGAATAACTATTTATAGTTTACACTAAAAAGCACATTTATCTGGTTGAGGAGCAACTGTAGCTAGATTTTCTGCGAATCCATTTTCAAGTATAGTTTCCTTAAATCCACCACTAACAGATCCAATAAAGGCCTTAATCCCATAACCCGAAGTGTTCATATGAGCTCTCACAATAACAACCTGATCACTAGGAATATCTATCGTTCCTCCCGACCTAACAAAAGGTTGTTCATTGACATGGCTGTGTCCTAGGATTCTACGATATAAAAGTGTTCCATCTTCTTTTACTACCTCCCACCAATTTGCATATTGACTACATCCCGTATCTGGACTAGAAATACCCACGCTAAAGGTATAATTATTCTCTGTTCCTGATGAAGCTACACTTACTATACTTGCCATTTCTTCATTAGAAGCGACGTTATCAACTTCATCATTTGACAATGAATCATTAGTGTCAGCAGAACACGAAATGGTGGTTAGCATTAGAAATAGATTTAGTACTATTTTCATGGTTTCTATAATTATATTATTTGTCCTTATAAGGGGACATTTCAAAATACTTTTTTAAACTAAACTTTTTGTCTTCGAATTGTTCTCCCAAAACTACAAATTGTTGGATTCTATCAATTCGAAAAGCTCTAATATCACTTCGCAAATGACAAAAGGCAATCAAAATCCATTTATTATTAGTTCCATACATAGCATAAGGTTCTATTTTCCTATAAGAAGCAACAGTATCATCTACCTTTTGATATGCAATTTCAATGTAGTTAAAATTGGTAATGGCTAATTGGATTTCGGATAAGATATTGCTCGTGCATTCTTCGTACTCCCAGTTAAACACATGTATTTTATCACTTAGTAGCTCACTTTTTTCTTGAACCGATGTTTTAAAAACAGATTTTATTTTGGTGAGTACCTCATTAAAATCATTTACAAAAGAAATATCTTTTGATTGATTAATAATATGTGCTGCAGTAATAAGTGCATTGGCTTCTTTTTCTGTAAATTGTACTGGAGCAACCGTATAATTATCTACCAAACTATATCCTCTTCCTTCTATAGAATACACAGGTACTCCTGCTTCCTCTAATTTACGTATATCCCTATAAATTGTTCTGATACTAACATTATACTTTGTAGCCAATTCTGTTGCTGTTAACAGTCTTTTTGACTTTAACAATGTAAGTATCGATATGAGTCTTGATAATTGTGACATATAAAACAAAAATAGCGAACCCTTATCAGGATTCGCTAAGGTATTATTTTGAATTAAAATTGGCTAATGTTTTTAATTTCTTTGAATTGATGAATATACCATTAAAAAAAACAGCTCATAAATTACAAATAGTTACTGCATCGAATGAAGCGCTACGCGATTTCCTTCGGTATCGATAAATTGAGCTATGAATCCGTTTTCATCGATATCTGTTTTTTTCATCACTATATTTCCACCGGCTTTCGCTACTCTTGATAAAGGAATACTTAAGTCATCTCCTCCGTTTAGGTAAACTGTAGATCCGTCTTTAGAAGGGTTTATTCCTTCCATTTGAACAATTGCCCCTCCTACTTTGTTATTTTCCATATCATATGGAAAAATTCCGTATTTAATTTTTTTCTCTTCCATGTGATGATCTGTAATGGTGGCTCCTAAAATTTCTGAATAGAATTTCTTTGCTCTTTCATAATCACTTACCGGAATCTCAAACCAATTAACTGCGTTTTTCATTTTTATAATATTTTAAATTGTTAGTAATACTGCAAATTTATTTGGGTTGGTGACAGAGTATGTCAGGGGTGTATTTTTATTCGAAATAATTGTAGTTAACCCCAACAAATTAAAATTAAATAACCGTGTTAATTACTGACTATATATACTTTAAAGATCTATTTTAAAAACAAAAAAAATCCCGGTAAATTGTACTATTTACCGGGATTAACAAATTACATACTATTAGTTAAACTTAAACTATTTTTCTCCTTTAACTATACTTAATATCTCTGTTTTAGTATTGGTTTGTATTTTCATAAAATAAGTTCCTGATTTCAGGCTACCAACTTCATTCATGGTTATTATTTCTGTATTTTTTTGGTATTCTTTTCGGGCAATTACTTTCCCCGTTATATCAACAATTCTCACAGTAACTTTACCATCATTATCTAAGTTTGAAATATCAAGTGTTATAGAATTCGTAAACGGGTTAGGATACACCATACTTCTGGTGGTTACGATATCTGACTTACCCGCTGTTATACCTCCACTTACTACCAGTGAATAATCTTCATACTCCCCATAACGTGCATCATTAGTTCCTGTATCACAAGGGTTATTTTCATTATCATAGTAGGAAACTAACAAACGCATTCTAGTCGTACCATTTTTGGCAGTTTGTGGTACGGTAATCGATATTTCTCCCGTAAGGTTGGTGGTTTTAGTTACTTCGAAAAATTCTCCCGCATCCTCAAAATCACCGTCAATATTCCAATCGATCCAAGCATATATCTCATCGGTAGATCCTCCTTGATACCCAATAATAGTTACATTTAAATTATAACTTGTTCCTGCACTTACATTTCCTGAAACAGTAATAAAATCATCATATCCCGATGCGTTTCTTACTGAAGCATTATTAATTCCTGCAAAAGTAACATTAGATACTCCTTCTGGGCCTGCATTTCCTGTTGCCGAGCAATAAGTAACATCTATTGGACATGGGTTAGGACAAGATCCACCACAATCTATACCCGTTTCATCTCCATTTTGGATTCCATCTGTACAGGACGGTTCTGCTATGCAAGGTTCACAAGATCCTCCACAATCAATACCCGTCTCATCTCCGTTCTGTATACCATCATTACAGGTTGGGGCATCTCCTCCAATATAAATCGTATAGTCTTCTACTTCTCCATAGGTAATCGTTCCACAAGCACTATCCCCATCACTTGCATTATATCCCACAACTACTCGCATTCTAACATTTGTTCCTCCTACCGCATTAGCAGGGACATTGATAACAGATTCTCGTACCGTTCCACTTGGTGCAGTAGTGATACTATACTTCTCTCCTGGGTCATTAAAATCCTTATTCAAGTTCCAGTCAAACCAAGCGTATACTTCATTATTAGCCCCTCCCTGATATCCAACAATAGTTACCCTAAGATTTACAGAAGTTCCTGGGTCTACATTACCCTGAATAGCAGTAAAATCTTCATATCCGGTAGTACTATTAGATGAACTATTATTGATTCCTGCAAAAGTTACATTGGCAATCGAATCTTCTCCAGTATTTGTACCATTCATACTACAATAATCATTTCCTATATCACTCTCTGTAGTTACATTTACCGTATTGCTAAACCCTGATTCATTTCCTGCAGCATCTTTGGCCTTTACCCTAAACTGGTAAGCAGTATTTGCCGTTAAACCGGTAACGGTATAGTTAGTACTGGTTACTGTTGTAATCACATTACTACCTTGGTATATATCATACCCTGTTACTGCTACGTTATCTGTAGATGCAGTCCAGTTGAGATTTAAACTGGTTTGCGCAATATTGGATGCCGCCAATCCGATAGGCGTACTTGGAGCTTCGGTATCCTGGCTAGTTACTGATGAGATATCTGCCAAAAAGCCTTCTTGCCTGTTAGATACATTAGTATGAAAATAAAAGGTAAGGGCTCCCTGGGCATTTGTTGCTGTTATAGTTCCTGGTGAATTACTAGCACAGTACGTCCCTATCAAAGGAGAACTGTCATTTGGTCCATCATATATTTTTAGAAAATCATTTTCTAGGGGTGCACCACAGGTTCCTTCATTAAACAGTCTAAATGTGGTGAAGTTAGCACTAATCTTAGCACCGCTAGTCTTAGGTAATAATGTTAAGGTATGATCTTCTCTAACAGAATAACGACCATCGAATGCATCATCATACAATTTACCTTGATCTATTACTAAGGTATTATCATGCATATAAATATTAGTGCTCACATTTACATAATTCTTCTTAACTACTCTATTGCTTGACGATCCATTACTTACTGTTAATGTTACATCATAAACTCCCGCTGTATTGTATGTTATATCAGGAGGAGTTTTTCCATTATGGCTATCGGGAGTTCCTCCTGGAAATGACCATGCCCAACTAGTTATATTTCCTACCTCTGCTTCAGATTTTTCATCAAAACTAATACTTCCTCCTGGAGTTGTAAAGTTTTTATCGATCGAGAACAGTGCACTTACTGGCTGCCCAATTACTCCTGTTGCGGTTAGGTTTTGGGTGGTAGATAAATTATTTCTGCTACTTGCAGAGCCATTAAGAGCAGCTACCATTCTGGCTTTTTGTCCTTCTGTAAACATAACGGTACAGTCTCCATAGTCCATATAGTTTTGACGATTCGCCAAAGTACCACACGGTGCGTCTGTAAGGTTACACCCAGATCCTGTTGTACAAGGAGGAGTATCTGATACATTATCACCATTACCACTACATCCACCGTTAAATGTATGATTTAAATTGGCCCAATGACCAATTTCATGTGTCATAATCTTGTAATGGGTGGGCGTTGCAGTACCTGTTCTTCCTACCGCCCAATGAGACGAAACAACACCATCAAAAGTTTCATTCACACCGGGTAAATACGCCCATGCAGAACCACTTTCTAATCCTGCCGCTCTTAAAACATATACATTAAGGTATTTGTCTCGGGGCCATCTATATTTATTTTTCATAGCTCCTTCACCTCCATTTGTTTGGTTGGTATTTGCTTTATCCAAATTACGAGTAATTCCATCGGTTGGATTTCCATTAGGATCCAAACGTGCCAGTACAAACTTAAAACCAACATCTGCATACAGGTTTTTAAAAGCAGGAACCACAGACTCACGATCCAAATCTTGACCATTAAAGTCTTCATTTATTAATTCTACTGCTTCCTGAATTTGGGAATCGGTAACATTTTCTGCTCCTCCACCATGTACTATATGAAATACAATAGGGATGG
This sequence comes from Aquimarina discodermiae, assembly GCF_040786235.1. Classification (NCBI taxonomy): domain Bacteria; kingdom Pseudomonadati; phylum Bacteroidota; class Flavobacteriia; order Flavobacteriales; family Flavobacteriaceae; genus Aquimarina; species Aquimarina discodermiae. The sequence goes on from NZ_JBFMKP010000027.1 coordinate 38,836, forward strand.
TATGTGTTACAGGTAATTTCTGATAGCCATTAATTTTGTTTTGCTTTAAAAATTCTTTTTCCTGAATTTCTCTCGCTAACTTCATTTTTGGATATTTCTTATCAAGTTTTTCTTGTGCCTGATTACTTTGGCATTTATCGGATGTGGTAACCGATTGCGCGAATGAGTTTGCATGCCAAATTAAAAGGCATAGCAAAATTTTAAATATGTTATTCATAATTAATCAAATTTGTGTAAATAGTTACTATGAATGTAAGAACTATTGTAGGATTAATTACATAGTATTCTATCAAATATATTGTATTATATTACCTAAAAATGAGAGGTTTATACAAATTTTAAGAGTAATATTTCCCCTTATGAGTAATAAAGGTAACTACTGCTACTTGATACAATTTTGTATGGATGCGTCAAGTATGGTAATTCCAAGATCTATTTCTTCTAGGCTTATTGTTAAAGGGGGAGCAATTCTAAAAACACTTCCGTATCCTTTCATTCTAACAATATTCATATTTAAACCTAATTCTAAGCATTTATTACATATATTTTGGCCTAAAATATCATCTGGTATTTTGGTTTCTCTATCCTTTACAATTTCTACACCTAACAAAAGTCCTTTTCCTCTTACATCACCTATGCATTCATACTTTTGTTGCAATTTCATTAATTGCTCTTTTAAATACTTTCCTTTTTCTAAAGCCTTATTGGCAAGTTCTTCTTCATATAAAATTTCAAAAGCTGTTAAACCAAAACTGGCACAAAATGGATCAGATACATGAGAGGTGATATAGGCAAACCCTTTTTCATAACATTTTTCTTCTATAGCTTTTGTCGTTACCATAGCTGCTAGAGGCAGTCCTCCTCCAAGTGTTTTTGATAGCGTTAAAAAATCTGGAACTACATCATCATATTGCTCAAAAGCAAAAGTTTTACCAAGCCTTCCCAATGCTGTTTGCGCTTCATCAAATATTAATAATAACCCCCGTTCTTCACATAATTCCTTTAATCTTTTTACGTAGTCTGGTTTTAACTCAATCATTCCGGCAGCGCTTAATAAAGGCTCTGCAATCAAAGCAGCATAGGCTCCCATAGATTGTTGATCACACATTTTCATTCCAACTTCTAAACATGTATGATCACAACTACCTTTACAATGTGCTATTGGGCATCGATATTCATAAGGGGCAGGAATCATTAAACTTCCAGGAATAACAGGGCCATATCCTTTACGAGTCTTTGAATAAGTATAAGATTGTGCACCAGCAGTCATGCCATGCCAAGAGCCTGAAAAGGCAATAACTTCAAATCCTCCAGTTACAAGTTTTGCCATTCTTATAGCTACTTCATTAGATTCTGAACCTGTATTTAGAAAGATACATTTGGATAAACTATCAGGTAATTCTCCTATCAGCTTTTTAGAAAGTTCGATAACGGGTGGAGACAGAATAGCACTTAATAAATGAATTGCACTATCTCCTGACTTTTTAAGTATTTCTACAAATTTTGGGTGATTATGCCCAAAAACAGCGCACATTTGCCCAGAGGTAAAATCAAGAACTGCATTTCCTTTCTTATCATAAATATAGCTTCCAAAAGCTTTTTCTGCTATAAACTCAGAAAATTCACCACAATATCGTATTAGTCCTTTTCGTGCTTCTATTATTTGATCTTGCATGACTTTTATTTTTATGCAAGTACATTTAATATTATATCATAAAATTGTATAATTCAATCATTTTTAACCAAATCGGCATATCTTTTAGGATTCATTCCTACATTAATCTTGAAGTATTTATTAAAATGACTTTGATCAAAAAAACCTGTATCAAATGCGATACTTGTAAAACGATCTCTGGTTTTTATATACTCTTTGGCTTTCTCTATTCGTAAATTTTGTAAATATCGAGATGCAGAAATCCCAATATTTAATTTAAACAATCGCTGAAAGTGACTTTCGCTTAAATGCGATAAATCAGAGAGTTCTTTAACTAAAATAGGACGATTATAATTATTTTCTAAATGAATCAATACCTTTTTAAAAATAATCTTTGGCTGCGTTAAACTTGTATTATTAGTCATTAAAAAACGTCTAAATATCTTTGGCACTTTAGTTTCATCCAATTTATTTGTAGTACTAATTAGATTATTATTTTTATCTGCTTTTATAGAATCATACCAATTATTAAAATGATACTTATACGAATAACAATTTTTGACTATTGTTACCCCTAATTGATTAGTTGAGATCATATTAAAGCTATGCAATATGGGCACCCTAATTACCTTATAGTGAAAAAAGTTTTCTACAAATGTTTGATGTGCTACATAAGGAGGGATTACGACCAAATCACCAGCTTTTAATACTAGTAAAGAATTATTACATAAAAGATTGGATTCTCCTTTTAATACATATGAAAATGTATACCTATCTGGATGCAAATGCAACGGGAAGTAATGTTTTTTATCCAAATATAGTGCAGCACATTCCATTTTATAGAGAATAAGATTTTTAAAGTTATAAAAAAATGATTATTTCTTTAAAAAGAATATCTTAATAAACTAAAAAGAATGACAACTGTTGTTGAATTTCATTTTGTCTTTAAAAACATCGAATACATAAAATCTGCTTTTGTATACTAGTGCTTTTTACATCAAAAACCTATTAGGAAATAAGCTTCTATATTTATAATAAATTGCTATGCATGTCATTCAGTGCTTCAATAGCAGTTTTTCCATAACCTCTGATAATTTCATTTCCATCAACATCAATTAAGGATACTATATACTCATCTGTAATCCTTACAAAGGATAAGTGTCGTAATTGTTCTATCAAAGGGAATTCTTTATAAATTTCTACAAACTCTACAATATTCATAATTACATTCAAATTTAAATCTATACTATTTCATGAATTTCTTCTTTTTATCATTAATTACTTAAAAAAGTTATTCAAATTTGAAATTTTCTATTTGATGTAAAAAATAAATATAGTTGAAATGTTAATCTAACCTATGAGGTTCCAAATAATCACTTCAATTGTCATGAGCTCTTTTAATTAATAGCTAATCAATTCATTAGCCAATTATAACAACCTAGCCTTTAATTTAACAATTGAAATTAAATTAGTTTAAAAATAGAACCCTCTAACCGGAGTTTTTATTGTTTGACGTTATTTGCTTTGAATTACGGTTCTTTAAAACCATAACTCTTAAGGTAATTTTATCGATGATCGATTCACACATATGCAACAAAAAACCCGGCTTACCCTGTATCTACAACTAGAATTATTATAAACTTTTTTCATCAAGAGCTCTTCTAAGTCGATAAAATGCCTCCTGTATATTGGATAATGGCGTTGCTATATTCATTCTCATAAATTGAGAATGTTCTTTATCAAACCAGGTTCCAGGTGTTAATCCTAACTTAGCTTTGCTGAAAATTAACTCTTTTAAAGCTTCTTCTGATAAATTGAAATTACCAAAATCTAACCAAATCTGATAAGTACCTTCAGGAACAAAAAAAGTTATTTCTGGAATCTCTTTTTGTAAAAATTCCTGAATCCAATTTATACTGTTTTCTAAATATACTAATAACTCATTCACCCACGCTTCACCTTTTGTATATGCGGCAATGGTCGCAAAAGTAGAAAACGCATTACCATGATCAAGGTACATAGAACTTACGGTAGATTTTATCTTATTGAAAACATCCTTGTTTGGGATATATAGATATCCGTTAGAAATGCTTTGCATCCCAAATGTTTTTGCAGGAGAACCTAAGATGGTAATATGCGACTCGTTGTTAAATGAGGCAATACTAGTAAAAGCTGTCTTAGAATAAATAATATCGGCATGAATTTCATCACTAACTATAGTAACATTGTAGGTATTTGCAAGCGATATTAGTTTTTGTAACTCTTTTCTATTCCATACACGACCAACTGGGTTATGTGGGTTACAGAGTATAATTAATTTTATGTTCTCTGATTGAAGTTTTTGCTCCAGATCTTCAAAATCCATTTCATATTTTCCTTCTACAGCTTTTAATGGATTGGATATTATTTTTCTATTCGCTGTTTCAATAGCTTTATGAAACTGATGATAAACAGGTGTTTGAATAAGAATATTGTCATTTTCTTTTGTTAATTCTCTAATTAACAATGCAATTCCTGTAAGTACACCAGAAACCTGTATAAACGCTTTCGTTTCTAATTTTAATTGATGTCTTTTAAAATTCCAATCAGAAATAGTTTTAAAAACACTATCTGGATTAAACTCGTATGCATACACTCCTCTATCGACTAAACGCTGCAATTCATTAGTAATTGGTTCTGCTATTTTAAAATCCATATCTGCAATCCATAATGGCATTAGATCCTTTGACCCAAACATGGATTCTAGAAAAAGAGGATTACTCTTTACAAAATGATGTTCATAGTTAGTGTGAATTGTATCGAATATATTCATAAAATTGATTTGTGTTTATGGGTATTAAGAACAAGATGATTTTTTATTGTCTCCGTCTCTTGATTTATATTCTAAAATACTTCCTTTTCCTCCTTGTAAAATGGTACAACATCCTTCAAACAATTCTTTTAATTTTTTTCGCCCTCGCTGAATTTTAGAACGAACGGTTACATAATTCATATTGAGCTTTTCGGCAATTTCCTTTTGGGGGATTTCTTTCAGTTCAGATAATATCATCAATTCTCGATATTCTTCTGGCAACTGATTTACAAAAGAACTTACACATTTACTCAATGCTATACCTGCATCATCATTGGTTTCATAATCTAATAAAAAGTCACCCTCGATGGTATTTGTATGCAATTGTTTTTTTCGGTAGTAATCTGTAATTGTATTTTTGGCAATTGTATATACCCAACTTTTCAGGTTATCGATACCCTCATTATTAGATTTTGATAACTTTAAGAATACATCTTGTGTTAAATCTTCTGCATCCTCTTGACTGCGAACACGTTTTTTGACATAACCAAGTAATGGATTATAAAATTGAACGATTTGATTTTGCATATCTCATATAAAAATTGATGAATAAAATTGTTCCTACGATACATAAAGATGCATATAGGTTTTGTACCCCTAAGTATTCCACTGCATAGATTCCTATAAAAGCTCCTATTGCAGCACCTAAATCCCACCAGGTAGTTACACTAGAAATTGCTTGTAATGGATTATCTTCTTCTTGCTTTTGTATTGCTATCAATGGTGAAAAAGTTACCACAATTGTATTAAATAAAAAAGCTAAAACGATACCTAAAATAGTATAATCGAATGCGATCAATATCATGGCAAAAAGACAAATGCTTATTGAAAATAAAAATAGTAATAAGGGGCGAAAGTATATTGTTAGGATACCGCCTATTATTGAAAAAAATAAAACAAATAATCGCTTTATCAATAAATAAAAAGCAACATAAACCAGTAACTCATTTGAATTTGCAATGCTTCCTGATAGTAAATATGATAAAGATACTACCAAAATACCATCTATTGAAACAGATAGGATAAACACCAATAGATTGGTTGCATTAGGATAAAATGTGAGATTAACTTTTACAGAGTTACTTTTCGGTTTAGCTTCCATTTTAGGTAAGGAATAGGCTAAAAAAACACCTAAAAGACTAATTAATGCGATACTAAAAAGTCCATTTTGTATTCCAAAGTTATCAATAAGTATGGGTCCAAACCATAGTATACCTAATGCTCCTAATGATTTTAGACTTTGGGATATCCCAAATGCTAAACCGGATTTTTGTTTAGCCTGAGAGGCATAATGTAACGTTGCAATTTTTAACCCAGAATAGCTTAATCCCCATAAAACTCTAGCAATTAAAAAACAAATAAATCCTAGTTTTAACCCATACATAAAAGTAGTTACGGTTGCTACCAATGAGGTAACAATCAATATTTTTCTCATTCCGATTCTTTGTACCCAATTTGCAATATGCGTATTGGCTATAATTCTTACAAAACGATTTATGGATAGCAATACTCCTATAAAAAATACGGAAAAGCCTAATTCTTTACCATATATAGGGAGTACAGGGTATAAAATAGCATCGCCTAATCCTGCAAAAGCCATTACTCCACTAGCACGTAAAGCCCCTCTAAACGAAGGGCTTTGATCTTTTGATATAATAGTGCTTTTTATTAGCAGCATCCTGTCAAGACACTATTTGTATCTCTACTCTCTTCTTTATCACAACAAGATGATCCATCGACAGGTTGTTCACAACAAGAGCTTTCCTTTGGTGATACTTCTACTTGTGATGTTGTTCCACAACATCCACCTCCTTGTTGAACCGTTACTGTTTCTTTGTTTAAATTTCTTGTTTGCATAGGTATCGCTTTTAATTTATAGTATTATTTTATTGTTTTCACTCTTTAAGACGTAGGGCTTATAAAATGATGCATTTTTTTTATTTTTTAATTGCATCCAGATGTTCCACAACTAGAACCAGAAGCTTCTGTTTCTACCAAATCTGATTCTGTAGTACAGCAACCGCCTGCACTACCGCCTTTTTCGTTAGTAGCAAAATCGGTACTACACACTCCTGTTTCGGGAAGATTAAGTTCTACTCGTTCTGCGGCTTCTACATCTCCCGCCATATACGCCACTACAGATCTTACTTGCTCATAACCGGTTGCCATCAGAAAGGTTGGGGCTCTACCATAACTTTTTGAGCCTACGATATAAAAATCTTTTTCGGGATGTCGTAGTTCTTTTTCTCCGTGAGGCCTTACACTACCACAACTATGAATATTTGGATCGATTAGTTCTGCTAAATCAAATACGGATTCTAACGATGCATCCAAATCCAATCGTACTTCACGAATCATATCCAAATTTGGTCGTGATCCAGTATTACTGATGATTTCGTCTATTTGATTAATAGTTTCGATATCACCATTCAAGTCACCTATAATTTGAATCCCTTTTTCTCCTTTGGTAAGTTTTAGAATATGAAAAGGAGTATATACATTTAGTTTTCTGTTATTTACCAATTTCTCAATTCGAATACCAAGAGCGCCTCTAGCCTCTAATGCATCGTCTTCTTTACCACCATACACCCTATCCATAGTATCTTTTCGAAGAATCCAGTTAAGCTGTGTTTGAGGATATTCTTTTTGAATATCTGCCAAATCTAACAATGCATTGATTGCAGAATGCCCTCCTCCTACTACAGCAATATTTTTATTTTTATAACAATCTAAATCCTCATTTTTGACATTAGGAATACCATAATAGATATGTTCTTTTAACTCTTCTTCTCCTTCTGCAAGTACACCTCCAGATCCTATGGGGTTTGGTTGATTCCAAGTACCTGTAGCATCAATAACAGCTTTGGCTTCATAATATGTAACAACACCATCTTCTTCTACTTTAATTGAAAAAGGTTTGTCTTCTCTACCCCAGGTTTTCATCTTATCCAAGCCTTTTCTTCCGATAGAAAGTACTTTACTATTCAGATGAATATGTGGTTTAATTTGTGGTAAATTTGATAATGGTCTAAAGTATACTTCTACCAATTCTTGTCCTGTAGGTAATTCATCTTTATTTGGTGCTATCCAATCTGTCTGAAGTAACAGTTCTTCTGCGGCTGTATCGATATTATATTTCCAAGGAGAAAAAACTCGAACATGATTCCATGATAACATATTTTGCCCAACTGACTTTCCTGCTTCAAAGACAATGAATGGAAGCTTTTGAAGGGTTAAATGTGCCGCTGCTGCCAGTCCTACCGGGCCTGCACCTATAATTGCTATGGGTAAATTATTATTTTGCATCTTTTTAAATTTAAGTTCATCTTCTAAGACGAGTCCTTTAAAAAATGATGCAATAATCTAGTACAAATTAGAAACTAATACATATCAAGATTTTAAATTTTGGCCCAACCCACTGTATCTTTAGATACTTCGGTAGCCATACCAATAGCTTGTAGTTCTTCAATCAATTTAATATTTGCAAAACTAGGGGTATTAGTTTCTATAGCATCCAAAAAACTGGAAATACATTCTCTCATTCCAGGCCAATCTGCATAAGGTTGTTTTGCAGGGTAAAAATTTGTTTCTGTTTTTTCTTTGGTTCTCAGTTTTAGTTCGCCTGTTAAGATATCAATGAATATGTCTCCTTTACTTCCCACAATATCTATGGTAATTATAAGCTCATCCATACTATCAATATTTACTTTTAATTCTCCCCAAATCCCGTTATAATCAAAAATACCGGTACTTTGACTTTGTCTTCTTCCTGCTACCCCCTTACCATCGAGAATTAATACTCTTTTTGGAGTTGCATCCAGAATGGTATTAAGAACATGTACATACCACAACGTAAGTCGATTTATAACATTAGTATCCTCATTGGGTTCTGCTCCCCAATTGGATTTTAAAGAAATAGCCACACTCTGAACCTCTCCCAAAACTCCAGTTTTCAGTATACTAGAAACCTTTGGTATTACCGGTATAAGTGCCAATTCTAAATCAGCATGTGTAATTTGTGTAGCATCTTTTAATCCTTGCAGAACTTTAGCAATTAGCTCTCGAGTATGCCCTATAGGAGGTTCATAAAAAAAAGGTTTTCCAGATGCAATCGCTTTTAGAATTACGGTTCCATGTAGATGATCGGGAACTGCAATCATGACTGCATCAACCAATGTAGAGTTTAACAAATCTTCATAGTTATTATAGACATCTATGGTATCTCCATATTTGGACTCGATGCACTTAATCGTTTTGTCACTTTTTGCAGAAATGGCAACAACTTGTGCTCGACCGTCATATTCAAGTGCTGGTAAATAGGAATCTTTAACCCAATTACCAAACCCGATGATTCCTATTTTAATTTTCGACATAAACTGCTCTTTTTTTTCTAAAGACTATAACACATAAAATTATTTGTATGGATAGTGCCAGAGCATTTGTTATTAAAAGTGCTAAAGCTCCAAACCGAAGTCCATAAATTGACCAAAATAAATAGACAAATACCCAACCAAATACGTAGCCAAAAGAGAGACTGCTTTTATTTTTTGATTTATATTCTTTAATAATTTGTACTATCGTAATAAAACAGACAAAAAAACCAATTACTAATCCTAAAATTTCGAATATTGGCTCTGGGATTGATTCTAATAATTTCATGTAAATATTCTTATCAAATAGCTTTTAAAAGAGCCAAACTAGTTTAAACTATTTCAAAAATCAAATAAATCATTGTTAAATAATTCATCTGCATTTTCATTAATAGTATACAATAAAAAGTTTCATATTTTTTTTTAATTTGTATACTTTTAAATAGTTGAATATATTGGTCTATGTTAGCATAAATTATATAGTATGGTAGAATTAGCAGGAATTATTATTTTAGGAATACTCGCGCAATGGGTTGCATGGAAATTTAGGTTACCCGCAATTTTACCGTTAATATTAATCGGTTTATTTGTTGGGCCTATTGCTGCCGAATTTCTAACTGCCGATGGAAGAAAATTAATCGAACCTATCTGGAATGGTAATAGAGGGCTATTTCCTGGTGAAAGCTTGTTCTATTTTGTTTCACTTGCTATTAGTATCATATTATTTGAAGGTGGACTAACCTTAAAAATGAGTGAGGTAAAAAATGTTGGTCCGGCAATTACGAAATTAATTACGTTGGGCTCTGCTGTAACCTTTTTTGGAGCTGCCATTGCTGTTCATTATATATTTTACCTAAGTTGGGAAATTTCTTTTCTTTTCTCTGGGCTTATTATTGTAACAGGACCTACGGTAATAACTCCCATTCTAAGAAATATCCCTTTAAAAAAAGATATCGCTGCAGTTTTGAAATGGGAAGGAATTTTAATTGATCCTATTGGTGCACTTGTAGCAGTTTTGGTATTCGAATTTATTAGTGTAGGTGGCGGAAGTACCTATACAAAAACAGCATTTATAGAGTTTGCTAAGATTATTTTATTTGGAGTTACATTTGGTTTTACCTTTGCTCATGGTTTTAGTATGGCACTCAAAAGAAAACTAATTCCTCATTATTTATTAAATGTAGTACTTCTAGCTTCTGTTTTAGGTGTTTTTGTATTGTCAGATGCCTTTGCTCATGAATCTGGTTTATTATCGGTGGTTGTTATGGGTATGGTGTTAGGAAACTCTGGACTCCCTCACTTAAAAGAACTACTATATTTTAAAGAGTCATTAAGCGTTTTACTTATTTCGATACTCTTTATTTTACTAGCTGCAAATATAAACTTTGATGATCTGGTACTAATTTTTAACTGGAAAACATTATTACTTTTTGCAATTGTCGTCTTTTTTATAAGACCCTTGGGTGTATTTGCTTCTACAATAAATTCTACCTTAAAATTGAATGAAAAATTATTTATAAGCTGGGTAGGCCCTAGAGGTATTGTAGCAGCAGGTATTGCTTCATTATTTGGATTAAAATTAGCTAAAAATGGTGTTCCGGGAGCGGCCTATATAACTCCGTTGGTTTTTATGATTGTGTTGGGGACCGTATTGTTAAATGCAACTACTGCCAGATTGTTTGCAAAAATAGCTGGTGTTTTTCTAAATAAATCAGAAGGAATATTAATCATAGGAGCTTCTGAAGCATCACGAATAATTGCTCAATACCTAAACGAAAATGAAAAACAAGTAGTGCTAATTGACACCAATCAAACCAATATAAATCACGCAAAGCAATTGGGATTAGATGCATTGAACGTGGATATATACTCTGATGAATTAATAGACAATATAGAATTAAATAATATTGGTTATTTAATTGCTTTAACTGGTAATACCGATATTAATAAATTTGCTATTGATAAATTTAAAAAGCAATTTGGTGAAAACGGTGCATATCGTATTGCTACAAAAGACGAAATTAGTAATCAAACTAAACATCAAGGTTTGTTCTCCTATACAAATGATTATTTATCGTTACTAGAATTGGCTAGAAAAAAGCCAAATATACGTGAGATACATATAGAATCAGAAAACGATTTTCATGACCTCATTACATATACCAAAAATGAAAAGGATATTATTCCTTTGTTTTTGAAACATGGTAACAATCAGTTAGAAACTATTGGTACTTTTAATGGAGAGTTAAAAATTGAAAAAGGAACCAAACTTGTTTACTTAGGAAATAAAATCAAACAAGATGTATTAACATAACTTCTAAAAACACTATATATCATTATATGGCTTAAGAATTATTGTGTGTTTGATTAATATATTTACCTACCACAATACCAGTAATAATTACAATATAAAATTGCCCAATTAACCCCACTAAAATTCCAGCTTTTTTTACAATCTGTTAAATACAAAGGAATTAAACCTAAAACAGTAGTAAACGTAGCTAATAAAATTGGTTTAAAACGTTGTAAACATGTAGTAATTACAGAGTCTTTTCATATTTCTTACAATTTTCTTTTGTTGTATTTTTGCTAACAATCTCTGTTTATTTTACAATAATTGTGGTTATTGTCTTGTTGTTTTTATAACAGAGCTATCTAATTACATTAATTTACTTTCTACGGTTTTTAGATCAAAATAACCTGAAGCAATCGTGGTAACATTATCTTCCTCTTGTAATAGTAAAGTCGGATAACTTTTCGTCATAAATTTTGATAAAGCAAACTCTTTATAGGAATATCACGCTCTATAACTAGTTCTAATTTTAAGAGGTCATCTAAATTCATCAATTTATTTAAAAACTGAAAACAAAATGTATTGGTTTTCAATGAATTTGAATTGAATAAACAAGTATTAAATACAATAGACTCGCTAGAACTTAAACTGGCAGAGCTAATCAATCCTGTTTTAATTAAACTGGTGATAGCATTATTAACAGATAAAAAAATAATACTATAAATAACTGTATCACAAGTAGGTTACTCCTAACCTAATTAAATACCAATGTGTTCAAATTGCGGTAAAGATTTAAAAAACTATATTCGCGGCCATGTGGATGTATTTAGGCCTTTTGGCAGCATTATTTTTGGGTTTACATAATTTATGTAAAAAACATGCAGTGCAAGGAAATGAAGTGTTTCCTGTATTATTGGGTACCATTGGATCAGGGTTTTTAGCACTCCTCCCTTTTTCAATACTATCTTTTTATTTTCCAGAATTAACTCAACAAATTGGGTTTCATATCGCAGAAATCTCCTGGAAAACTCATGGTTACATCTTTATAAAATCAATGATCATGGCAAGTTCCTGGGTACTTGCCTATCAGGCACTAAAACATTTACCTATAACAATTGTAACTCCAATACGTTCTGCTGGTCCCTTTTTTACGTTTATCGGTGCTATTTTAATTTATCAGGAGAAACCAAACTTCTTACAATGGATTGGTTTTTTTCTTATCATTCTATCGGTATTACTCTACTCTAGGATCGGTAAAAAAGAGGGAATTAATTTTAAAAGAAATAAATGGATATTTGCTATTATTGGTGCCACATTTTTAGGAGCCTCTAGTGGTTTATACGATAAGTTTTTAATTCAGAATCTGGCTTTAAACCCCCAAACCTTACAATTTTGGTTTTGCTGGTACTCTGTATTAATCCTACTCATCATTTTATCTTTAACATGGTTTCCTTATCGTCAAAAAAGAATAGAATTTAAATGGCGTTGGAGCATACCAGCTGTTGGAGTATTATTACAAGCAGCGGATTATTTTTATTTTAAAGCTTTACAAGATCCAGAAGCATTAATTATGTTATTGTCTGCTATAAAGCGAAGTCAAATACTCATTGCTGTGGTTATTGGTGGGCTTGTTTTTAAGGAAAAAAACAAAAGAAAAAAATTAATCCCGCTATTTGGTATTTTACTTGGTGTGTTTTTTATTTTATATTCTTAATCCAATAGCTATACTACTTTCTTTGATACTTCATCTCATCTCCAAAAATAGTCATTGATAGTGTATCGTTATCAAGCAAATAAGGGACACAGATACCTCCCTCGGTTTCATCAGAAGAAGTAAAACAAATTTTTCCTTCTTTACTATACCAATAACGCATATTATATAAGTTATCGGTTCCAGATTTTTGATTAAACACGGTGCCATCTGGAGCAAACACAAAATTTTCTTCTTTTTCTGTATCTAACCAGGTACCAATGAATGCAACTGGCCTCAAAGGATTAGGAGTTACTTCTTCTATCTCTTCTCGTTCAGATGATTCTGGTGATGTTCCTTTTGTAGCAGCCACCTTTTCATAATCGCTATTTACTTCATCTATCAATTTATTCCACTCTTCATTATTTTTCTGAATCACCTTTTGCAACATATCTTGTAATGATGTCAATATTTTACAATTTCCTGAAGAAGCCTTTGCATCAACCGTAGAAAGCAAATCCATTACTTCACTTATGATTGTATATTTCACTTTGGTAGATTGTTGATATGATTCTGAAGTTAACACCTTTGATAGGTATGCCAACTCTGCTTTTTTATCCCACTTATTAAGAACGGCTAACTTACCCACCGCTTTTTCATATCTTTTTTGATTTTGTACTTCTTTTTGCCTACTCTCTCCTAGTTTTTCCTGAATAAAATTCTCTATAACTTCTTTACCACAGGTTTCTTGCGCAAAGTTCATATACGTTATCAATAGAAACACAAAAACGGTTATTTTTTTCATCACTAAATATGTTTTGTAAAAAATAGAGAAATTTCTCCTAACTTTACTATAAATATATCCAGTTTTAATTATTTTTTGAAGTATCCCCCAAGACCAAACTAATCCTAGGGGAATAATAAATGAATATAGCCTCTATTTATTCATACTAATGAATGCCTCTACTTCATCTGCAAATTTTTGTGATTCAGTCCCCCCAGGAAAATGACCCGATTGTTCAAAAAGAACGTGTTTTTTATACTTAGACCCCATTTTAACAGAAATACGTTCTCCAATTTGATAAGGAATCACTACATCATGTTTTCCCCATAAAAGCAAAGAAGGTATTTTTATTTCATTAAGTCTGTCTTCAAAACTCCAATTCTTAAAAATATCTTCTCTTATTAATACATTTCTAGCCATTGCACCACTCCAAAACGTGGTAAGCAAATTATTTTTGAACACATAATTATTTACAATTTCTTTTTCATAGTCATCATCACTTACTATGAAACCATCCCTTCTTATATTTGTTTCAGCAATAAAAGCTTCTCTATTAAGCTTAAAAAAATCTTCTAAGTTTGGTTTCAATGGATCCACCGTTTTTACTTTATTTAAAACCTTTTGCCAATAGTCAACCCTATTTCCTAATGCTATTTGCTCTTTAGATAACACCTTATAATTTTCTATATAACCAAAATAAAGTTGTCTCCAATCATGCACACCATCAACATTAATCCATCCCTTAAAAAAATCTTGATTGTTATTTTTTAGTAACGTAGCAATTCCTAAGGTTCCTCCCCAACTATGTCCCATTAGAAAGAAACGACTATCATTTCCATATTTGTGCTGAATCACTTTTACAAGAGCCATGACATCTTCGGTCATGACATCAATATTAAAATCATTCTCAGAAAATCTTCCCTGAGACATTCCAGAACCTCTTTGATCAAAATATACTACTGCACAAGATTTTTCTATCCTATTCTTGATGGTACCAAAACGATAGCTCAAACCACTATCCCCAGGTCCACCATGCAAAAGAATCAAAAACACTTTTTCTGATGCATTTCCATAAATATGAGCGGGCATATCGGCTCCTTTATGACGAACATAAAATGTATCACTAAGATCATTAATATCTTCTTTTGCACAAGACATGAAGAATAAAGCCGATACAAAAAATAATCCAATTTTTAAGTAGTTATTTCTCATCCTTTGTATGTTTTTTATTCTTTTTTAATTTAAAACGATATCCATAGTTAAAAGAAACCATAGGTAAAGATCCAGTATTATAAGGTGTTAACAGCTTAAAATTGATATTAAAATAACTAGCTGTTAATTTCCTACCTTTTCTTAGTCTACCAAAACCTAATGAGAGTGAGGGAGCATAATAACCTCTTCCTGGAAGAAATACTTTGTCTACTTCTCCATTTTTCACTTCATAAGTTTCTGGTAAAAAAGAGCGATGATATCCCAAGGGATTAAACTCTATACTAATTTGCTTTCCTTTGTTATTGGTGCGTCGCCAAGTGATCCCATAATCGGTAAAAACACCTACATGACTTCGGGGATCCCAGTAAAAACCTAAATTACCATTCAGTAATAACTGCTTTGTAACAGTCTTGTTTCCTCTTTTTCTTTCTTTGATCCTAATTTTTTCTCTAATCACATATTCTGCCCCACTACTTAATCCTGGATTCCAGAGTACGTTTCCGAAATATCCCAGCTTAAACTCTGTTTTCTCTAAAAAACTAGCTGTAGAATCTACTACCTTTTGTTTTTCTGAAATAAGCTGAGCATGATTTTGTAATGAAATAAAATAGAAACAGCAGAGTGCTATTTTTTTCATTTATAATTATTTGTTTAAGTTTTAATTAATTGTCGAATCTCTTTGTCCGGATCAAATCTGCTTTAAATGACGTACGTAGAATCTCGTCGTTGCAAAAAAAATAAATCACAAAACTTAAAAAAAATTTCAATTGACACATTATAAGCTATTTGAATTAACTAACCTAAAGCAATAATATATATAAAAAAACCTTACATAAACATCTCTAAAAACCTAATCAAACCAAACTTTATGCAATAAAAAATGTCCAATATGGACATTTTTTATTTAGTAATAAGTATTTCTGAATTGATAAATGAATGTGATTTAAGGAGTACAGGACCATCTTATGTTGTCATATATTATTAAGAATTTGTCTTATTATAAAATTAGTCTTGATTAAAACTATCGGTACTAATATCAATGGTAACTAAATTTGCTACATCTTCTCTATCAGCCATTAAACCTTTACCTACCTGTGTTACTTTTTTACTAATTAGTTGTTTGTATGTTTTCGATAGTATTTCTTATCATCATTTGTTCTTTTTAATGACTGTGAATAGGTTTGTTACACTACATAAAAAATTGCAATGCCCAGTAATATTAGCTTCGTCATATCCCTTATATTTTTAGTTTCCTTTATTTTCAAAAGTACTGGCAAGCATTTTTCTACTGTAATTTTATCTGTTAATGGCTCGATACAATCTGTAAATGACATTTAACAATAAGTGTTGGGTAGAGATAATTTTATAGAAAGGGGGAAAAACCTCTCTAAAGAAGGGAGAATTACCTCTTTGTAAATACCTAGAAACGAGTTATTTTTGATGTATATCCTAAAAAAAACACTATGCCTTTCTTGATTAGAACAATAATTTGGTGCAGTCTTATTTTGATGATGAACTCTTGCTATTCTATAAGGTTTCAGGTAGAAAATGGGCAATGGGAACCCGCAGATACCGAAAGAGAAGATGCATATGCTGGATATAATGTGTATGAACTAGATACCATAGTTACACGAAAATTAACTACAAGAGAACATTATTTTAACATATCGAACTGCCCCTCGGGAGCCCTTCATACAGTAGAGTACAGATCTACTTTTGGTGGTATTTTATTAAATGCGATCACTTTTGGAAGAAAGAAAAAAGTATCAATAAAATATGTTTGTATAAAAGAAAACAGTTTGTAACATGGCTACTACAAAAATTGATGAAAGAACACGTTGGGACACCTTACATAAGAATGGCCCTTTTCCTTTAAAACTATTTCTTACTACCAAACTAGAAAAAGGATCTTCTCGTTTTTCGAAGCGTGAAAAATATAATGATGCTGCACAAGAAATTCAGAAACTTATTAAAGAAGCTGCCGATAATCACGAACGTTTTCGAGCCATTGGCTCCAAATGGTCTATGTCTAATATAGCGCATTGTAAGGATCGTATGCATTTTAATAGTTTTATGAATTTAAAATTCTCAATTTTTGAAGGTGAACTTCATGAGAATTCTAATTATAATCACAATAATTTATTTTGGTTTCAATGTGGAAATCAAATTAAAGAAATTTCACGTCATCTAGAACAACGAGGAAAGTCACTAAAAACTTCTGGAGCAAGTAACGGTCAAACAATTGCAGGATGTATTTCTACCGGTGTACACGGTTCTACTATCGATGTTGGTTCTGTACAGGATTATGTAGTAGGACTCAACCTTATTACCGGTCCTAATCCAGAAGATAATATCTATATAGAACGAAAATCCAAACCTGCACTAAATGACACTTACTTAAAAAGTTATAAAACCAGAATAATTCGGGATGACGACATATTTAATGCTGCTTTAGTAGGATTAGGATCAATGGGGTTTATACATGGAGTGGTTATTGAAACAGAGGATTTATACCTTCTTCATAGATATGTAAAAAAAATCGATAAACAAGAAGCGCTTCAACTTGCAGACACTTTAGACTTTAGCAATTATGACCCTAAAATTCCACAAGCCGATTTTAAAGGCTCACGCCCTTTTCATTATAAAATCTTCATGAATCCTTATAATACAGATGAAAAGGAATATGCGGTAGAGTTTATCTATAAAATAAAATACTACGAAAATTATAAAGCAGATTTTGGAAATCCAATCCCTTTTCAGAAAGAGTTTGTTTATCTAGATCTTATATACTTGTTTATCAAAATAGCAGAAAAATTACCAAAGGCGATTCCTAAGCTTATCAATCTTCTTAAAACCTCTATCCTTCCAAAAGAAGAGAAAACTACCGTAGGAAAATTATCTGAAATTTTCTGGGATGCAGGCTACCAAGGAAAAGCTTTTGCCTGTTCTTTTGGTGTCGATCATTCGAATTCTTCCAAAGCATTAGAAGTACTAGCTAAACTTACAAGAGAACATCCTGTACCTGGGATCTTTGCTATGCGTTTTATTAAGCAATCAGAAGCTACGATGGCCTTTTCAAAATTTCCGTTTACTTGTATGATAGAAATTGATGGGATACAATGGAACGATCAAGAAAACATCATCAGTCTAAAAAACTATTGTACCAAAATGATTGAGGCCCTAAAAAACAATAATATACCTTTTACCATACACTGGGGTAAAAATGCTGATTGGAGTTTTCCTGACTTGGTAAATCATATGTTTGGAGATAATGTTAAAAAGTGGAAAAAAGTTAGAAATTCTCTTTTATCCATGCCTATGCAAGATGTATTTTCTAGTCCTTTTTTAGATACTACAAAACTTTCAGATCCATTACCAATTAATGAAGATCTCATTGCATAAGCAATGACAAATCACCACATTACCAACTACTTAAAAAGTTTTAGCAAGTGCTAAAACTTTTTTGACATAAATAAGTAGTAGTAAACTATTCATCCTAATTTCTAGTAATATTTATCACTTATTAGCTTCTTATCTATTAGAGATAAGGTATTGTTGCGTTCAAAAGATTCATATCCATATTTTATAAATTCTTTGGGGATATAATACATCATAATTGATTCTGGGTCAAATACTGTTACATCTTCATGATTCATTTGATCAAAACTATATTTATAAATTACATTGGCAATTGTTTCTTCCTCACTCCATCCATAGTTATCTGCATAGTATTGAATAACTACATCTTCGTTCCATTCAAAATTAGCGCCGGGACTTTGATGTTCATGTATTAAACCAAGGGCATGACCAAATTCATGCAAAACAGTTCCTCTAAAGTTAGCAGGGTTTTCATTTTGGATACCTGTTAAACTCATCGATGGGTTACGTTCCTTGGATTTTGTACCTACATAAGACCAATATCCTTCGTCCTCAAAAGAAATGGTTATATCTGCAGAGCTTGTTGGGCTATTAAAATTAAATTTAACAGCACACCATTGCTCCCATTCCTTTGCATATTCCATTACCTTGTTTTGTGCTACTTCATTACCATTTAAAAAAGCAACATATAATTCGTTATAGTCCCAAATTAAATCACCATAAATTGCAGCTTTAATACTTAGAAAATCTTCTTTGTTTTGATAACTATCCCCAGGCCAACCAGACAATTCACTACTCTTGTTATCATTACGCCATAAAGGTTCTTCATTTTCTACCCACTCACAATATTCACAAGCCAATAATGTCTTATCATAATTATTGCTTGAATCCTTTAAATATTCATAAAATATGGCAATTTTATCTGTACTATAGGGTGACATTTGTGTACAAAATCCTTGAGTTTTTAATGCAAGAGAATCTATTGAAATAGCTTGCGTACTTTCTGATTCTTCTAAAATAATATGCTCTTCTTTTTTCTCTGACTTACAAGACAAAACGATAAATAATAATATGCCTCCCCATATTACAATTCTATGGTAGATTCTACCTCCCATCATTTCCCTAGTTTGTAGTTAAGTGAAATATACCAACTCACCCTTATATGAGACTGTATGTCATCTTGTAGCGCAACATCATCTGCGGTAGCTCCTACCGATAATTGATCCAATTCATTTTGAAATGCCAACAAGGGACCAGCTGTTACAGAAAACCTATTTCTAATAGAAAACCCGGCTCCTATTGGAAACAATGGTGTTTTTAAGCCCTGAGAAACCCCTACTTGTACTAAAGGATACAAAATATCTCCTCTTTTGGGTTTAAACATAAAATTTAAATAGGCCGCTGGTCTAAAATACACAGGGTCTCCCTGAGTTTCTGCTACCAATCCTTCTTCTGATATACCATAATTTTTATATTCAAACGGAGTATAAAACAATCCAGCAGAAACAAACAAAGCTAATCTTCCCTGGCTTTTAAAAACCTTAAAAATGACCTTGTTTTTGCTATCTTCATCTGGCTCGTCATCCTTTATATTTGTTCCCTCAATATTATATTGTCGTGCTTTTTCAAAGCTCCAGTTAAATGTATTCTCTGTAATTAGTTTATATCCTTTAGGATATTTTGGGTTCGAAAATTGGGATGTAAAATCAGTTAGTTTTTTGTTTAGGGATGTTAATTTTTCGATAGCAAGTGCATATTCTTTTAGTTTTTCAGAAACTATTGCATCTATCAAAACTATCTTACTTTGTGTTAGGTTCTTAAACACCCCATTTTTAACGTCTAAATCATTTGGATCTAACAGACTATTGATTATTATAAAATCATCGGTAAGTAATTTTTTAAGAGATTTTAATTTTGACTCAGCCTGCTCCTGATTTTCTAACAATTTGGTGGCCACCTTTACAGAAAGAGTAAGCTTAGAGGAAAATTCATCCAAATTGTTTATATCTGAAGTAGCTAAAATTTCATTCGATTTTTTTATCCAAGTATTTACACTTAATGTTTCAGATTTAGAATTAAAACGCATTGACACTCCTTTAAAAAGGTGTTTTTCTATATTCTCAATACCATTAACCACGTTAATAATTCTGTCAAGAGAATTTAAAAACAACGGTTCAACTTCACCTTGTACATTTAGCATTTTGGTCTTATCCAATGATGTTTTAAACATTGTTATCCAATCAAACATAAAAGCAGATTCAGAATATATACTATTAACTTTTTGATTAATTTTTTCTAAACCATTCTTTCTCTTTTTTATAGTAGAAGTATAAGCAGCAGGTGTGCTAGCTGCAACCGATGAAGCAATAGAAGATATATCTGATGGCAAATTATTTATAAAATCAGTAATTGCTGTATAATTAGTATCCTCTATTTCACTCGATGTAAATGAAATTTTGGCTCGTAAAGGATTATAAAAACCGAGAAACATTTTGAAGGTGTTTTCTTGACTATTACTTACCTGAAAATTTTTAACGGCTCCTTTTTCTAGTTTGTTAGGTGTTGTATTACTACTAGAAGGTTTTTCTGTAGTATAATAAAAATTTGTTCCGTCATAGGATAGATATAATTCTGATTCGATATCTATTCCGTGCAATTGATCAAAAGTCGAATTCTCTTGGGTATATCCCAAAGAAATGATTGTCAAGCTAATAAATAGGATTATTGTTTTCATAACGTTTGATTTAAGTATATTAATAGATGTCTTGATGTTTTAGAAAATGAGATTACATCTTCTAATTTTGCACTATACAAAGTTGCTGAAGAACAGCTATATAAGTCAAAAGGAAAACAATGGAGATTTAAAAAAGGGGTTTTCCTGTATTTGGACGGAAAAACATGGTATTTATGATAAACTTATTCTCAATACAAAAAGGATTCCTACTTTAGAATTGTTAAATTTTAAATCAACTATTATGAGCAACTTTAAAACAATTCCTGGTAAGGGTATCGCTAATGACCCAAAAAATCCTAATGATACTACCCCTATAAGTTTCAAGATTCCTGATGATACGGCAGTTTCTGGTAAAGGAATGCCGATCACTATGGCACTGTGTAGAAAAATTGTTACCGATTATTACTTACTTCAAAAAAAAGTATTTGATACTTTTACTGCTATAAGGCAAAGAAATAGTGATGTAACCATAAGCAACGATATACTTGAAAATCCAAATGATGAGGTGGTTTCTGGAATATATGGTAGAGATACTCTTATGCATATTCTTGAACAAGAGGGATGTGAAGGCATACGATATGTAAATTGTATTTATGGAGGTGAAAAATCTATTGTATTGTTTGGAGTCGATAAAAATGGAGAACCTATAGGCGGTACAGGCAGTTTTCTAACAGATACTCCAAATCCAAATATTGTAATTTATGAAGTAAAAGGAGGTAGTAAAAAAATGGCACAAATAAGAGATTTAATTCCACCAAATGAAGGAATTAGAGATCAAAACGATTCTGAATTAAAAAACAATATATTTAATGAACTCTTAAAATAGCCCATGAATGTTTAGCACATCTGATATTATATATTATTTACTTTTTATTACAGCAATGACTTTAAGTTTTATTGCTTCTAAAGCAAATATAAAAGGACTTATTTATCTAAGAGTTCTATTTATTGTAGGGTTATGTACAGAATTAATCGTAGATATAACAGATTTTTATGAAGTACCGTTACATAACATACTTTATTATATCTATATCCCTTTTGAGTATATCATTTTATCTACATTTTTAAAGAAATATGTAAAAACTAAGAGATTACATCTCATTATGACCTATGCTTTATTTATCTATACTTTCCTGGTTATATACTTTACATTTTTCTATTATGAAATTGAAAATGATTATCCAGGAATAATCTATAATATTGGATGTGTTTTTTTAATTATTTGGACCTCTGTATTATTATTCAATTTAGAATTTAAAGAAGATATGAAGTTATTCCAAATACCTTTCTTTTGGATTTGTACTGCTATGATCATTTTTTATTCTGGAGTTTTCCTATATAATGGATTTTACAACTATCTTTTAGAAGAAAAAACAGAACTTGCCTCTAAACTAAGGCTGTTGGTTAACCTTAATTTAAATTACCTATTTTACATCCTAATGAGTTACGCTTTTATATGTTCAATACGCCAGAAGAAATATTTTATTCGGTAATTGCCGGGGTCATTTTAATGATCTTCTTAGCAACGATTTTTATTCTTTCCGTAATACGGTACCAGACGAAAATGCAAAAACATAAAGAAGAAAAAAAGGAATTGCAGGCAAATTTTTCAAAAACACTCTTACAATCTAAACTTGAAATAAAGGAGCAGACACTTCAGCAATTAGCACATGAAATACATGACAATCTCGGTCAGGTAGCAAGTTTAATCAAAATACACTTAAATACGCTTAGACTTGATGATCAGCCAAAAGCCGAGCAAAAAATAGAAGAAACAAAAGATTTGATTAAACAACTAATAGCAGATCTTAAGGAATTGTCTGTAAGTCTTAATGGAGAAAGAATTATACAACTTGGTATCGCTAATGGAATTGAAACAGAAGTAAACAAGTTGCGTAAAATTGGTGCTTTTACCATCAATTTTATTCAGCAAGGAAGTGTTAAGAAAATTGATCCCAACACTACGGTTATTCTTTATCGTATGGTACAGGAAATATTAAATAACATTGTAAAACATAGTAAAGCCAAAGAGGTAGATATCACGATGACTTTTACAAAAAAAATACTTACTTTAGTAATTAGTGATAATGGTATCGGGTTTGATGTACATAATAAAATAAATAATGGAGGTTCTGGTTTGATCAATCTAAAAAACAGAGCAAAGTTAATTAGAGCAACATTTGATATAGATACCCAATTACAAAAGGGAACTAAGATTAGTATTAAAATACCAATATAAATGTATGTCTGAAGGCGATTCTACTAAGCTGGCACTTATAGATGATCATAAACTGTTTAGAAAAGGACTTATTAGTCTCATCGAGGTGTTAAATGATGATTATTCTATTATTTTTGAAGCAAACAATGGTATTGAATTACAAGAAAAAATAGATTCAAAAAACCTTCCTGATATTATCTTAATGGATGTGAATATGCCAGAAATGGATGGTTTTGAAAGTGTCATTTGGCTACATAAAAATTTTCCAGAAGTTAATGTGCTTATCGTAAGTATGATTGGAAAAGAAGAAACCATTGTACGCATGCTAAAACTTGGTGTAAAAGGATACCTAAGTAAAGATGTCGAGCCTAAAGAACTTGAAGAAGCCTTAAAGTCTATTATGAATAAAGGGTTTTATTATACCGATTTTATTACCGGTAAATTGGTGCATTCTTTTCAAAGTGGAGTTTCTGAATTCGAAGGTGCTTTAAAATATCATGAACTAAAAGAACGAGAAAGAGAGTTTATACAATATGCTTGTAGTGAACTCACTTATAGCGAAATAGCTGATAAAATGTTTGTAAGCCCCAAAACTATTGATGGGTATAGAAATGCTCTTTTCGAAAAATTAAACGTTAAAAATCGTGTCGGTCTTGCACTTTATGCTGTAAAGCAAAGTTGGGTTAAGTTATAACCTAAGATCAAGTTCCATCTCAAATTGATCTACTGTATTTTTTAATCCAAAACGATTTAGATACTCAATTTTTGTTGCTAGCCTTTCATCTACATTATTAATTTTAATCGTTTTAGAAATACTTTCTATTGCAGAAAAAAGACAATCCCAATTAACAGGAACATCTATTAAAACATCCAATTGTGGAATATACCCACTATCAGCATCTATCACAAAATACCCAATGGTTACCTTATCTCTTATAACAATGTAATAATCATAATCTCCATATTTTACAGTTTCGATATGATTATCCCAGGAATAATGATCTTGACTAAGTTTATCCCAATCAAAATAAGAATTAGTTACCTTCTTAAGCTCATAATTATTGATAGAATCTTTTATACATAAGGTTCCGCTATAGCATTTATAATTTTTAATAATTTTGAACCCCACCTGTTTATAGGCTTTAATTGCAACTATATTAGCCTTAATAACTTCTAACATACAAAGACTTACTCCATCCTCTTTTAATTTTGGAATAGCATATTCGTATAAAGATGCTACAATGCGCTTACCTCTATATCTCGGAATAACTCCTGTACCTGTGTTAAAAGCGATCATTTGCCCATTACGATCACCAATGGCATTGATTATAAAACCCACTAACTTGTTTTGATCAAACATACCATACGAATAACCTAATTGTACATTGGCAATTTTCCAACGCTTTTTATAGTATTCATGATCTGTTGGCATTTTGACATAGTAATTCTCAAATGCTTCTAAAAAGCATTCTATAAGTACTTTAAAATCTATATTCTCTAAACTTTTAACGATCATACTTTAAAAATTCTATTCTATATTTAGAACATTATATTATTGCTTACAAAAAACTCTATCAATACCTTTCTTATGATCTATATATTCGTGATCATCAAAACTACATAGATATATTAACACTACATATTTAATAAAAAGCTTAGAAAGTGTCTTATTAAGTTTTGTTAAATAACTTGTTCTTATCATAGTGCAACAAGTTAATTTATGGCTTTTTCTATAGCTTTGTTAACATGAATTTGTCCTGTATCAAATACTGGTAGTTTTATATCTGACTCTGAAAGTATCATAGGTAATTCTGTACAACCTAAAACTACCCCTTCAATACCTTCTATACATTCGATAATATGAATAAGAGTTTCTTTAGATTTATTGTAAAATACACCTTTTAACAGTTCATCATAGATTATACGATGTATTATTTGCCTCTCTTCTTCTTTAGGAATAACAACCTCTAATTTATATTTCTGAGTTAAAATATTTATATAAAACTCTTTTTCCATTGTAAACCTGGTTCCTAAAAGTAATATTTTTTGTAATTTATTTTTTTGAATAGCTTCCCCCGTAGCATCTGCAATATGTATAAAAGGAATGACTGTATTTTCTGTAATAAAATCACTTACAAGATGTATCAAGTTTGTACACAATACAATCATATCTGCCCCTGCTTTTTCTAGTTGTAATGCACATCTCATAACTATGTTTCCGATAGCTTTCCAATCATTATCGAATGTCAATTTCTCTATTTCTGCAAAATCCACAGATACCATTATAATTTTTGCAGAATGTGAACCTCCTAAAACTTCACCTATTTTTTTATTTAAACGTTCGTAATACAACTTTGAAGACTCCCAACCCATACCACCTATAAGACCTATCGTTTTTACCTGAGCTTTACTTTTCATAACCAACTTAATTTCAAAATATTAAACAGTTAAAATTATATTTAAATGCTAAAAAAATTGATGCAATTACTTGAAAGGTTTTTGAAGATCATTGATTTTTTTTCAACTACAACTAGGTATATAGAATTGTATATTTGTTATTATGGAACTTAAATATTTTAGATTAATCAAAACCATAACAGAAGAAGGAAATATGGCTAATTCTTCTAATCGTTTGTTTTTAACCCAATCTGCTTTAAGCCATCAACTACGAGATCTCGAAGAACGTCTGGGGTTCAAGGTTTTTCATAGAACAAGAAACAAATGGGAACTTACCCAAGAAGGAACAGAACTATATAAATTGGCTAATAAATTATTTCAATACATCGAAGAGGGGTTTAATACAATTGAACACATAAAAGATGGAGCTAAAGGAACTATAAAACTTAGTGCAGAATGTCAATCATTTTTTCAATCAATACCTGGGTTCATTCAAAAAATGGGAGTCCTATATCCAGAAATTAGTATAGATTTAAACCTTGGCGTAACACACCAAACTATTTCTCAAGTACTATCAAATCAAATAGATATTGCCATTGTTACTACTTTACCAGCCTCAGAAGAATTAGAATCTATAGAAATTTATGCCGATGAAATTTACGCGGTCATGCATAAGGAGTATCCTATGAGCAAAAAAGATTTTCTTGAACCAAATCATTTTAGTGAGATACACCTATTAATTAATTCGTTTCCTCTTGAAGGTGTTTCTGTGTATGAGCATTTTTTAAAACCATATAAAATAAACCCTATAAAGATATCTGCAATTCCTTTTACAGAAATATCTCTATCCATGATAGAGGCAAATATGGGAGTTATGTGTGCTCCCAAGTGGCAATTAAAGAAATTTAGGTTATCCAACAATATTGTTTTTAAACGTATTGGAAAAAATGGTCTAAAACGAAAACACTATCTGGTTGTTAAAAAAGAACATCGAAATAAAAAATACATTCATAATTTTATTTCGAGTTTTAAAGAGGATTATTTTAGTAAACAATCCTCTTTACCATAAACCAGTTCAATTTAAGAATAAAAATTTCGTCTCAAATCACATTCTTTTTCTACTATATTTTATTCATCAATCTAGCGAAAAATTGTTGTTATTACTTTTAAGAAATTCTCATCTATAAATCGTATTAAATTGCTTTTTCGAATAATCTAATTTTACTATCTAGCTCTGTACTCAACTCCTCATTATTAATTTTATTTTCAGAGAAATTATCATAAAATGATGGTAATGAGAAGTCGGCAATTATATTTGCTCCCATATAAGGAAAAGATGTCTTTGCTCCCTGCAATACTGTAGCTCCTCCTCTACCTCCCGGTGATGTTGCCATCAATAACATAGGTTTGTTTTTCCAAACTTTTTGATTAATTCGAGATAACCAATCATACGCATTCTTGAAAGCCGTTGCATAAGAACCATTATGTTCTGCCAATGATACCACCAAACCATCAGCAGATGCGATCATTTCGTTTAATCTATTGGCATCTTCTGGTATTCCTTTTTCTGTTTCTAAATCAATACCATATTGAGGTAAATTAAAATCATTAAGATCGATTACGACTGTTTCTGTATCCTTGATTTGATTAGCCGCATAGGTCGCTAATGTTTTATTAATAGATTTTTTACTATTACTTCCTCCTATTGCTATTATTTTCTTCATAACTATAACTATTGTCCTTTTAGTTTTTTTATTAATTGTGCTAATTTTTCTAATTCTTTTTGGTCAAGATTATTATGCATAGGTTTATGAAAATCTTCTACCTTCTTGTCTAATTTTAATAGTAAAGCTAACCCTTCATCTGTAATAACAATATCCATTTTCCTTCTATCTTCACTACACAGGGTTCTTTCGACAAGTCCTTTTGCTGCTAACTTGTCTACTATTCTGGTTACATTACTAGATCTCTGTACCATAGATTCTAGTATGGTATTTACAGAAACCGGCTTTCCCTTTGCACCTCGTAATATTCGTAAAACATTAAACTGTGGTTCATAAATATCATACTCTTTAAGTTGCTTAGACACAGAATCGGTAATCCAGTGACCGGTTCTAATAATTTCGAAAATGGCATTATAATATTTATTCATAACACATACATAATTTGTATATACAAATATATAGATACTTGATTAATAGAAGAAAACATTACCATTATTTTAACCTTTTAATTTTTAAAACATCAGAAAAAAAGGAAAATTCCCTTCTTTTATTTACATTTGATAACAATCATTTATTATGGGCTATATTGGTAATTTTTTTGTTGCAATAGATCAATTAGGTAATGTAATTGCAGGCGGCAACCCAGATAATACCATTTCATCACGTGTTGGATACTATACCAATCATCATAACCCCGACACCAAAGTTCCCTTACAATGGAGAATATTTGAAAAAATTATTGATTTTACATTTTGGCCCATCGATGGTCCTCATCACTGTCATGAAGCTTTTCATAGCGATGCTGGTGAGACTTTTGACAAAAACACCAAAAACGTTTTGGTAGCAATCTTGGCCGCATTACTGATTATACCAAGTTGTATACTAATCGCAACTCTTTTATATATTCTCTATTTGTTTAGAATAGTATCTCCTAGAGATGTTAACAGAAATAACAATATTAAAAACCGTTTACATTTGGCTAAGGCTAAACTTGAAGGTACACTGCACGAACTAAATGAACATAAAGTTGTAGTTGATGATGAATTAAGACAAGATGCATTGGCCACTATTCTAGCTGCACAAAAAGTATCTGACAAAATAAACGGAATGTTACGTTTAAAAAAAAGAGCAGCACAGCAATAAACTATTTATACGCCAATCTATCTATTTTAGAATTGTAATACGAACTTTTTTCTTCTTTAGTCTGCTATTATTTAATTTATCTGCAAGGTCTTTTGCAATAGATACAGGAACCGCTACAAAAGTACAATCCTGTTTTAATTCGATAACACCCAATTGATCTTTCTCTATATTACCCTGTTTAAAAAACAAGCCGGCAATATCTCCTTTAGAGATTTTATCTTTCCTACCACCAGAAATAAATAATGTTTCCCAATGTTTAGTTTTTCTTATTTCCCGACTTGTTATATCTGCCTCTTCTGTTTCTGGTATAAAGTCTCGTAATCGTTCTTCTTCCCATTTTAAAATATAAGCTGTCCCCTTTTCATTAACTCTTGCCGTTCTGCCGTTTCTATGAGTAAATTCTTCTTTTGAGTATGGGAGCTGGTAATGAATAATAAATTTCATTTCTGGAATATCGATTCCTCTTGCCGCCAAATCTGTTGCCACTAATAGTTGATTCGTACCATTTCTAAATTTTATTAAAGAACGTTCTCTATCTTTCTGTTCCATGCCCCCATGAAAGACGCCATATTGAATGTTGTTTTTATCTAGAAAGGAACTAACATCCTGAATACTATCTTTAAAATTGCAAAATATGATCCCGGGTTGATCTCCCAAATGATGCAAAATAGCTACGAGACTTTGTAATTTATCTTTTGTAGGAGAAGTAACCGTCTTAAACGTTAATTTTGACGTTGTTTCTGTTAGGTAATTTATCGTTACTGGTTGATTGAGTTTTACAAAACCAGGTACAGTTACCCCTTGTGTTGCCGATGTTAATATGCGTTTAGATAAATTTGGTAACAATTCGATAATATTTTTCATTTCGATTTCAAACCCCACTTCCAACGATTTGTCGAACTCATCAAGTACCAACGTTTTGATATGAGCTGTAGAGAATCTTTCTTGTCTTAAATGATCTGCAACCCTACCAGGAGTGCCAACTAGAATTGAAGGAGTGTGTTTTAGTTCTAATTTATCTTTTGAAGTTGCTCTACCACCATATACAGCATTTACCTTATAACCAGATCCCATAGTGCGTATCACCTGTTCTATTTGTATAGCAAGTTCTCGTGATGGCACTAAAATAAGCGCCTGAATTTCTTCACAATTTGCATCCAAACTATCTATCACAGGTAATGAAAACGCTAATGTTTTTCCTGTACCCGTAGGCGAGAGTAAAATAGTGTTTGGATGAACCCCTATTACTGCAATCGCCTCTTTTTGCATAGGGTTTAACTGATCTATATTCAGTTTTTTTAGAATTTCTGCTTGAGACCTAATTATATTAGCCATATCTATTTAAACCGATTAACGTTTTCTTTTTTTTAATCCTTTATTATCCTCTTTAGAGGGAGTATTAGATTGATTTTGCTCTAAATAATGAGCTAAAACCTTATCTACCAATTCGTCTTTGGTAAGGTGATGAAAAACGGTATGTACTTTTTCTTTAAAATCTGTTGAAATCTCTCGATTCGGTTTCGTTTTAAATATTTTTTTTGCCCATAATAGTGTATTATTTTCTTCTATACTTTGCGGAGTTGCTTTTTCAAATTGCTGAAACGATATCCCTAATTCATCTTCAAAATCTGGAATTTCATATTCTTCTTCTTTCTGTATAATTGTCAAAGACATTCCCTTCGCACCCGCTCTTGCGGTTCTACCACTTCTATGTACATAAGTTTCATATAAATCTGGTAAGTGATAATGTACAACATATTCGATTTCTTTTACATCGATTCCTCGTGCAGCCAAATCTGTAGCTACCAATATTTGTATATGACCATTTCGAAATTGCTCCATAATCCTATCACGAATTGGTTGTGATAAGCTACCATGAAGTGCCCCAGAAGAAAATTTATGTATCGCAAGGTTTTTTGCAAGTTTATTAACTGCCGCCTTTGTTTTACAAAAGATAACACCTCGTTTTCCTTCTTTAGAAGTTAAAAAATGCATCAATACGTCTAGTTTTTCAATAGGTTCTACCACAACATATCGATGATCGATACCCTGATGCCCCATCGTTTTCATATCAGAACTTACTTGAACGACATGCTTAGACATATAATTCTGTATCAACTGCTTAATCGTACCTGGCATGGTAGCAGTAAACAAAATAGTTCTGCGTTTCTTAGGAAGTTCTTTTGCTATTTCATCAAGACCATCTTTTAAAGAAGTTACCATTTCATCGGCTTCGTCCAACACAAGACAACCCGCCTCTTTTATAGAAATAGCTTTTCTTTTTACCAAATCAATCAAACGACCTGGGGTGGCAACAACAATGTGTGTTTCCTGTTTTAAACGCTCTATTTGCGGTTTGATAGGAATGCCGCCACAAATCGATGCGATAGAAACCTTTGGCAAATAAGTCGCAAAGGATACTAAATTAGAATAAATTTGTTGTCCTAATTCTCGTGTTGGAGCAACAATTACTACCTGAATAGAAGTATTTTCAGTATCAACCAACTGTAATAAGGGTAAACCAAATGCAGCAGTTTTTCCCGTCCCCGTCTTTGCCAACCCAACAAAATCTTCTGTTTGATTTAATAAAACCGGAATCGCTTTACTTTGAATATCTGTCGGGCTACTAATATTCAAATCTGTGAGCGCTTTTTGAATTGGTTCATTAAGACCTAATTCTGAAAACTGTTTAGACATAGTGGGTAAGTTTAGGTAAAGATAGTTACTCTATACAAATGAATTACAATAATATAAGTTATTAACTTGTAGTTTTATTTATGCTTCTTGAAGCGTTTTTTTTGATTTTCTATACAGATATGAATTAAAAATATTTCTTTTAGCAAATCTATGTAGCTTATCAGAATTAACCATTTTTATATATACATTTTTGGGTACACCAAAATACTCATAAGTAGTTCCGTCCAAAAATGTAATCTCTAATAACATTCCTTTATGCTGATAATCTAAAATCCCTGATTGAGATATCATAGCTGTATATTCTTCTAGGTTAGCTGCTTTTGTTTCTGGAGCTATACTTACTAAGAAATGATAACCATCAATAATTTGTCTACTCTTTATTTCTGCAATCTCTTTTTGAGGGTCACCATCTTGAAACTTATCTGGATGCCATTCTTTTACTAAATCTCTATATGATTTTTTTAATACTTTAAGATCAATAGTATTTTCTATTGAGAACAACTTTTTATACTCTTTTATACGTTTCATTAGTAGGGTCTATGAATTGAAGGCGCGAAACTACACCTTTTTATTATAATCTAGTTCCTTTTTTACAGGAATGCTTCAATAAAAGGTAATTACAAATAAATTGATAATAATTTTGTATTTTAATACTTAAATAAAAGAAATTGAAGGCTTTAAAAATATCAAAAGAAATTGAACTCTTATTAGGAAGCTTTGGTGCTATCCAAAGTGCTTTTTTAACGATTTATATCTACTTCGGAAAAAAACACCATACAGCAAACACACTTCTTTCTCTTTTCTTTTTTCATATTACGATTAGAATAATTAAATCTTTGCTATGGGTATATCTAGATTACATACCTGATTGGTTTATAAATATTGGGTTTATCGCTCATTATGGTACTGCCCCACTCTTGCTTTTATATTTTCATTATTATATGAAACAAAAAAAATGGCAAAGAATCCATACGCTTCACCTTATTCCTTCGATACTACTACTCCCTTTTATTTTTAGAATGAATGGGGACAACTTTTGGTATCTTGGTGGGTATTCTTTTTTATTATATCATCAATTAATATATACTCTTGTAACTTTTGGTGTTTTGATTGGCTTTTTGATAAAAAGAGATAAAAGAACAGATATCATTGATAATAAAAAAAGATTTTGGTTATGTATCTTATTTTTAGGTACAGCGAGTATACAATTGGCTTATTTTTCAAATTATATTTTAGGTTTATCTCCTTATTTGGCTGGACCAATCATTTACGCTCTTTTTATCTATGTTATAGCATTTTATGGATTTCTACACCCTTCTGTTTTTGTGCAAAAAAACAAAGACTTAAAATATCAGAACATTAATATTACCCAACAGGAGTTTATCTACTATAAGAATGAAATTGTTAGAATAATGCAATTAGAACAACCTTATATAAATGCTACTTTTACCTTGGATCAACTTTCTAAACAAATCTCTCTTCCTCCTTATTTGACATCTCATATTATTAATAAAGGATTTACTACTAATTTTTCTGATTTCGTTAACTCCTATCGTATTCATGAGGCAGCGGTCAAACTAATTTCTCCTACATATAATCATATCAAAATCTCTGAAATTGCTTATGAATCGGGATTTAATACTTTATCATCTTTTAACACCTCTTTTAAAAAAATAAAAGGAATGACTCCCACTCAGTTCAAAAAAATGCACATTCTTAAATGATTGATTTATAAATCAGTCGCTCTTATTTATAAATCAATCATCGTTTCTCATTTCTAATTATCAATATTGAGCTATCAAAAAATAGCTCTTTATGAATTCATATTTAATTAATATAAAGCCAGGTGAGCAAAAACTTGTTGTATGGTCCTTTCTATATTTTTTTGTTTTATTAGCTTCTTATTTCATACTAAGACCATTACGTGATGAGATGGGTATTTCTAATGGAGCATCAAACATGCAATGGCTTTTTACAGGTACATTTTTAACAATGATTGCAATGGTTCCTCTTTTTGGTTACCTTACTTCCAGGTTTAAAATTAGTACGGTACTCACATCATCCTATTTATTTTTTATTTGCAATATACTCTTGTTCTATTACTTCTTTTCTGAAGGACTTTTTTTGAAATTACTACCCATTATATTCTTTATCTGGCTAAGTGTTTTTAACTTATTTGCTATATCTCTTTTCTGGAGTTTTATGGTAGACATATATACAAATACACAATCTAAACGGCTATTCGGAATCATATCTACAGGAGGAAGTTTAGGGGCAATTGCAGGGCCATTAATTGCTTCATCATTATCAAGAACATTTGGTATAGAAAACTTATTTCTATTAACCATCATCTTTTTGTGTATGAGTCTAATTGCACTAAGGAGAATAATGCAATTAGCCCCCAATCAAAACTCAAAACAAATTCTGAAAAAATTCAAAGACAATCGCTTAACAAAAAGAACTTTATTTGATGGTATAAAGCTTGTCATATCCTCTAATTACTTAAAGAAACTCTCATTATTCATCATATTATATACATGTACATCTACTATCCTATATTTTGAGCAAGCTACTATCGTAGAAAAAACAATTACCAATAGCATAGAAAGAATTCAGTATTTCTCTACGGTAGATTTAATTACAAATTCACTTACTATAATAGGGCAATTTTTTCTAACCAGTAGGATTATTAAACAATTTGGACTCTCAGTTACTTTAAGTTTAGTTCCGGTTGTTTTGGGTATAGGTTTTATTATATTAAGTACAAAAACTACATTATCTATTCTAATGATTTTAATGATTCTACTTAGAGTTGGAAATTATACCACGCTAAAGCCTGGAAGAGAAATATTATTTACAGTTAGTAATAGAGAAGAAAAATACAAAGCCAAGAATTTTATTGATACTGCTGTCTATCGTGGAGGAGATGCTTTCTCTGGGTGGTTTTTTACAATTCTTATTACTATGGGAATGGGGTTACCTTCAATTGCAATTGTAGCCGTTCCTATTGTATTACTATGGGGATATACTGGTTTTTTATTAGGAGATAAAGAAATGAAAGTATCAAAAAATAAAATAAATCTAAACGCTACAAAATGAAAAACATATCACGACGAGAAGCGACAAAATTAATAGCATGTTCATCTATAGCTGCATTTGCAATTCCTTCTATGTTGAACGCTTTCAATACAGGTAGTAAAATGCTTAAAAGAAAAATTCCTTCTACGGGCCAACCACTTTCTGTAATTGGCTTAGGTACCTGGCAATCATTTGATATAGGAAATAACTCAAATGATAGAGAACGGCTTTCTAATGTATTACTAACAATGAAAAAACATGGTGGGCAAATGATTGATAGCTCTCCTATGTACGGTAACTCTGAAAAAGTTGTTGGAGATCTTACCACAAAACTCGAAATCCAGAAAGACTTTTTTTACGCCACAAAAGTTTGGACTACTGGTAAGCAATCGGGTATCGCACAAATGAAAAGTTCTCTCAAAACAATGAATAGAAAAAAGATGGATTTAATGCAAATACATAATATCGTTGACTGGAAAACGCATGTAAAAACCTTAAAAAACTGGAAAGAAAAAGAGATTATAAAATATTGGGGAATTACACATTATACCAATTCATCTCATGACCAACTCTCAAAAATAATAAAGACAGAAAAGCCAGACTTTGTACAATTCAATTATTCTATTGATAATCGACATGCAGAACATGAGTTAATATCGACTGCTGTATCAAACAACACAGCTATTATTATTAACAGACCATATAATGGTGGCTCACTATTCAAAAAAATAAAAAACAAACCACTACCAAAATGGGCTAAAGAATATAATATTAATAGCTGGGGGCAGTTTTTTTTAAAATATATACTATCAAACAAAGCTATAAATTGTGTTATTCCTGGTACATCAAAACCGCATCATGCTCTTGATAATATGATGGCAGGCTATGGGGTATTACCCGATGATACCGTCAGAAAAAAAATGTACAACCATTTTAAAAAATTATAAGTTCTTCTATTTTTTACTTTTTAGGGCAAGCATATTACCAGCAATAATTAAAAACATACCTATAAATGCATATACATCGGGTACATAGCCTTCAAAAATAGTCGAAATTGTTAATGCAATAACGGGTATAACCACAATAGTATATGATGCTTTACCTGCTCCTATTTTTCCTAATAGAGTAAGGTAAGCAGTAAAAGCAA
Source organism: Aquimarina discodermiae (assembly GCF_040786235.1). Taxonomy (NCBI): domain Bacteria; kingdom Pseudomonadati; phylum Bacteroidota; class Flavobacteriia; order Flavobacteriales; family Flavobacteriaceae; genus Aquimarina; species Aquimarina discodermiae. The sequence goes on from NZ_JBFMKP010000027.1 coordinate 74,206, forward strand.
TAATAGAACCAAAAAGCGCCAAATATGTAAGTGAGAATATATATGATGTTGAAACATCAAAGTTTATAGATTTTCCTGACAAAACAGCAATGGTAAACATAGCTAAAGATCCGTATACCATCCCAAAACCATTGGTTTGTAGTACGGGTAACTTAAACTTTTGTTGGTTATAAGCAGAGGTAATATTTCCTAAAGAGGCAAAAATAATAGAGCATATACAAAAAATAAGTCCCTTGATCTGGTCATCGGTAAAATCAATTCTTCTAAATTCTGACTGATAAATGAGAACCGTACCCAACAATCCAAAAACAGCTCCTATAATGATATTCTTTTTTATTTTTTCACCTAGAAATAAAGCTCCAAAAAATATATTCATAAAAACTAATGTCGAAAATGCTACTGCAACCAATCCACTACTAAGGTATAATTCTGACATATATACCAACCAGTAATTTGCTCCAAACAACAATATTCCCTGAAGCGCAATTAAAAGGTGTTGATGCTTTGTGAATTTTAAAGGAAAATTTCTAATTTTTGAATATCCCAGAAGTAGCATTCCTGCCAAACCAAATCGATAAGATACAGATACAATAGGATCTACGTTTCCTAATTGAAATTTAATAATATACCAGGTAGACCCCCATATCAACGCAGGAATTATGAATAATAAATAGTTTGATTTATACACTACAGAAAGATTAAATGAGTTTTTGTATGAATCAAGCAAATATAAAATATTAATAAAACAAAACATCCCAATTCTAAACTATTAAAACAATACATTTTAATAGTTTAGAATTGGGGTGTAAATCTATTATTTTTTATTAATTACAGCTATTATTTGATAATGTAACTGCATTAGGAGTTGTCGAATCATTATTGATACAAGCATGTGAACCACTTGGTTTAAATACCGTATTATCTCTAACTGTTATGTTATTATGAGTTTCGAACAAACGAATACCATCACTAGCATTTGGTTTTATCACATTAGAAGAAATTACAGAATTGGTAGTATTTCCTATTTCCATACCACCCAAAACTTCATTATTGGTAAATATAATACCATTAGAATTTGATAATGTTACTTTTCTATTACCAGAAAACGTATTATTATCTAGAGTAACTGTAAAATCTTCTTCTCCACCTTTATTATTCATTTGTACAAACAACGCATGAAAACCACCAGATGTAATGTTATTTCCTTTTAGTTCTACATCATTATTGTTAGTATTTGTTGCTTGTATACCATTATCTGTTACATTAATAGTATTATCATGAATTCGGGTTTGAGTAGCTTTGCTTAACTGAATTCCGGATTTACAATTGACAATTGTATTATCGTGCACATAACAATCATGAGATCCTGACACTATTCCTAAAGAATACCCTTCTATAATATTTCCTGCAATTTCATTATTAAACACTGTTTCTCCTCGAGATGCCGAGAATACAGCCCAACTATCTACTGCGTGTCCAACGGCCTTGAAGCTATTATTTACTATTTTAATTCCCGAAACAAGTGAATGTACTACTCGTGTTCCTATAGTATTTCCTTCTACTGTGATGTCCTGCCCGATAGTTAAAGTAAGGAACCCTCCTCTACTACCACTTTCGGTATTTCCTTTGATAAGGACATCAAATACTCTTTGACGTTCCATCAGTTCGCCGGCATCATTTCGAAATCTATCAGGTTCTATATTGATAGCATATCCTACCTCACCTCCATCTGTATTTGCCGAGGGCTGACCAGCATCAATAAAAGTATTTCCTTCTATAACAATATCTCGTCCATCGGTAAGAGCAATTGCCATTCTTCTAGAATTCCTTATCACACAATTCTTAATAGTAACATTGGTGGTTGGGTTATAATCTGGATTAAAAGAAAATCCAAAAGAAAATATTGCAAAGGTTCCTGCAGAACCATCTTGGAAATTAACACCATCTATTACCACATTTTTTCCGGAATGAATAAGAAACAGGTGGCTACCCTCTAACCCATTATCATCTGGTGAAAATGTTCTTTGATCACGATCTCCATGAAAATTACCTCCTGTTACCGTAATATTCGATTCATCTCTTATAGCCATAATAGCTCCTCCTTGTCTATTATGCTCTCCTCCTGGATAAATACGAAGATGGGTATTCTCTGTCATTTCCAGATTAAAGTTAGAAGGAATATTAACAGCTTCTTTAGAAGGTCTAAAAACCTTATTAGAACTACCTGTAACTCTTGTTACTTCAAAAAAAGCATCCAATTTATTAATTCTAAAAGTCGTAGCGCCTAATGCACTGGTCATAAACATTACATTCTCTAATTTTGCTGTATTCTGCAAAGCAATATCAGAAGTAGTACTTCCTTCTGTAATATCCCATCGTACTGCATAAAATTTAAAAGCGGGATCGGAAAGTCTTACCTCACCTTTTACTTCTAGTTTATAACTTAACAATCTACCATCTATGGTTCCTCCAGCAAAAACTAAGGTACCGTTTACTATATCTCCTCCTTTAAATTCGAAATTCACATTTTCGGGAAGTGTAACAGTAGCTCCATCAAGATCTAATACACAATCTATAACTACAGTAGAGTTTGCGGTAATCGAAGAGGCATCAAAATTACAAGGTGTAGTAATAACATTTTCTGGTTGGTCAACATCAATTTCTTCTTGTACTTGTTGAAAGTCATCGTTTTTGGTACAAGACATTATCATAACATAGATAATGGTAACAAATTTTAGGTTAATTAATTTCATAGTTTTAAGGGGCTTTGTTATCAAATATAATAATTGCTACGAATAGAACAAAAGATCATTTATTATCTTTTTATCGATCTTATTACACCTTTATCTATAGTGTTGTTTTTCAAGCCCTATCCTATGACTACAATCCTTGATAATTATTTATTAACCTAATAAACTCTGATCGATATCCCTGATCATCATCACCTTTATTCGAATCAGCTAATGCAATAATTTGATTAATATCAGTATTCTTACAATATTTAGAATTTCTCAATTTCATTGCAAACCATCCTATAGAAGCAGCAAAATTAAAGTCTATAGAAGTAGCTTTTTATTGGTTGTTTTTAAAACATGATGCATCTATACACTTTTTGCTTTGGGTTTATTATATCCAAACTTAACTGTTAACAATTCATTTTCTAACAAATTATTGGTTTTAAAAGCTTAATATTTTAACTCAGAAACTTTTTTAAGGCCATTACTTTACTTTTCACCCCTATAGGTATTATCTCTGTACAAATTGGTTGCAGTATACCCTCTCGCTAACTCTCACCTTAAATAAGTAACCACCCTAAAGTAATTAGTCTCCATTTTTAATAATGAATATGATTATAGGGTTACCCATTTAGTTCGCAATGGTTTTTACTTGTTTGATAGTAACAGGCTGATGCATTACACATCGCTCTACTATTTTATCGAGTATTGATACTCTGTGATTTCTTCGGTTAAAT